>DATJIL010000163.1:0-5646 GCA_035493385.1 Rudaea sp.
GTAGACGAACCAGATCGCAAGCATGTTGGCCGTGGTCGCCCCGGTCGACAGATTGGTGAATTCGAGCTGGAAACCGTGCCCGCCCTGGCCGGGCGAGTACCAGTTGCCGCTCATGTAGCCGCCGAGCGCGATCGAGGGCGGCGCAGCGGCGTTGACGACGATGCTGCCGGTCATGCCCATGCTGACATGGTTGTCGCAGTAGTAGTTGACCGTACCCGGGGTGTTGAATGTCAGGGTGAACGTCCAGTTGGCGGAAGAGGGAGTGCCGTTTCCGCCCTGGCCATCGCAGCCATTGGCGCAGCGGAACGAGTTGTCGGCGGCATGGACATTGTGCGCCGCTCCACCGAGATTGTTGAAAGTAACGCTGTCGCCGGCCGTGATCGTGATCGGCGTCGGCGAGAATGCGAGTACCGGGTTGCTGCCTCCCCCGTAGCCATCGCCTCCGCTAGCAGTCGTGCCTCCGACCTGGACGACCCAATTCGTGGCATGCGCGCCGCTCGTAGCGAGCAGCAGGCCAAACATCGAAACAACGATTGCGGGCACGCGCATTGGCAACCTCCGGCTCTGGTCAATTTGCCTATGTCGTGAAACTAGCATCCGACTCCGTACACGCCTACCGACCGTCGGCAGGTATCTTTCGTCGCGGCACTTCAGTAGGCTCGCCGCTGGATTCGCCGAAGCGCCATGATCGACACACTCAAATTCATCGTTGCCATTCCCGCGCGCTACGCCTCCACGCGACTGCCGGGCAAGCCGCTGCGGCCGATCGCAGGCAAGCCGATGATCCTGCACGTGGCACAGCGAGCGTTGCATGCGGGTGCGACCGAAGTCGTCGTGGCCACGGACGATGCTCGCATCGCCGATGCGCTGCGTGATGCGCCGGTGCGCGTAGCCATGACCCGTGCCGATCATGCGTCGGGCAGCGACCGGTTGGCCGAATGCGCGCAGACGTTGGGCTGGGCGGACGATGCCATCATCGTCAATTTGCAGGGGGACGAACCGCTGGCGCCGCCATCCGGCATCCGTACCGTCGCCGAGTGCCTGGCTTGCGGAAATGCGCCGATGGCCACGCTCGCCACACCCATCGAAACTGCGCAGGAGTTGTTCGATCCGAATTGCGTCAAGGTCGTAGCCGGCCTTGATGGGCATGCCCTGTATTTTTCCCGTGCGCCGATGCCGTGGGCACGCGATGCATTCGCGCGGACCCGCGACGTGCTGCCGACCGGCCCCGCGTTCCTGCGCCACATCGGCATTTACGCGTATCGCGCCGGGTTCCTGCGCGCGTTCGCGGAGCTGGCGCCGACGCCGGCCGAACGTGCCGAAGCGCTGGAACAATTGCGCGCGCTTGAACACGGCCATCGCATCGCGGTGCGCCTGGCGCCGGAGCCGTTTCCGGCCGGCGTGGACACACCCGCGGACCTGGCACGTGTCGATGCGCTGCTGCGCACGGCGCATAATGCTCGCTGACATGAAGAACCCACGCCGCGCATGAATGCCAGAATCGCTGCTCCGGAACTGCCGCCAGCACTCGACTGGGTGAATACCGATACGCCGCCCAACCTCGCCGCGCTGCGCGGGCGCGTGACCCTGATCCATTTCTGGACGTTCGATTGCGTCAACTGCCGCAATGTCCTGCCGGACCTGCGCTACCTCGAAAACAAATACCACGACGGCCTGAGCATCATCGGCGTGCATACGCCCAAGTTCGAGTATCAGCGCCACGGCGAGCCGGTGCTCAAGGCGGTCAACCGCAACCACATCCGGCATCCGGTGGCGAACGATCCGGACTATCTGCTGTGGCAGGCCTACGGCGTGGATTCCTGGCCGACGCTGGCGCTGATCGATGCGCAGGGCCAGCTCGCCGCGCTGCTGCCCGGCGAAGGCCGTCGCCAGGAAGCCGACACCTTGATCGCGCACCTGCTCGACGAAGCCGCCGCGCAGGATCTGCGCGTGTACGAGTCTGACGTGGCCACGGTGCGTCCGGAAGCGCGCGCGCCGCTGTGCTTTCCGTCGCGGCTGGCGGTGGGAGAGTCGAGCCTGTGGATTTCCGACAGCGGACACAATCGCATCCTGGAATGCACGCATGACGGCCAGGTGCAGCGCCAGTACGGCTCGGGCAATCCGGGTTATTGGGATGGCCGCGGCAAGGATGCCGGATTCACCGATCCGCAGGGCCTGGCCCTGGGCAAGGACGTGCTGTTCGTCGCCGATACCGGCAACCATGCGGTACGCCGTGTGCGCCTGCTCGGCGGCGACGTGGATACGGTCGCCGGCACCGGCACGGCGGGCCACGATCTGCCGAACGAAAACCTGGAGCCGGCGAAAGTGGCGATGTCGGCGCCGGCCGATGTCGCCGTGCTCGGCGACAACGTCTACATCGCGGTGTCCGGCCAGAACCAGATCTGGCAACTCGACATGGTGCGCAACAAGCTGGTCGTGCTGGCGGGCAGCGGCCAACTCGGCCTGACCGACGGCGTCGGCGTAACCGCGAGTTTCGCGCAGCCATCGAGCCTGAGCCTGATCGGCCAGCAGCTCGTGATCGCCGACGCGGCCGCTTCGGCGGTGCGCCTGCTGCGCTTGCTCGACAATCGCGTGAGCACGATGGTCGGCAGCGGCCTGTACGATTTCGGCGATGCGGCGGGCAAGCGCGCAGACGCACGCCTGCAGCATCCGCTTGCGGTTTGCGCGGATGCGCGTGGCCTGATCTTCGTGGCAGACAGCTACAACGGCAAGATCAAGGCGATCAACATGCGCACGGGCGATGTGCGCGCCCTGAATCTGCCATACCGGTTGCAGGAACCGGCTGGCCTTGCGCTGGGCGCCGGCGCATTGTGGGTCGCCAACACCAACGCGCACGAAATCGTGCGCGTGGATCTTGCCAGCGGACAGATCCGGCGCCTGACCATTTCCGAGTGAGCGCGTGAGCGAGTCGGATTCCAGCGCGTCGAGTTTTGATGGCAAGGAATTCGTCCGCACCCTGACCACTTCGCCTGGCGTCTATCGCATGCTCGACGCGCGCGGCGAGCCGTTGTACGTGGGCAAGGCCGGCAACCTGAAGAAACGCGTCGGCAGCTATTTCCTGAAACCCGCGCTGCAGCCGCGCATTGCCGCGATGGTCACGCAAATCTCGCGCATCGAAGTCACCCTCACTCGCACCGAAGGCGAAGCGCTGTTGCTCGAAGCGCAGCTCATCAAGAGCCTGAAACCGCGCTACAACATCCTGCTGCGCGACGACAAGAGCTACCCCTACATCTATTTGTCCGCAAGCTCTGCTGCGCAACAGGCAAAGCGTGGCGACGAGCGGCCGGATCCGGCGGACTTCGCGCGACTGGCATTTCACCGCGGCGCGAAGACCGGCAAGGGCGAGTATTTCGGACCGTATCCGAGCGCAGGGGCAGTGCGCGAAAGTCTCGATTTGATGCAGAAACTTTTTCGCGTTCGCCAATGCGAGGACAGCTACTTCCGCAATCGTTCGCGGCCCTGCCTGCAGTACCAGATCGGGCGTTGCACCGCGCCCTGCGTGGGTTTCATCGACGTGGACGAGTACCGTGAATCCGTGCGTCATGCGGCGATGTTCCTGCATGGCAAGAGCGATGCAGTGATTGGCGAACTCGGTGCGCAGATGGAGCGGGCCAGTGCGGCCCTGGAATTCGAAAAGGCCGCGCGCCTGCGCGACCAGATCGCGACGCTCAAGCGCCTGCACGCCCAGGTGCACGTGCAGGGCGCGAGCGCCGACCTCGATGCGCTCGCCTGCCGCATCGAGTCGGGCACGGCCTGCGTTTCGGTGCTGTTCTTCCGCAATGGCGTGAACCTGGGTTCACGCGATTTCTTCCCGCGCCTGCCCACGGATGCCGACGCGGGTGCGGTGCTCGCCGCCTTCGTCGCCCAGTACTACCTCGACAAACCCGTGCCGCGCGAGCTGCTGCTGAGCCACGCGCCCGACGAGGCGGAACTGCTCGTGCAGGTGTTGTCCGAACACGCGCATCACGCGGTCGAGATCAAGACGCAGGTGCGCGGCGACCGCGCGCATTTCGTGGAACTGGCGCGCAAGAACGCGCAAGCGGCGCTGGCCGCGCGGCTGGCCAGCCAGCAAACGATACACGAGCGTTTCGAATCGCTGCGCGAGTTGCTGGAACTCGGCGATACGCCGCAACGGCTGGAATGCTTCGATATCTCGCACACCATGGGTGAGGCGACGGTAGCGTCCTGCGTGATCTACGGTCCCGAAGGCGCGCTCAAGTCGGCGTATCGGCGCTTCAACATTTCCGGCATCGAGCCGGGCGACGATTACGCGGCCATGCGCCAGGCCCTGGAGCGCCGTTACAAGCGCCTGCAGGCGGGTGAGGGCGTGCTGCCCGATATCCTGCTGATCGACGGCGGCAAGGGTCAGGTCGCGCAGGCGCTGGAAGTCCTCGCCGACCTAGGTGTGAGCGGCGTGCTGGTCCTGGGCATTGCCAAGGGTCCGGAGCGGCGCTCCGGCCACGAAAGCCTGATCCGCGGCGACAACGGCAAAGTCCTGTGGCCGGGGCCGGAATCGCCCGCCTTGCATCTATTGGATGCGATCCGCGACGAGGCGCATCGCTTTGCCATCACCGGACACCGCCAGCGCCGCGAGAAGGCGCGCGAAAAAAGCCGGTTGGAGGAAATCGCCGGCGTCGGTGCCAAGCGGCGGTCGGCGCTGCTCAAGCATTTCGGCGGCATCGGCGGTGTGGCGGCGGCGGGCATCGACGAACTCGCCCAAGTCAATGGCGTGAGCCGCGAACTGGCCGCGAAAATCTATGCCGCTTTCCACGGCTGAGCGCAGACGTGGCACACTCGCCGGCATGCTGCTGACCTGGCCGACCATCCTCACCCTGTTCCGCATCGCGTTGTTGCCAGTGATGGTGGCCGTGTTTTATGCGGGATTCCACGGCGCCAACATCGCCGCGGCAGCGATTTTTCTCGCCGCTGCGATCACCGACTGGCTGGACGGTTACGTCGCCCGACGCCTCAACCAGTATTCGCGCTTCGGCGCCTTCCTTGATCCGGTCGCCGACAAGCTCATGGTCGCGGTGACGCTGTTCCTGCTGGTGCAGGAAAATCCTACGCCGCTGCTCGCCGTGGTCAGCGCAATCATTGTTGGCCGCGAGATCGCGATTTCCGCGCTGCGTGAATGGATGGCGGAAATCGGTGCACGCGGCCTGGTCAAGGTGGCCATGCTCGGCAAGATCAAGACCGTGATGCAGATCGTGGCGATCGTGGTGTTGTTGTACCAGCACGAATCCGCGGGCCTGAGACTGTTCCACGTCGGCGAAGCCTTGCTCGTCATCGCGGCCGCGCTGACGATCTGGTCTGGCCTCGATTACCTGCGCGCGGCCTGGCCGGCCATGCGCGGAGATGGTCCGCACGCGTAATGCTGTTGCCATCCGCGCGCCAACCCGTATAATGCGCGTCCTCGCGCGGGAATAGCTCAGTTGGTAGAGCACGACCTTGCCAAGGTCGGGGTCGCGAGTTCGAGTCTCGTTTCCCGCTCCATATTTTTTGCGTTCGTCTGTGAACGCGAGGATCACGAAGCGGCCATCCATGGCCGCACTCCTCAACAAGATTGACAAAACCTCGGATCGCCCGAGGTTTTGTTTTTTCAGGCTCACGTCGTTAAGCTGAGTC
>DATJIL010000164.1:0-6868 GCA_035493385.1 Rudaea sp.
ACGCCGATGCCGCCGATGAAGCGATGGCGGTCGCCCCTCAGTTCGTCACGCAAACGGCGCTGCCGGATCTTGTTGGTGGCGAGCGGCAAGGCGACGCCTGCGGGATTCCACGCCGTGATGTAGCCCCACGGATCGTCGGCGTGGCGCAGCATCGCCAGCAGCGGCATGGGCAAGGGCTTGCCGCAACGGATGCTCGCGAAACCGCCGTACGACACGCGTACGCGGTAATCGGTATCGGTCCACGCTCGCCGGATCGATTCGGGCAACGGCATCTGATCAGGCGCCTTCTGGCAGCGGGGGCAACGCGTGGCGCGCATGCGCGGCGGCGGCGTCGAGGTCGAGCCCGTCCAGGTTGTCGCGCCCCGCCAGCAGCGATTCCATCCATGCGGTTTGCGCGCGATCGCGTTCGACGCAAGTCGCATACGGAATCGACGTGAAGCTGACCATCCGGTAGCGCGACATGAAGCGATCGGGAATGCGTTCGGTCAGCGCCGCCGCCAGTTCGCGCTTCAACAGGTAATGCGGATCGGCAACGCCATCGCGCATCTCGATGTAATTGGCCAGCGACATCGCGGCGATCGCGTCAGCGTTGGGCTTGCGCCGCGCTTCGAATTCGGCCGACACTGCGGCGGTGTCGTTTGGCTGTTCCTGCAGCAGGCCGGCGAGCTCGGCGGCATCCTCGAAGCCCGCGTTCATGCCTTGGCCGTGGAAAGGGACGATCGCGTGTGCGGCGTCGCCCAGCAGCAGCGCGCGGCCTTCGACGTGCCAGCGGTCGAGATACAGCGTCGCCAGTTGCCCCAGGGGGTGCGCGTTCCAGTCTTCGTCGAACGCAGCCATCAGTGCCAGCGCGTCCGGGAACTGCTGCTGGAAGAACGCGCGCGCCGCAGCGGCGTCTGGAAGCGTCGCGAAACTCGGATGCGGCCCTTCGTTCGGAAGAAACAACGTGACCGTGAAATTGCCCTCGGTATTGGGCAGTGCGATGCACATGTAATGGCCGCGCGGCCAGATGTGCAGGGCATTCGGTTCGATCGCGAAAATTTCCCTTCCCGCATCTGCGGGTCTTTGACCCCGCGAGCGGGGGGAGGGAAGCAACGCAGGAATTTCGAGTTCCTTGTAACCGTGCCCCAGCGGCTCGACGCGCTCGCCGAGCTCGGCGGCTCGGGCCATCGTCGCGCGCAATGCGGAGCCGGCGCCGTCGCATCCCAACAGCAATCCGGCGCGATGCGTGCGTGCAACGCCATCGTGATCGGCCAGAGTGATGGCGCCACTCGCGAAATCGGCGCGGGTGAGCGTTGAATCGAAGTGGAGGTGCGCGCCCGCGCGTTCGGCGGCGTCCAGCAGCAGGATGTTCAAGCCGCCGCGCGACACCGAGCGGATTACTTCGGAATCATCGAGGCCGTAGCGTTGCAGGTTGGTCGCGCCATCCAGCGCATGCACCATGCGTCCGCGCATCATCACTGCCTGCGCGAGCACGTCGTTGGCCAAGCCGGCCTCGCGCAAGGCATTCAGTCCGCGCTCGGCCAACGCGAGATTGATGGAGCGGCCGCCAAGGAACCCTCGCACGCGGGGATCGGGTCGGCGTTCGAAAACTTCCACTGCGAACCCGCGCTGGGCAAGCAGTGTCGCCAGCAAGGCGCCGACCAGGCCGGCGCCGATGACGGTGATGGGAGGCTTCGTAGTCATGGATTCATTGCGCGTCACGCCATACCCGCACGGCGTCGGCGTAGCGAAGGCAATCGGCGAAGCTGTTGTAGAGCGGCGCGGGCGCGATGCGCATCACGTCCGGTTCGCGCCAGTCGCCCAATATGCCTTGCGCGACCAGATGCTCGAACAGCGATTTGCCCGCGTCGCGCCCGGCGCGCACGCGTAGGGAAAGCTGCGCGCCGCGACGGGCAGGTTCAACGGGCGTGAGGATTTCCAGTGTGTCGTGCAGTTGTGATTCGATCAGCCATTCCAGATAGCCCGTGAGTCGCCGCGACTTCTCGCGCAGGCGGAACATGTCCGCGCGATGGAACAGGTCCAGCGAAACCCGCAGTGGCGCCAGTGCAAGGATCGGCGGATTGGATAACTGCCAGCCGTCGGCGCCGGGCGTGGCGTCGAATTCGGGTCGCATCTCGAAGCGCGTGGCTTCGTTGCGGCCCCACCATCCTTCGAAACGCGGAATGCTCTCGCGCGCATGACGCGCGTGCACGAACGCGCCGGCCACCGCGCCCGGACCGGAATTGAGGTACTTGTAGGAACACCACGCGGCGAAATCGCAATCGCTGTCGTGCAGGCGCAAGTCGATGTTGCCGGCCGCGTGCGCGCAATCGAAGCCGACCTTGCAGCCCTGCGCGTGCGCCAGTTTCGTGATCGCAGCCAGGTCGAACGATTGCCCGGTCACGTATTGCACGGCGGGCAGCAACACCAGCGCGATGCGCCGGCCGTGCTGCTCGATGGCGCGCTCGATCGCTTCCATCGAAAGCGTGCCGCGCGCTTCATCGGCGTCCAGCTCGATCAGCGCCTCGGCTGGATCGTAGCCGTGGACGCGGATTTGCGAGGCGGCGAGGTCGCGGTCCGACGGAAAGGCGTGGCGTTCGATCAGAATCGCGTGACGTTCCGGCGTCGGGCGGTAGAAGCTCACCATCAACAAATGCAGGTTCACGGTGAGCGAATTCATCGCCACCACTTCGACGGGCTCGGCGCCGACCACTTCGGCAAGGTCCTCGCGCACTTCCACGTGATACGGCAACCACGGATGCCGCGCGTGCAGGTGACCCTCCACGCCCAGCCGCGCCCAGTCGTCCAGTTCGTCGAGCAACGCCTGCCTGACGCCGCGTGGTTGCAGGCCGAGCGAATTGCCGACCAGATAGGTTTGTTCGCCACCGGCGTATGGCGGAATCAGGAATTCATTGCGGTAGCCGCGCAGCGGATCGCCGTCGTCCTGCGTACGCACCCATTCGGCGTCCGCGCGAAAATCTGAAGAATGCGACATGGTGAAACGTGAGCCTTTAGCCGCGATCGTTGCGGCTGTCGTGAAAAGCCGGGGCGTCAATATCCATTCTGTTGTTGCATGGACGCGATCGTTCTCCGCAGCGACGATCTCGCGCTGCCGTGATGATGGGCGATCGCAAAGAACTATTTTTCCACCGCGCCCACGATCGACTGGCATCCGGCATCGAACGTCGAACTCCAGGCGTTGGCCGCGCCGGCCGGCCGGATGCAGCGCACCTG
Organism: Rudaea sp.; assembly: GCA_035493385.1. Classification (GTDB taxonomy): domain Bacteria; phylum Pseudomonadota; class Gammaproteobacteria; order Xanthomonadales; family Rhodanobacteraceae; genus Rudaea. The sequence continues at coordinate 3,214 of DATJIL010000164.1, forward strand.
GATCGCCAGATTGGAACGGTACGCGTAGATCTCGGTATACGCATTTTTCTCGTGGTTTTCCGTCGCGGTGTAGCGCAGGCTGGACGCATCGCCCAATGAAGTGGTCGCGATGTAGCCCGGCAGCTTGCGCGCGCGCGCGGTGCCGTCGCTCAGGAATTTCTGGAACCCCTGCACGCCGTCGACCTGCTCGGTCGTGACCGTGATGCGTGCCAGCGAGTTCGCGTCGCCGGGATTTTTCACCTGCAGCGCGACAAACTGGCGCGGGCCGTCCAGCTTCTCCATCAACATCGGCCATGCGTCGGGTGCAGAGAATTTCACCGCGCCACCGGCCAGGGAGTAATCGGCACCGAACGCCGCCGGTGCGATCGCGAGCGCACAGACGCCGAACAGCGCCAGCAGCGAACTTGTGTTGCGATTCATGAAACCTCCGAAGGAGCATTGAATCGTTGTTTGGGCAAGCCCAGCCATTCCAGTGCGGCGCCGTGGAACACGCGATCGCGCTGGCGCGGCTGCAACTTGAGCGCGTCGATGCCGCTGCCGGGCTGCTGTTCGCCGAGCGGAAACGGATAATCCGTGCCCAGCATCACGCGATCGTCGCCGACGACGTCGAGAAGATAGCGCAGCGCCTGCGGATCGTGCACGCACGAATCGAAAAACAGGCGCCTGAAATATTCGCGCGGTGCGCGCGCGTTGTCGGTGGCGACGAGGTCCGGGCGCATCCGGTAACCATGTTCGATGCGGCCGATGGTAAAGGGGAACGATCCGCCGCCGTGCGCGAACGCGATGCGCAGACTCGGCAGACGTTCCAGCACGCCGCCGAAGATCAGGCTGCAAGCCGCACGCGATTGCTCGGCCGGCATTCCGACCAGCCACGGCAGCCAGTATTTGGGCATCGTGTCCTTGCCCATCATGTCCCACGGATGGATCAGGATCGCGGCGCCAAGATCGGCCGCGGCCTCGAAGAAGGGAAACAGCTCCGGCGCATCGAGATTCAAGTTGTTGACGTGCGAGCCGATCTGCACGCCCTGCAGCCCGAGCTGCTCGACGCAGTGTTCCATCTCCTCGATCGCGAGGCGCGGCGATTGCAGCGGCACGGTACCGATGCCGGCGTAGTGCTGCGGATGCGCCCGGCAGATCTCCGCGGTGTGCGTGTTCAGGTGCCGGTGCAGTTCGCGCGCCTGGTTCGGTTTGGCCCAGTAGGAAAACAGCACCGGTACGGTGGAGATCACCTGCACGTCGAGCCCGAGCTTCCTGCATTCCTCGATCCGGAATACGGCGTCGAACGAGTTCTGCCATATCTCGCGGAAGAATTTGTTGCCGCGATAGATGCGGTGGTGTCCGCCCGCGTTCACCATCACGGGAAAGCGCGGATCGCCGTATTTTTCGGCCAGATTGGGCCAGTCCGGCGGCAGGATGTGCGAATGGACGTCAACCTTCAGCATGCCGCAAGTATAGGTGACGTGCGGCTCGCGGCAGGACAGGCGCCGCACACTTCGTGAACCTTAGGCAAGCTGTGGCCGTGCCCGCCACCTGCGGACGCCGTGCCGATTGGCTACACTGCGGGCGGCGGAAGCCGGCCTGTCGCCGGCAGGGGATCCCAAGCACAGTGGCTGCGAATAGGCCCGCTTTTCTTGAAGAGCTGACGCGCCGTCACGTGTGGCGGGTGGCGATCGCATACGCCGTCGTCGCATGGCTGCTGTTGCAGGTGGCGTCCGTCGTGCTGCCCACCTTCGGCACGCCGGCATGGATGCTGAAGGCGCTGATCGTACTGTTCGTGCTCTGCTTTCCCGTGGCACTCATCCTTGCGTGGGCCTTCGAGCTGACGCCCGAGGGCGTCCGCCGCACCGAATCCTCCGATTCGCCGGAAGCGCGGCCCGCACACGCGCACCGTTCGGCGGGGCAAAAAATCAACGCCGTCATCATCGTGGTGCTGGTAATGGCAGTCGCGCTGATGGGCTGGCGGCTGTACGCCGATCATCACCCGCTCGCAGCGCCGCAGTTTGCTGCGCGGACCGCGCCCGCCTCGGCTTCCATGGCCGGTGCCGCGATGCCCGGTTCCCGGGCGGCGGTGAATTCCGCGGCACCCGGCTCTGGCGCGAGCGTCTCCGAAAAATCCGTCGCGGTGCTGCCGTTCGCCAACGAGAGCGGTAACAAGGATGAGCGGTTCTTTTCCGACGGGTTGTCGGACGACCTGACCAACGCGCTCTCGCAGTTCGAAGGATTGAAGGTGATCAGCCGCAATTCGGCGTTCCAGTTCCGCGATAGCAACGACAGCAGTGCGGTCATCGGCCAGAAGCTGGGTGTAGCGCATCTGCTGGAAGGCAGCGTGCAGCATGCCGGCGATGAGGTCCGCATCACCGCGACGCTGGTCAGCGCCGCCGACGGCAGCATCATCTGGTCGCAACGCTACGACAAGCCGTACAAGGACCTGTTCGCGCTGCAGGACGCGATCACCAATGCGGTGGCCGGAGCGTTGAAGGCGAAATTGCTGACCGCGCCCGGAGCGGTGGTGCAGAGCGACCGACCGCCCAGCGGCAATCTGGATGCCTACGCTGCCTATCTGCGCGGGCTTGGCGGCTACAAGGTCCTGACGCCGCAGGCGTTTCGCGATGCCATCGCGGCCTTCGGCGAGGCGATCCGGCTCGACCCGCACTACGCGGCGGCGTACGCGCAGTTGTCCAGAATGTGGACCGGCCTTGCAGCCCAATTCCTCAGTGGTTCGAAGGCGAAACAGGCCTACGCCGAGGCAGCTCACGCGGCCAGCACGGCGCTGGCACTCGATCCCGACCTGGCGCTGGCCCATTTGGCGCGCGCCAATTTGCTGCTGACCTCGGACATGAACTGGAAAGGCGCCGAGGCCGAAGCGCAGCGCGCCGTCCGACTGTCGCCCAATGATGCCTACGCCAGATTTTTCCTCGCCGGCACCCTTGCCCCGCTCGGGCAGACACGGCGGGCGGTGGAGTTGGTCCGGCAGGCGTTGCAGGCCGATCCGCGGCACGTCAACTGGTATCTATGGATGAGTACTTACCTTAGCGCACAGGATCGACTGGACGAGGCCGCCGAGGCCGTGGGTACCGCAATTGCCCTGCAGCCTGGCGCAACCGGATTCCACGAGCAGCTCACCCTCATCGGAATCTTGCGCGGCGATGCCAGGGCCGCGCTGGCCGCCGCGCAGCAGGAGCCGGATGCAACTTATCGCGAGATCGCGTTGACACTGGCTTACCAGATCGGCTCCGACCACGCAGCGGCCGATGCCGCATTGAAGAAATTGATCGCCGACCATGGCGATAATGCTGCCTACCAGATCGCCCAGGTCTACGCGTTGCGCCGCGATCCGGACAACACCTTCAAGTGGCTGGACCGTGCCTGGACCAGCCGCGATGCCGGGATCAACTATCTGCTGTTCGATCCCCTCATCCTGCGCTACCGCGACGACCCGCGCTTCGCCGCGTTCTGCAAGAAAGTCGGATTGCCCACCAGTACCGATGCGGTGGCAATGCGATGAACGAAGCCGCAGCCGGATTCCTCGCTCGTCTCAGACAGCGCAAGCTGGTGCAATGGGCGATCGCCTACGTGGCGTTCGCGTTCGCGCTGTTGCAGGGCGTGGACATCGTGGCGCAGCGTTTCGACTGGCCCGCGTCGGTCGAACGCTACC
>DATJIL010000165.1:0-7599 GCA_035493385.1 Rudaea sp.
CGCGACAAGGGCGCGGACATCCCGCTGCGCACCGAATACGTGCATGCGCTGAAGCCACTGCTCGATCGTTTCGGCAACGAGCCGAATTTCCAGCTGATCCTGTTCACACTGGACGAGAGCACCTACAGCCGCGAGCTGGCACCGCTGGCCGGACACTACCCCGCATTGCACCTCGGTCCGGCATGGTGGTTCCACGATTCGCCCGAAGGCATGTGGCGTTTCCGCGAATGGACGCTGAGCAGTGCCGGCTTCTACAACACCGTCGGCTTCAACGACGACACACGTGCCTTCCTGTCGATCCCTGCGCGACATGACGTGGCGCGCCGCGTCGATTGCGCGTTCCTCGCCAAGCTGGTGGCCGAGCACCGCATGGACGAGGACGAGGCGGCCGAGCTGGCCGTGGAGCTTGCCTACAACCTGCCGAAAAAAACTTACAAGCTCGACTGATCGGCTTCACCCGTCGCCCCGGCAAAGGCCGGGGCCCGGTGTCTTTCCACGACGCGCACAAGTCGCTGGACCCCGGCCTCCGCCGGGGCGACGGCGTTAGATGCAGCCGTTACGGTCTGGTTGTTTCGGCGATAGTTGCGAGGCAGCTACAGACGTGCCGTTGCTGTACAGGGCGTATGTCCTCTGCAGGAGACCTGCGACGCAACGGATTCGTCGCCCCGGCGAAGGCCGGGGCCCAGTGTCTTTGCACGATGCGCACAAGTCGCTGGACCCCGGCCTTCGCCGGGGCGATGGCATCGGGTGGCCTTAACGTTCGGCCATCGTAAGTAGAGCGTGCGAGACAGAAGAAGGTGTGCCATCGCCAAGCGAGGCGTACGCCACCTCCAGCGCAGCGACAAAACGCGCGTCCTCTGACAACGGCGCAAACACGTCATCCAATTGCAGAAAGGTCGCCACGTCGCTTCGCACATCGCCCGTACACGCGCGCCCAACGCTGGACAACGCGTCGTTGAGCGGATCGATCAACGCCACGCCTTGACGCGCCTGTCGCCGCACAAAATGCATCCACGCCGCGATCGGCATACACAGCATGTCGATCGGCTGCCCTCGGCCCAGCGCATCCGCGATGGTGCTCAGCAAACGCACCGGCAATTTCTGCGAACCGTCCCAGGCAATCTGTGAAAGGCGGTGCCGGATGGATGGGTTGCGAAAGCGTTCCAGAATGGCGTCGATATACGAGGTGGCATGCATGCCGGCCGGCAAGGCGAGGGCAGGCGCAATGGCCGTGCGCATCAATCGCTCTACGAACCCGGCCAGCGACGGCTCGTTCATTGCCTCGGCCACCGTTTCGATTTCCAGCAGCGATCCAACGTAAGCGAGCGTCGAATGCGCGCCATTGAGGAAACGCAGCTTGGCGCGGTCATAACCGGCGATGTCGTCGCTGAGCGTCGCGCCGACGCGCTCCAGCGGCGGGCGATCGTTGCAGAAGCGGTCTTCGATCACCCATTGCGTGTAGGTCTCGCGCTGGATCGGCCAGGCGTCCGTGTAGCCGAGCGCATGGCCCACGCGCTCGCGCAAGGCATCGTCGGTGGCGGGCGTGATGCTGTCGACCATCGAGCAGGGAAACGTCACCCGGGCGTCGATCCAGTCAGCCAGGCCCGCGTCCACGTGCCGCGCGTACTGCAGCACGGCACGCTGCAAACGGCGACCGTTCTCGGCCAGGTTGTCGCAGCTGAGCACGGTATAAGGCGCCACGCCTTGCTGCCGACGCGCGTTGAGACCGGCGACCAGATAGCCGATGGCGCTGCGTGGCGCCTGCGGATGATCAAGGTCGTGGGCGATATCCGGATGCGCGATGTCCAGGTCTTCACCGCGCAGGCAGTAACCCTTCTCGGTGATGGTCAACGTCACCAACCGCACGGCGGGATCGGCAAGGCGCGCCAATACCGCGGCCGGTTCGTCGCGCGCACACAACAGCTCGCGCAACGAACCGATCACACGCAGCTGCGTGTGCCGGCCGAGCAGCAGCAACGCATACAACCCATTCTGTGGGCGCAGCGCGTCGCGCACCTCGGCGCTGTGCAGGGAAACGCCGCAGATCGCCCAATCGGGATGATCCGCCAGCAGCGCATCGATATACGCGGCCTGGTGAGCGCGGTGAAACGCACCGACACCGATATGCACGATACCGACGCGCGTACGGTCCGGCGCGTAGGCCGGTTTGATCACCTCGGCCGGCAGGCTGGAAAGCGACGCAAGCGATAGCGCTTCCTGTCCGGCAACGAAATCGGCCATCAACGTTTCACCTCGAAGCCATCCTGTGCGAGAAACGAAAGCATGTCCGCTTCGCGCAATACATTCACGTCGCCAGGTACCGAGTGCTTCAGGCAAGCGGCGGCCATTGCGAAATCGAGCGCGTCGTCGTCGCTCATGTTGCGGAACAAGCCGTGCAGTAGCCCGGCGGCGAAGGCATCGCCGCCGCCGATGCGATCGACGATGTTCGTCAGACTATGCGTGGCGCTACTGGACATGCGATCGCGTGTCGCCACAAAGCCGAGAATGTCCTGATCGTCCACATTGCGGTGGCGGCGCTCGGTGGCTGCCATGCGGCGCAAGCGTGGCCACGCCGCGAAGGCCGCGGCGGCCGCAGCACGGAAACGCTCGGCGGAATCTTCCTGTGGAAAATCCATTTCCAGGATCAGCGCGATATCGCGGTCATTGCCGAAGATCAGGTCCGCTTCCGCGGCGATCTGGCGTAAGCATGCCGGCGCTTGTGCGGCGCGCCCGCCCCAGAGCTTGCTGCGGTAGTTGCAGTCGAACGAGATCGCCACGCCCAGCGCGCGTGCCGCCCGCACTGCTGCCGTGGCAGCCTGCGCCGTGGCTTCGCACAGTGCGAGATTGATGCCGGAAAGATGCAGCCATTGCGCGCGCGCCAACAGGCGCGGCCAGTCGTAGGCGTTTGCGGGCGAGCGGGCAAAGGACGAATCGGCGCGGTCATAGAGCACTTCCGGCGCGCGGTGCATCGCACCCGGCGCGAGAAAGTAAATACCCATGCGCCCTTCGGCATAGCGAATGCCGCGAGTATCCACGCCATGGCGGCGCAGCTCGCCGGCGCAGGCACGGCCGAGCAGGTTGTCCGGTAGCGTGCTGACCATGGCGCTGTCGTGCCCGAGGATCGCCATCGAAGTGGCAACGTTCGCTTCCGCGCCACCGAAATGCACCGCGAACTGCGGCGATTGCAGCGGCAATTCGCAGCCCGGTGGCGACAGCCGCATCAGCAACTCGCCGAAACAGACGATGCGGGAAGTTGGAGCGGGGGTGTCATGCATGCGGTCAGTCCTCGTCACTCGTGCACGACCAGATCCGTGCTCAGCCGGATGTCGCTGCTGGAGGCGCCGATCTGCACCTGATAGCGCCCCGTATCCACGGCGTAGGCGTGATGCACGTCGTCGTAATACGCCAGGTCCACATCCGGCGTGATGTCGAACGAAACGGTTCGGGTTTCGCCCGGTCGCACGTTCACCCGCTGGAATCCGCGCAGCTCCTTCAGTGCACGCGCATGCGCCGCCTGCAACGGCTTCAGATACAACTGCACCACTTCGTCGCCGGCACGCTCGCCGGTGTTCTTCAATTGCAACGTCACGTGCACGCGGTCTTTGGCGCCGGCCGTGCTGCGATCGATATGCAGATTCGAATACGCGAAGTGCGTGTAGGAGAGGCCGTAACCGAACGGATAAAGCGCCTCACCCTTGAAATAGCGATAAGTGCGGTTCTGCATGTCGTAGTCATCGAACGGCGGCAGCTTTTCGCTCGCCTTGTAGAACGTTACCGGCAGGCGGCCCGCGGGATCGGCGTCGCCGAACAGCACGTCGGCCACCGCGTTGCCGCCGCGCTGGCCGGGATACCAGGCGACCAGGATCGCGGGCAGATGCTGCTTGGCCCAATCGATGCCGAGTGCCGAGCCGGTGGTCAACACCAGCACCACGGGCTTGCCCGTTGCGTACAAGGCTTGCAGCAGCGCTTCCTGCGTGGCGGGCAGGCGGATGTCGGTGCGGTCGCCACCGGCAAAACCGGGATAGCTGACTTTCATTTCCTCGCCTTCCACATCGCTGGTCAGGCCGCCGACGAAGATCACCACGTCCGACTGGCGCGCGGCATCCACGGCTTCCTGCAGCGGCGGCCTGGCGCCGGGCAGGCGCCAGGCCAGTTGCACGTCCGGGTTCTGACCATTTTTGGCGTAGTCCAGGCGCAGCGCGTACGTTCTGCCTGCCACGAGGTCGACCAAAGCGCGCTTCGCGGGCGCGTTCGCGTCCCATGCATCCATCACCAGGCGGCCATCGAGATACATGCGGAAGCCGCCGCGCGCTGCGGCATCCAGTTCATAGCGGCCGGACACCGGCGGAGCGAGCAGGCCGCTCCATCGCACGCTGAAACTCTCATGATCCAGCGCGTGGTCCGCCGGCAGTTCGCCGCGCGCAATCGCGTCGTCCGTCGGCGAACCCTCGTCCCAGCGGAAGCGGACGGTCGGATCGATACGCGTCATCGCCGGCGTGCCGGCCAGATCACGGCCGCGAAAATATTCGCCCTTCAGCCCGTGCTCGTTCGCATGGTCGTCGGGACGCAGATAGCTCGACGCAATCAGCGTTGCATCGCCGACGCCGCTGAAGCCCTCTACCAGGTCCGCGCCGCGCGCATACGTCACCGTCGCCTCGGGCACCGCCTGGCGAATGCCTTGCAAGATCGTGACCGGCGCGGCAGGCGTGCCGTGGTAGTTGCCCAGCAATGCGCCGACGTCATCGGCGGTCGGGCCGATCACTGCGATGCGACGCAGCGAGCGCGACAGCGGCAGCGTGCCGTCGTTCTTCAGCAGCACGATCGATTCCTGCGCGGCACGGCGCGCAAGCGCATCGTGCTGCGGCGACTGGTTGACGGCGTAGGGAAGCTTCGACCACGGCACCTGATCCGGCGGATCGAACATGCCAAGCCGGAAGCGCGCCGTCATCAGGCGCGTGACCGAGGCATCGATGTCGGCCTCGCTGACCAAGCCTTGATGCACGGCCCGGGCGAGCGCGGCATAGGTGTTGCCGCAATCCAGGTCGTCGCCGTTCTTCACGCCCATCGCGGAGGCCTGTTCGGCGGTCTGTACGACTTTGTGGCGCAGGTAGATGTCTTCGATCGCGTCGCAGTCGGATACGACATAGCCGTTGAAACCCCATTGCCCGCGCAGGATGTCGTGCAGCAGTTGCTTGCTGGCGGCAGCGGGTTCGCCGTCTACGCGGTTGTAAGCACCCATCACCGCATCGACCTTGGCCTCCTGCACCAGCGCGCGAAAGGCGGGCAGGTAGGTTTCGTAGAGATCGCGCTCGCTTGGATGCACGTCGAAACGATGGCGTTCCGATTCCGGCCCGCTGTGTACGGCGAAATGCTTGGCGGTGGCGTCGAGCTTTCGATATTTCGGATCGTCGCCTTGCATGCCGCGCACGAAGGCTACGCCCATGCGCGAGGTCAGGAACGGATCCTCGCCGTAGGTTTCCTGCCCGCGTCCCCAGCGTGGATCGCGGAAGATGTTGATGTTCGGGGACCAGAACGTGAGGCCTTCATAGCGCTCATGCATGCCGTGCCGCTGGAATTGGTTGTATTTCGCGCGCGCCTCGTCGCTGATGGCGGTGGCGACCTGGCCCATCAGCGGCGTGTCGAAGGTGGCCGACAATCCGATCGCCTGCGGAAACACTGTGGACTGGCCGGCGCGCGCCACGCCATGCAGCCCTTCGCTCCACCAGTTGTAGGCCGGCACGCGCAGGCGCGGAATCGCCGGTGCGGCGTTCTGCATCTGTGACACTTTTTCTTCCAGCGTCATGTGCGACACCAGGTCTGCCGCGCGCTCATGGAAGCTTCGGTCGGGATCCTGGTAGATCGCGGTCTGCGACCATGCGGGCAGCGCGCACATGGTGAGACCGAGTGCGGCGAACAGTGTTTTCAGGCGCAAAGGTTTCATGGTTACCAATCCCACAAGGTGCCGTCTTCGAGGCGCGCGACCGGCAATTGCTTCGGCGCATAGGGGAAACGCGCGGCGAGTTTTTCGTCGATGGTCACGCCATGGCCCGGCGCTTCACCGCAATGCAGGCGGCCGTTCCGGAACACGTAGTCGTGCGGGAACACTTCGTTGGTTTCGTCCGCGTGGAACATGTATTCCTGAATGCCGAAGTTGGGCACCCAGGTATCGAAGTGCAGCGCGGCGCCCATGCATACCGGCGAAAGATCGGTGGCGCCATGGAAGCCGGTGCGTACTTGATGCAAGGCCGCGAAGTCGGCCAGTCGGCGCAGGTGCGTGATGCCGCCGCCGTGCACGATGGTGGTGCGGATGTAATCGATCAGCTGGCGTTCGATCAGGTGTTTGCAATCCCAGATCGAGTTGAACACCTCGCCGACGGCGAGCGGCGTCGTGGTGTGGCGGCGGATATGGCGGAACGCGTCCTGGTTCTCGGCTGGGGTGGCGTCCTCCATCCAGAACAACCGGTAGGGTTCGAGCGCCTTGCCGAGCTGGGCCGCCTCGTTCGGCGTCAGGCGATGGTGCACGTCGTGCAGCAGGTGCGGGCCGAAGCCGTAGGTCTCGCGTAGCTTGTCGAAAAGTTTCGGTGCGAAATCGAGATATTTGGCGGTGTCCCACACTGTCTCGGTCGGCAGCCGTGCGTCGGCGGGCTCGTAGTACGTGTCGCCGCGCCCGACGCCGTAGGCCTTGTCGATTCCGGGGATGCCGCTTTGCGCGCGGATCGCCTTGTAGCCCATCTCGATGTAGTGCCCCACCGCTTCGACGGTCCGGTCGAGGTCGACGCCGTTGGCATGGCCGTAGACCAGCACCCGCTCGCGGCTCCTGCCGCCGAGCAGCTGATAGAGCGGCTGCCCGCAGATCTTGCCCTTGATGTCCCACAACGCGGTATCGATCGCGGCGAGGGCTGTCATGCCGACCGGCCCGCGCCGCCAGTAAGCCCCGCGGTAGAAGAACTGCCAGATGTCCTCGATTCGCTGCGGATCGCGGCCGATCAGGCTGGGGATGAGATGATCGGTCAGGTAAGAGGCGACCGCCAGCTCGCGGCCGTTCAAGGTGGCATCGCCGATGCCGGTGAGGCCCTCGTCGGTCTCGACCAGAAGCGTAACGAAATTGCGGCCCGGGCACGTGACGATGACCCTTGCCGAAGCGATCTTCATGCCCGAGACTCCTTCCCGTTAGCGCTACCACTGCGCTAGGGTCCGGCAAAAGACAAGCTGAGGAGGGATCGCCTGGCACGCAAGCTCGAACTACACCCCGACCGCCTGTTCCCCGCCGAGCCGGCGGTGCGGGCGATCGCGCGCGAGCTTTATGGCCAGGTCGCGGGACTGCCGATTGTCAGCCCCCACGGCCATACCGATCCTGCCTGGTTCGCGCTGAATGAGCCGTTCGGAAATGCCACGCAGCTATTGCTGCAGCCGGACCATTACCTGTTCCGCATGCTCTATTCGCAAGGCGTGCCGCTGGAGGCGCTCGGCATCGGCGCGGACGCCGATCCGCGCGCGGCGTGGCGCATCCTGGCGGAGCATTACCATCTGTTTCGCGGTACCCCGTCGCGCCTTTGGCTCGACTGGGTCTTTGCAGAAGTGTTCGCGCTCGACGTGCGG
>DATJIL010000166.1:0-3084 GCA_035493385.1 Rudaea sp.
GGACGGCGAACGCCTCGCGGCATGGCTGGCGGCGCGCTCGCGCGTGACCGTGATCACGGGCGCCGGCGTCAGTACCGAGTCCGGCATTCCCGATTACCGCGATGGCAACGGCAACTGGAAGCGCTCGCCGCCGGTGCAGTATCGCGACTTCGTGGAGAGCGAAGCGGTGCGCAAGCGTTACTGGGCGCGCAGCTTCGCGGGCTGGCCGATGTTCGCGGCAGCAGGACCGAGCGCGGCGCACGCCGCCCTGGCGCAGCTGGAGCAAATGGGACGCGTTGCGCAAATCGTCACCCAGAACGTCGATCGCCTGCACCAGCGCGCGGGCAGCCGCAATGTGATCGACCTGCACGGGCGACTCGACGTGGTGCGCTGCCTTGCCCTCGGTCACCGTTTCGATCGCGACGCTTTCCAGATGCGCCTGCGCGGCGCGAACCCCAATTGGGATGCAACGGCCGCGCGCATCGCACCGGATGGCGACGCCGATCTCGAAGGCATCGACTTCAGCGCGTTCAACGTGCCTGCATGCGAAATTTGCGGCGGCATGCTGAAGCCGGACGTGGTGTTCTACGGCGAATCGGTGCCGCGCGAAACCACGGCAGCCGCATTGGCCGCGGTGGAATCCGCCGACGGCGTTCTGGTGGCCGGCTCGTCGCTGATGGTGTGGTCGAGCTTCCGCCTGGTGCGTGCGGCCGCCGCGCGCGGCATCGAGGTCGTCGCGGTCAATCGCGGGCGTACGCGTGGCGATGCCCTGTTTGCGTTCAAGCTGGAAGGCGAGTGCGGCGCCGTGCTGAGACGGGCGATTGACGGGCCGCGGGTGACCGACGGCGCGAGCGCGCGATGAGGGCGCCGGCTTTGCGGTAGATTCAGGGTGAACTCCCTGCGCAAGGACGGATCATGGACGCGCTTCATTTCAGCAATTTCCTGAACTTCAGCATGTCGCCGCTGGAAATCCTCATCCGCGGCACGATCATGTACTGGTGCCTGTTCCTGCTGCTGCGGTTCCTGTTGCGGCGCGATACGGGCTCGGCCGGCATCTCCGGCATCCTGTTCGTGGTGCTGCTGGGCGACGCGGCGCAGAACGCGATGATCGGCAATGGCAACACGGTGGCCGACGGGGCGATGCTGATCGCGACGCTCGCCGCGTGGAACCTGCTGCTCGACTGGCTCGGCATCCATTTCAAGCCGATCGCGCGGCTCATCGAGGCGCCGCCGATCCTGCTGGTTCGCAACGGCCGGATCGTCGATCGCAACATGCGGCGCGAACTGGTGACGCGCGAGGAAATCGAAGCGGGCTTGCGCAACAAGGGCCTCGACTCGTTCGAACGCGTCAAGGCGATGTACATGGAAGGCGACGGATCTTTCAGCATCATCAAGAGCAAGGGTTAGCCCGCGCAGGTCCGGTCGAGCAGGCAACTACTGCGGAAAAGAGCAAAGCGCCGCCGTCGCAGGCTGCGCGGCTCGTTCCTCACCCCTGCTCAGGCTCGGCCTCCCCTTCGGTTGCGAAAGGAAGGCATGCCGCGCCTTTACGGAACGGACGCGCTGACCGGTTCGTCTTCCTTGAAGGCGTCGATCGGCACGCACGAACAGAACACGTGCTTGTCGCCGTACACGTTGTCCACGCGCGCGACCGGCGGCCAGTATTTCACCTGCTTCAGCGAAGCCAGCGGATAGGCCGCGAGCTCGCGCGGGTAGGCGTGGGTCCATTCGCTGGCCGACACCGCGGCGGCGGTGTGCGGCGCGTGTTTCAGCGGGTTGTCTTCGCGATCGAGGCGCCCGTCTTCGATCGCGCGGATTTCCTCGCGGATCTGGATCATCGCGTCGATGAAGCGGTCGAGTTCGTGCAGCGATTCCGATTCGGTGGGTTCCACCATCAAGGTGCCGGCCACGGGGAATGACAGCGTCGGCGCGTGGAAGCCGAAATCGATCAGGCGTTTCGCGATGTCCTCGGCGCTGACGCCGCTGGCTTTTTCCAGCGGACGCACGTCGAGGATGCACTCATGCGCGACCAAACCGTTGCGGCCGGTGTAGAGCGTCGGATAGTAGTCGGCGAGCCGCTTCGACAGGTAATTCGCGTTGAGCAGCGCGGCCTGCGTGGCTTTCAGGATGCCCTCGCGGCCCATCATCGTGATGTACATCCACGAGATCGGCAGGATCGAAGCGCTGCCGAAGGTTGCTCCGGAAACCATGCCGCCGCCGCGCTCACCGTCCGCGCCCGGGAATGCCTTGGGCAAGTACGGCGCAAGGTGCGATTTGACCGCGCACGGTCCGACGCCGGGACCGCCGCCGCCGTGCGGGATGCAGAAGGTCTTGTGCAGGTTGAGGTGCGACACGTCGGAACCCCAGCGGCCCGGTCGCGCGACGCCGCACAGCGCGTTCAGGTTGGCGCCGTCGGTGTAAACCTGTCCGCCGTGCTGGTGCACGATTTCGCAGATTTGTGCGATCTCTTCCTCGAACACGCCGTGCGTCGACGGATAGGTCAGCATGATCGCGGCGAGGCGGTCGGTGTATTTCTCCGCCTTGGCGCGGATGTCCTCGACGTCCACGTTGCCGTTGCCGTCGCACTTGGTGACGACCACGGTCATGCCGCACATGTGCGCGGACGCCGGATTGGTGCCGTGTGCGGATTCGGGAATCAGGCACACGTCGCGCTGCGTCTGGCCATTGGCGTGGTGGTACGCGCGGATCGCCAGCAGGCCGGCATATTCGCCCTGCGCACCGGCGTTCGGCTGCAGGCTGACCGCGTCGTAGCCGGTGATCGCGATCAACTGCGCTTCGAGACTGTCAATCAATTCGCGGTAGCCGCGCCATTGTTCTGCCGGCGCCAGCGGATGGATGTTGGAAAACTCCGGCCATGTGATCGGAATCATCTCGGCCGTCGCGTTCAACTTCATGGTGCACGAGCCCAGCGGGATCATGCTGCGGTCGAGCGCGAGGTCCTTGTCCGCGAGCTGGCGCAGGTAGCGCAGCATTTCGTGTTCGCTGCGGTAGCTGTTGAACACCGGGTACGCGAGGAACGCGGACGTGCGCTTCAGTGACGCCGGCAGTGCGTCAGCGGCTTCGCGATCCAGTGCGTCGATGTCGTCA
>DATJIL010000167.1:0-4776 GCA_035493385.1 Rudaea sp.
AAGTATCCAGGCACGCAAACGGCGGCGCGCGTGCAGCAGACCATTGCCGAAACACGCGAGAAATCCGCCGCCATCGCCGATTCGCACCGGCTCGCGCGCCTGTGGACCTACACCGCCACGGCCGAGGACGGCGGCACGCAATACGCCGCGGCGATCGCGACCAAGGAACCGTTGAAGATCGCGAACGCACGCCTGCGCCTGGTCTTGCGCCAGCATCCGAAGTGGGGCCAGAGCGTGTACCTGCTGCTCGACAACGCCACCTTCGACTGCAAGGGCGGTTGCGTGACGCTACCGGTGCGTTTCGACGGTGCCAAGGCGCAGCGCATGCAGGCGACGATCCCGCCCACCGGTGAGCCGGCCCTGTTCATCGACGACGACAAGGGTTTCATCGCGAAGATGGAAAATTCCAAAACCGTAGCCATCGGCGTGAATGTGAAAGGCGCGGGCGAATTCGACGCCGAATTCGAGGTCGGCGGATTCGATGCTGCCAAGTTGCCGGCAAAGCCGCGCAAATAATCAGCGCTTGCGCGCCAGCATCACGCCATCGCCCAATGTGACCAGCGTTGTATCGACACGCTGATCGGCGTGGATCTTCGCATTCAACGCGCGGATCGCATCGGTGTCGGCATCGTGCACGCTCGCATCGGCGACCTTTCCGGACCAGAGCATGTTGTCCAGCGCAACGAGTCCGCCGGGACGCAGCAGTTCCAGGCAGGCTTCGTAGTAGGCGTCGTAACCGGACTTGTCGGCGTCGATGAAGGCGAAATCGAATCGGCCGCGCTGGGTCCTGGCGAGATCGCGCAGCGTGTCCAGCGCCGGCGCCAGACGCAGGTCGATGCGTGCGGCGACGCCCGCCTCAAGCCAGTAGCGCCGCGCGATGGACGTCCATTCCGCACTGATGTCGCAGCACACGAGCTTGCCGTCGTCGGGCAATGCGGACGCCACTGCGAGCGCGCTCATGCCGGTGAAGGTGCCGACCTCGATGCAGCGCTTCGCGCCGATCGCACGCACGAGCAGGGCGAGGAACGCGGCCTGGTCAGGCCCGATCTGCATGCCGGCCTGCGGCAGTTTCGCGGTTTCCTCGCGCAGACGCGCGGCGATCTGGCCTTCGCGCGAATGCGCCCAGACGAAGGCTTCGACGGCTTCGGATGAGGCAAGACGGCGGGTCATGGCGATCTCCTTGCGATGCTTGCAAGGATACTCGCCTGATCCGGATTGCGTCGGCGTGACGCTCAAACCAGGCGCAAATCTTCCGGCCTAGTCTGCGGAAACACGCGTTCGAGTTGCGCGGCGTTCAAGCCCCACAGGCGCGCGAACACGCCGCCGAGCAGGCCGCGATAGTCGTTGAGCACGGGGAAGTCGCGGTTCTGCAGCAGGGTCGATTGCGTCAATTTCACCTGTTCGCCGGCAACGCGACCGCCGGCGATGCCGCCGCCAAGCACCCAGTACACCGAGCCGTGGCCGTGGTCGGTGCCGCGGTTGCCGTTCTCGCGGAAGGTACGGCCGAATTCGGAAACGACGGCGACGGTGGTGTCTTTCCAGTCCTCGCCCATCGCGGTCGCGAACGCGGCGAGGCCGCGTGCCAGATTGCCGAGGTTGTTTGCCAGCGCGCCCTGCGCGCCGCCTTCGCCGACGTGGGTATCCCAACCGCCGACGTCGATGAACCCGAGCCGGTACTTGTTGCGCATCATCTGGGCGATGCGCGGCGCCTGTTGCGTGAATCCGTAAGCGTTCACCGCGCCGCGGCTGGCTTTCATCATCTCGTCGGCGAATTCCCCGGCGACCTGCTGGCGCAACGCCAGGCCTTCGGCAACGGGTTGCGCGAGCGCGGTGTCCTTGTACATGCCGGCGAGAACCGCGGATTGGCGCGCATCGAACGCGGCCTTGCCCACGCGTGCGAGGGAAATGTTCGGCACGTCGCCACCGCCCTGGAAACTCAAGGGTAGCGAACTTGTGAACGCGATCGGCGCGGCCGTGCCGTTGAGCGTGCCGGACAGGCGCGCGAGGAATCCGGAACGGTCGGCATGGACGTTTTCCGGCAAGCCGTGTTCGATGTCGTCCTGCGTCTCGAAGTGGCTGCGCGACAGGTTCGGCGTGCCGGCAAACGGCACGAAGGCAATCTGCTTTTTCGCGTACAGCGGTTCCAGCGCTTCGCGCACGGCGGGTGCCAGTGCCCAATCCGAGTCCAGCCGCAGCGCGCCGCCGGCCAACGAATCCGGGCGCGCGATGGCGATGTTAGGCCGCGACGCGTAGTAGAAATCGCTGGCGTAAGGCACGAGCAGGTTCGCGCAATCGTAACCGCCGCGCAGGAACACGAGCAGGAAGCATGGCGAGGAGGCCGGCGCAGCGAACAGGCGTCCGGCGAATCCGGCGAGCGGCGCGGCAGCGAGAGTGGCGAGGAAATGGCGGCGTTGCATGGTCGTGTCCTTCAGCGGTAATTGGATTCGGGCGCGGCGAGCAGGTAGGTGTTCCACTCCAGCGGCGACTGCGCCTGATTGAGCGCGATCAGTGTCGGCTCCGACAGCCACGGCTTGATCGCCTGCGCGAACACAGGCCCGGATAGCTGCGGCACGCTCGGCATCGCCACGCCGTCGAACAGGTGCACGTCGCCCGCACCGATCACGCGGGCGAGTTCGAAGCGCGCGCTCATCTGACCGGATGAATCCCAGGCGCTGGCGACGAGCGGATAGCCGTCTGGCGTCTGGTGGCCGAATTCGCCTTCGCCTTGGCTATTCAGCCAGACCACGAGGCGGCGCGGGTCCGGCACCTCGCGGCCATCGTAGGCCAGGCGCAGCGACGAGACGAGGTAATGCATCGGGTCCTTGAATTTCTTGCCCAGCGAGTCGGCGAATTCGGGTGCATCGAACATCGTGCGCAACACTGAGCGGATGTCGCCATGCGTGCGTTGGAAAGTCTCGGTCATCGCGTCGACGAGCGCGGCAGGCGGGTTGTCGGCGACGAAATACGTTGCCAGTTCCGTGGAGATGAAATGCGCGCAGGCCGGTTGCGCGACGAGCAGGTCGACGGCTTGGCGCACCTCGTCGAAACCGCTGCCGTGGATGCTGTGGCCGAGCAGTACCTTGTCGCCGAAATCGTGGCGCGCGGGATTGAACTCGAAGCCGTCGTGGCGGATGAGCAGCGCCTGCTGGTTCGCACGCAGGCGCGGCGTGCGCGGATTGAGCGCCACGCCGACGCCGGTGAGGATGCGCACCATTTCCTGCACGTCGTTCTGCGTATAACCGGCGTTGACGCCGAGCGTGTGCAGTTCCATCAGCTCGCGCGCATAATTTTCGTTGTGCTGTTTGGCCGCGTTGCGCGCGTTGTCGAGGTACACCAGCATGGCCGGATGCGTCAGCGTAGCCATGACGAGGTCGCGGAAGTTGCCCAGCGCATGCGGGCGGATGGCGTTTTCCACGTAGTCCGCGTCGAGCCAGGCCTCGGGACCCTTGCGGTCGAACACGTTGAAGTGGTTCAGCCAGAACCAGACCATCTGTTCCTTGAGCTGGGCCGGCGAATACACGGCGCGCAGCAGCTCGCGCTCCTGGGTTTGCACGGCGAGTGCGATGCCTTGCTTGCGCAGGGCCTTGCGCTCTTCGACCTTGGCCTTCGTATCGTCGATGGTCTTGAGCTTGTCGCGTGCGGCGACGAGCTTGGCGATGTCGTCGGCCATGGTCTGGTGCGAAATCGGCATCGCGTCGATCTGCGCCTGCACGGCTTGCGGCAGGCGCTCGTCGCGCGCGGCGAGTTGCGCGTCGAGATAGTCGCGCCGGCCCATCTGCTCGAAGGCGGCAAGACTCGAGGAATTCACCCCGTAGGTAATGCGGTCGAGCCAGAGCACATCGGTATGGTTCGGCGCGGGGGTCGCCCGCGCCATCGTGGCGAAGACGATCGCTGCGGTAGCGCTGACGTGGCGGATTCGGCAAGAAATCGTGCGGGACATGGCCTGTTTCCTTGGAGTTCGCCTGTCTGCAACGCAGCTGCGGCCTTGGCGTTTACAATCGAACCATGCAATCGAACGTAAAGCCGGCCTCGACGGTGGAGGCGCGCATCGCCGCGCTGGCCGATGTCTGCGTCAAATGCGGCCTGTGCCTGCCGCATTGCCCCACTTACCGCGTCGCAGCGAACGAGGCCGAGTCCCCGCGCGGGCGTATCGCCTTCGCGCAGGCGCTGGCACAGGGCAAGTTGGAGCCTTCCACGTCCGTGCTGGTCCACCTGGACAACTGCCTCGCCTGCATGGCCTGCGAGCGCGTGTGTCCGTCGAAAGTGCAGTACGGTGAACTGATAACGACCACGCGAGCCTGGCTCGTGGATACCGGCAAAGCTTCGCGCACCGGGCGATCGCTTGGCCGCCTGCTCGCGCATCCGCGCCTGCTCGGAGCGCTGCTGCGCGTGGCGAATCTGCCGGTCGTACGAAGCGTCGCGCGCAGTCGCACGATGCAGACGTTGTTGCGTCCGTTCGGATTGGACCGCGTGGTGGCTGAATTGCCGCGCCTGCCGCATGTCGATGCCATACCTTCGCTCACGCCTGCGTCGCCGCGCGGGCGCGTGGGGCTCTTCCTCGGCTGTGTCGCCGCGAGTGTGGATCGCGACGTGCAGGCGGCGTCACGAACCTTGTTGCAGGCGTTGGGCTACGCAGTCGTGCTGCCATCCGCCCAGGGCTGTTGCGGCGCATTGGCATTGCACAACGGCGATGCGGCGCAGGCGGATCGTCTGGCGCAGTCGCTGCGCACGGTCTTTGCCGGCGCCGACGTCGATATGCTGCTGGTGTCGGCGTCC
>DATJIL010000168.1:0-7047 GCA_035493385.1 Rudaea sp.
ACTGGTCGTTCGGCGACTATTTCAAGAAGGAAGCGATCCACTGGGCGTGGGAACTGCTGACAAAAGTATACAAATTGCCGGCCGATCGCCTGCTCGTCACCGTTTATCACACCGACGACGAAGCCTTCGATCTGTGGCACAAGGAAATCGGATTGCCGGCCGAGCGCATCGTGCGCATCGGCGACAACAAGGGCGCGCCGTATGCCTCCGACAACTTTTGGCAGATGGCCGACACGGGCCCATGCGGACCGTGCACGGAAATCTTCTACGACCATGGCGCACACATTCCGGGTGGCCCGCCGGGTTCAAAGGACGAAGACGGCGACCGCTACATCGAAATCTGGAACCTCGTGTTCATGCAGTTCGACCGCGCCGCCGACGGCGCGTTGTCGAAATTACCGGCACCATGCGTGGATACCGGCATGGGCCTAGAGCGCCTGGCCGCGGTGCTGCAGCACGTTCACTCGAACTACGAGATCGATCTGTTCCAGCGTCTGATCGCCAAGGCCGCGGAACTCACCAGCACCAAGGATCTGGAAAACAAGTCGCTGCGCGTCATTGCCGATCACATCCGCGCCTGTTCGTTCCTGATTGTCGACGGCGTGTTGCCATCGAACGAGGGCCGCGGCTACGTGTTGCGCCGGATCATCCGCCGCGCCCTGCGCCATGGCTACATGCTCGGGCAGAAACAGCCGTTCTTCCACAAGCTGGTGCCGACCCTGGTCGCCGAGATGGGCGAGGCTTATCCGGAGCTGCCAACGAAACAGACGACTGTCGAAATGGCCTTGTTCGCGGAGGAAGAACGCTTTGGCGAGACACTGGAAAACGGCATGAAGGTGTTCGATGAAATTGCCGCGCGCAGCGGCAAGTCGATTCCTGGCGCCGATGCGTTCCGCCTTTACGACACCTACGGATTCCCGGTCGACCTTACCGCCGACATCGCGCGCGAACGCGGCCTGACGGTGGACATGGCCGGGTTCGAGAAAGCCATGAACGCGCAGCGCGAACGCGCGCGTGCATCAAGTCAGTTCGAGACTCGGGCCTCAATTTCCGCCGACCTGGTAACACGCCTGAAACCGACGCAATTCCTGGGTTACGGCGCGCTGGATGCCGACGTGCTGAACGTGATCGGCATCGTGCGCGATGGCCTCGAGGTGCAGGAATTGCGCGATGGCGAGGAAGCGATGCTCCTGCTCGACGCCACGCCGTTCTACGCCGAATCCGGCGGCCAGGTCGGCGACACCGGCGAATTGAGCAATGCCGACGGTCGCTTCGCGGTGACCGGCACGATCAAGCTGGCCGGCGCATTCCACGGCCACGTTGGCAAGTGGCACGGCAAACCGTTGCGCATCGGTGCGCCGCTGGCGGGTTCCGTGGATGCGGCCAGGCGCCAGTCGACCGTACTCAATCATTCGGCGACGCATCTGTTACACGCGGCATTGCGCCAGGTGCTGGGCGAACACGTTGCGCAGAAAGGCTCGCTGGTTGCGCCGGATCGCCTGCGTTTCGACTTTTCGCATTTCAAGCCGATGTCGCACGAGGAATTGCGCACGATCGAGGACATCGTCAACGCCGAGGTTCGCCGCAACGTCGAGGCCGAAGTCCACGACATGGCGTACCAGGAGGCCATTGATTTCGGTGCGATGGCACTGTTCGGCGAGAAATACGGCGATCGTGTGCGCGTGCTGCGCATGGGCGATTTTTCCACTGAACTGTGCGGCGGCACGCATGTGGCGCGCACCGGCGACATTGGCCTGTTCAAGATCGTTTCCGAGTCCGGCGTCGCCTCGGGCATACGCCGCATTGAGGCGCTGACCGGTGCGGGCGCGCTGGCTTTCGTCGTCGATGAGGAAAAGCGGCTCGGCGAGGTCGCGCATCTGCTTTCCGCCGGCGGTGGCGATGCGGTTGAAAAATTGCGTCAGGTCCTGGATCGACAGAAGAAACTCGAACGTGAACTCGACGCGATCAAAGCGAAAGCGGCGAACGCGGCGACGGGCGACCTGGCCGCGTCCGCGCAGGATGTCGCCGGCATCAAGGTGATCGCCGCGCGCCTCGACGGCGCGGATGCGAAAGCCCTGCGCGACAGCGTGGACACGTTCAAGCAGAAGCTCGGCGACTGCGTGGTGCTGCTGGCCGGCGGCGCCGACGGCAAGATCGCGCTGGTTGCCGGCGTGAACGGGAAGGCGCTTGGCCGGATCAAGGCCGGGGAACTGGTCGCGCACGTTGCGGGTCAAATCGGCGGCAAGGGCGGCGGGCGCGCGGACATGGCGCAGGGCGGAGGCGAGGATTCGCCAAAACTCGCCGCGGCTCTCGCCGAGGTGCCGGCATGGGTCGGCGCACGTCTTGCATGAGGCTCTGGTAGGATGCGGCGACACCGAAGACTGACGCGTCCATGACTTGGGTCACTGGTACGCATTGCGCGTTCGGCTATCCTCGGTGCGCAGGGTACCCGTGCAATGGACAATGGACATGCGCCGGGGGACGGCGCGAACCTGAAGGAGAATCGTCATGCTGATTTTGACGCGCAGGGTAGGCGAGACATTGATGATCGGCGATGCCGTCAGCGTGACGGTGCTCGGCGTCAAGGGCAATCAGGTGCGCATCGGCATCAACGCGCCCAAGGATGTGGCCGTGCATCGCGAAGAAATTTATCAGCGCATCAAGCGTGAACACGATGCGCCAGGCGGCGAAACGCCCCCCACCGCCGAAGGTTGAGCTTCACCCCCTAGACCCATTCGGTTAGTTCCTCGACCTTATAAAGCCGCTTCCAACCTGGACGCGACTTCATCAAGTTCGCGTAGGCCGCCAGCGCGGGCCACTGCGTTACCGGCCTGGGCATGTTGCGCGACCAACGCATCAGCATGATCAGCATCAGGTCGGCTGCACTGAGCGTGTCACCAAGCAGGTACGGGCCGTTCGCCGACAGGTGTAATTCCAGTCGATCCCAGGCCGCTTCGATCTTGCTCTGCGCAGCGGTCTTGACCACGACCTGGGCTGCCGCATCCGAGACGATGTCTTGCGGATAGAACCACAACCGGAACGCCGGCTGCAGGGTGTTCGCGAAATGCACTATCCACTGGTTCCATGCTGCACGCGCAAGCGAATCGACAGGCGGCGCCAGCTTGGCTTCCGGGTGCCGTTCCGCAATGGTCATCAAGGCCGCGGCCGCTTCGTAAAACGGGTTGCCGTCGATGAGCAGGGTGGGCACGACGCCGTTGGGATTGAGCTTGAGGTAAGCAGGATCGCGCTGCTCGCCGGCGGCGAGATCCACCAGTTTCAACTGGTGCGGCGCGTTGGTTTCGATCAATGTCAGGTGCACGCACATGCTGGCGGCGCCGGGACTGTAATAGAGCGTGTACATGGGGGCTCCGTCGGAATTGGTTAAGATGCCGGTTGGTGGGTCAGTCTGTGCGAACGAATCCCGGAATCGGGATGAATGCGGCGAACAGGATACTGGCAACAGGACTGATTCGCGCATGCAGGTCGCGTGGTGTGGCTCATATCGACATTGACCTGCCGCTCGCGATCGGCCGCAGTCGGGGAGGAATGTCGTCGCTGTCGATCCTGCACTAAGATACGTTACTCCCGGCCCGTACACGAACCCGGCAATGCACGTTAAAGGACAACAACATCATCAGGTTCAACGCAGGTGGCACGGTCACGGTCATCAGGATCTTCAAGATCGATGCTCCTCGATCCGACTCAAGCACGGCGTGAAAGTGGCGTGATCGGCATGGGTCATGCGCGTGCTCTTCGGGCTCGTTCGCTTGCAATGGCATGATGGAAATGTCCGCCGAAAGCGCGATCCCGCAAATCCCCGGTTATGACATCACGTGTGTATTGGGCCACGGCGGCATGGCCGATGTTTATCTTGCCACGCAGCTTTCGTTGTCGCGGCAGGTCGCCATCAAATTGCTCGCCGCCGAACGCACGCAAGGAGAAGAGAACACTGCTCGCTTCGAACACGAGGCGCGCACGATCGCGCGCCTGGAACATCCGCACATTGTCAGCATCTTTGATGTGGGGCGCACCGCCGATGGACGGCTTTACTACACGATGCCGTATTTGCCGCACGGCGACCTCGCCGGGCGCAAACTGGATGAGGCCGGTATTGTCGCGATCGTGCACACGCTTTGCAGTGCGCTGGGCTATGCCCATGAGCTTGGCGTGGTGCATCGCGATGTCAAGCCCGGGAACGTGCTGTTCGACCAGCGCGATCGCCCGCTGCTCGCGGATTTTGGTATCGCATTGAGTACGCGTGATTTCGCGCGGGTTACGCGCGAAGGTTCAACGATCGGTTCCGGCGGTTACATGAGCCCGGAACAGGCCCGCGGCTCGCCGCTGGATGGTCGCGCCGATTTGTATAGCCTTGGCGTCGTGACTTACGAATTGCTCAGCGGCGACCTGCCCTTCCACGGCCCCGACACGCTCGCGATGGCGCTTGCGCACGTGGAACAGCCCATCCCGCGATTATCGTTGCCGCGCCGTCGCTGGCAAGCCTTTATCGACAAGGCAATGGCGAAGAATCCTGCCGAGCGTTTTCAGAATGCCGAACAGATGGCGGCGGCGCTTGAAGCCATTGGCGCCACGATCCATCGCCAGCCGCCGCTTGTTGCGCAGCCGAGACCCGAGGCGATGCGTCGCTCGCTTGTCTCGATCATTGCGGGCGCCGTGGTTGTGCTGGGCATCGCGATGTTTGGCGCCGCGATTTTTCGCTCACGCAATCCCATGCCCGATTCGCGGGGTGTCGCCGCGGCGGCGTCCGCTGCTACGCCAGCGTCGAATGAGCCGACATCGAAGCCGGCCGTAGACAACGCAACAATCGCCAACGGCACGGACGCGGCCGCCGCTGCGCCGGCGGTTGACACGACGCCCGCGCAAGCGGAGCCATCGAAGGACCTTTCGCAAGGTCCGGTTGTATCGGATACGGACGGGAACGGCCTTGTCGCCGGAACCGTGCTGCGCGATCGCGATGGGCCCGAACTCGTGTTCGTTCCGCTGGAACGCGCGGGCACGGCACAGGGTGGCTTTGCGCTGGCGCGCTACGAAGTCACGCGCGGTGAATATGCGGCTTTTGTCAGCGCCACCGGTCGCAGCGCCAGCCAATGTCGTGAACCGTTGCAGCCGCTCTCGCGATGGAAAAAGCTCAGTTGGCGCCACCCGGGCTTTGCGCAGGGCGATCAACATCCAGTCGTCTGCGTGAGTTGGCTGGACGCAAACGCGTACGTGCAGTGGTTGAGTCGGCGAACGCATGCCGATTACGCGCTGCCAACGCGCACAGAATGGCTGCGTGCCGCCCGCGCAGTGCCGAAGGGCGAAAAATCGTGCGCGCAGGGCAATCTGGCTGGACACAGTGCGCTGCCGTTTCTGCGTGGCGATGGTTGCAAGGCCGGATTTTCGCACACCGCGCCGGTTGGCCACTTCAAAGCCAATGCGCTGGGTGCCTACGACCTGGTCGGTAACGTGAGCGAATGGATGCGCGGTTGCAAAGCGGGTGCCATCGACAAATCGGGGCGCTGCCGCAAACGCGAATTCAGCGGTACGTCGTGGCGCGACGATGCAGATGCGAACAATCTGGATGCGGTCGGGGATGCCGACTCCGATGTCGGCTACACCACCGTTGGAATTCGCGTGTTACGTAGGATCAGTACCGACAATATGCCGGCGCTGGAACCGGTCGTGAAGTAGCCTTCAGCCGCAGAGGCGGTAGTAGTGGAGCAATC
The DNA here is from genome assembly GCA_035493385.1 of Rudaea sp. Taxonomy (GTDB): domain Bacteria; phylum Pseudomonadota; class Gammaproteobacteria; order Xanthomonadales; family Rhodanobacteraceae; genus Rudaea. The sequence continues at coordinate 5,724 of DATJIL010000168.1, forward strand.
AGGGAATGGCCTTGAAACAGTAGGCAAGGATAATGACCGATACGCTAGCGACCCCAACCGGCGGGCCGCAAATGTCCGTTTCGCGGAAGGCCGACGTTCAACGCTCGACATGAGCGGCTGGCGAGACGCCACGATGCGAGCGGAAGAAGGCATTTCGACTCGCGGAGTAAGCCGGGAAATGTCCCAGATGATGAATGCGGCGGCGACTGCGACCGCAGGGCGTGGAACCTTGGCTTCGAGGGACATCTGCGCTCCTCTTGCGGGACCAACACCTGAATTAGCCGTCACCAGACATACGTTCGCAACACACTTGGTCAAGAAAGGCGTGTCGATGCGGATTGTGCAAGAACTCATGGGTCACGCTACAATAGCTATGACTGAACGCTGTGCCCATGTCGCATCCGAGTCGACCGGCGAAGCGGTGAACTTGATCGCGCTCTACGTGACACGAATTCCTGCTTATCTGTCACACTATCTGTCACAGCGAAATGAGTGCGGCGCTAAGTTGCTGAATTGAAAAGCCGGAGAGGTGCCCGAGAGGCCGAAGGGGCTCCCCTGCTAAGGGAGTATAGGGTCAAAAGCTCTATCGAGGGTTCGAATCCCTCCCTCTCCGCCAGAAATGCAAACGGCCTCGAACGAGGCCGTTTGAGTTTCTGACAGGGCAATTAGACGAAACCTCGGGTTCGACTGATTCGCCGGAAGCGAATCAGACTGGCCCGAGCGTCAGCGCGGGCCAGTCTCGGGGAAGAGACGAGCAATCCAGACCGTTGACGGAAATTTGTCCTACCGGGATAATGTGCAGTTCCACGCGCCCGTAGCTCAGTTGGATAGAGTACCAGGCTACGAACTTGGTGGTCGGGAGTTCGAATCTCTCCGGGCGCGCCATATCAGCGAAGGGTGCCGCGGCACCCTTCGATTTTTACGAGGTGAGTCGGTTTGACGATGGCGGATCGAACGATCGGGGTATAGCTCAGCCTGGTAGAGCGCCAGCTTTGGGAGCTGGATGTCGAGAGTTCGAATCCCTCTACCCCGACCAACCGTCTGTGTAGGTGGTGCGATAGACTTTACCGGTTGCGCCCGTAGCTCAACCGGATAGAGCACCGGCCTTCTAAGCCGGCGGTTGTGGGTTCGAGTCCCGCCGGGCGCGCCATCGGCATACGGCAACAAGAGGGTTTCGTTTTGCGGTGGGCGTAGCTCAGTTGGTTAGAGTACCGGATTGTGATTCCGGTTGTCGTGGGTTCGAGTCCCATCGTCCACCCCAGTTTTGAAAATATGCGGGCCGTTAGCTCAGTTGGTAGAGCAGGAGACTCTTAATCTCTTGGTC
>DATJIL010000169.1:0-24474 GCA_035493385.1 Rudaea sp.
CGTGATCGCGTTCACCGCAGCGCCCGCGTCATCGGCGCCGGGCACGTCGGCAACGACCAGTGCGCCGATCGCGTTCACGGCTGTGCAAGGAATCATTACTGCGCGCTGCATCGAATGCCATTCCGCGCATCCGACCTCGAAACTGTTTCCCATTGCGCCCAACGGCATGAAGTTCGACACGCCGGCTGAAATCAGAATGGCGGCGGCCAAGATCAAGCTGATGGCGATCGATACGCAGGCGATGCCGCTCGGCAACCTGACCCACATGACCACCGAAGAGCGCGCCACGCTGGCTGCGTGGCTGGGGCAGGGTGCGCCAAGGCATAGAAAGTTTGGAGAATGATTCGTGTTGGGTGAATCCGATGCCTGACGTTTCGTTGCAAAAGGAAAGCCGATGATCGATTACGTGTTGGTCGTTCTCTTGATTGGGGTAATGCCTGCGCAGGCGCTGTACAAGGACTTGTGCGGCAAGAACGTCGAAGAAAATCGTCGAAAAAAGTACATCGGTTCGGGCGCGATTATCGTTTGCCTTCTGGCGCTGCTTTGCTACGCGTGGCTACACGGCGCCCGTTCCCCCGCATTGCTTGGTTTGGATATTCCGCTTACAAATCGGGGCATGATTGGATTAGCCATTGCCACTGCGCTTTTGGTGGGGCTGGTTGTCGTAGCGACAATTGCGAAACGAAAGCATAAAGAACGCAACAACGACAAGAGCGCAGAAAGATTTTCCAGGAATCAACTGCTCCCGCGTACTCGCCATGAGCTAAGCTTGTTTCTTGCTTTCGCATTATTGGCTGGTTGCGGCTGGGAGTTGCTTTATCGAGGTTTCCTCATTTGGTTTCTTGTGCCATACGTCGGCACGGTAGTTGCGGTTTGCATCGCTGCGCTAGCCTACGGTGCAGCGCACGGGTACAAGAACCGCAAGCAATTTCTGGCTAGCGTAATTTCCGCATTCGCGTTTACTGTCGCGTTTGTATTAACAGGAAGCCTGTGGTGGTTGATGCTCATACACACGGCCGCTGGGTTTGCCGGAGGGATTGCCGGTTACAAGGCAGCTTCCAGGCACCACGAAATTTCGCTGTCCACCAGCGAACAGGCTGCTAGTCCTTAACGTCTTTTAGTCGCCGTCCATTTGAGTGAACTCCAATACGCCCATGTCCAACCCACGCTACGCATTCCCACCCGGCGGCCTGCCGCCGCAAACCCAGCGCACGGTCGATCGCGCGATCTTCACCACGGCCTACGCGCTGATTCCGCGCGGGGTGATGCGCGACATCGTCACCAGCAACCTGCCGCACTGGACCAAGACCCGTGCGTGGATCCTGGCGCGGCCGCTGTCGGGCTTCGCCGAAACGTTTGCGCAGTACGCGGTGGAAGTCGAAGCCGGTGGCGGCAGCGACCGACCGGAACCCGATGCGCGCGCGGAAGGCGTGCTGTTCGTCGCCGACGGTGAGCCGACCCTGACGCTCGCCGGCAAGAAGCACGCGTTGCGCCCCGGCAGCTATGCGTTCATTCCGCCCGGCGCGGACTGGCAACTGCACAACCACGCCGCCATGCCGGCGCGATTCCACTGGATTCGCAAGCGTTACGAACCCGCCGACGGCATCGATCCGCCGACGGCTTTCGTCAGTCATGACGACGACGTGCCGCTCGACGTCATGCCCGAGTGCAACGACGCCTGGGCGACGACACGATTTGTCGAACCCGATGACCTGCGCCACGACATGCACGTCAACATCGTGACGTTCAATCCGGGCGGCGTGATTCCGTTTTCCGAAACCCACGTGATGGAGCATGGCCTGTACGTGCTCGAAGGCAAGGCCGTGTATCAGCTCAACACCGATTGGGTCGAAGTCGAGGCCGGCGATTTCATGTGGTTGCGCGCGTTCTGCCCGCAGGCGTGTTACGCGGGCGGGCCGGGGCGCTTTCGTTATCTGTTGTACAAGGACGTGAACCGGCATCCGAAGCTGTCGTTGTTCGACGCGGCGCGATGAGCAAGCAAATTCCACGCGACCTCATCGGCTACGGCGCGCAACCGCCGCATGCGCGCTGGCCGAACGACGCGCGCATCGCCGTGCAGTTCGTCATCAATTACGAGGAAGGCGCGGAAAACTGCATCCTCAACGGCGATGCGGCGTCGGAGGCATTCCTGTCGGAGATGGTCGGCACCCCGCCGCGCACCGGCGTGCGCCACATGAGCATGGAATGGCTCTACGAATACGGCAGCCGCGCCGGCTTCTGGCGATTGCAGCGACTGTTCGTCGAGCGCGGTCTGACGGCAACCGTATTTGCCGTCGGCCTGGCGTTGGAAAAAAATCCCGACGCCGCGCAGGCGATGGTCGATGCCGGTTTCGAAATCGCCTCGCACGGCTGGCGCTGGATCGATTATCAATACATGGACGAAGCGGTCGAACGCGAACATATCGGACTCGCGGTGCGGGCGATCGAGCGCGTCACCGGCGCGCGGCCGCTGGGCTGGTATACCGGACGTTGCAGCCCGAACACGCGGCGGCTGGTGGCCGAATACGGCGGTTTTCTCTACGACGCCGATTCTTATGCCGATGACCTGCCGTACTGGGAACTGGTCGACGACAAGCCGCAACTCATCGTGCCGTATACGCTCGACACCAACGACATGCGCTTCGTGGCGCCGCAGGGTTTCAACAGCGGCGAGCAATTTTTCAATTACCTGAAAGATGCGTTCGACGTGCTCTACGCAGAAGGTGCGCAGCGTCCGAAAATGCTGTCGGTCGGATTGCATTGCCGCATCGCGGGCCGTCCCGCGCGCACCGCCGCGCTGGCTCGTTTCCTCGATTACGTGAAACAGCACGACAAGGTCTGGGTGTGCCGCCGCGTCGACATCGCGCGTCACTGGCGCGAGCATCATCCGTACAAAGCGACATGAGCAACGCCGACACTCTCGTGCTGACCGCGCAGCAGTTGAGCGTTGAAGCGTTCGCGCCGTATGGCGACGTGATTGCGGCAACCGGCGCGGCGAGCACGATCAATCAGGGCATGGGCGGTCGCAGTAGCGACTTGGCGCAAGTCGACGTCGCCGCCGACGGCGGCCGCGCCGCGATCAGCGTCATTCGTTGCATCCCGGAAGCTCTGCCGATCAAACTGCGCCTGATGGAACGCCATCCGCTCGGCAGCCAAGCCTTCATTCCGCTCAACGGCCAGCGCTACGTCGTCGTGGTCGCGCCCGCCGGCGCGCCGCCCACGCGCGAGGACTTGCGCGCCTTCCTGTGTCCCGGCGACCAGGGCATCAATTACCACCGTGGCACCTGGCACCATCCGATGCTGGCGCTGGATCGCGTCTGCGAATTCGCGGAATTCCACCGCGCCGGGCCCGGTGCCAACTGCGACGAAGCCGTGCTGCCGTGCGCGGTCGTCGTGCACCTGTGATCGCGATGCACGGCATGCGCATCGAAACCTTCAACGCCGCGTCCCGTGACGATGCCATTGCTGCAATCAAACCGTGTCTCGATATTGCGCGCTGGATCGACGCCATCGTCGATGCGCGACCTTACGCCGGCATCGACGCCTTGCTGCAACACGCGCGCAGCGCCGCCGAACCTTTCACGCAAGCGGAAATCGACGGCGCGCTGGCGCACCATCCGCGCATTGGTGAGCGCGCCCGCGGCAGCGGCGCCGAAGCGAAATTCTCGTCCGCCGAACAAGCCGGCCTTGGTGCCGGCAGCCAGGATATCGAGCAGGCATTGCATCAAGGCAACCTCGACTACGAACGCAAATTCGGTCGCGTGTTCCTGATCCGCGCCGCCGGCCGCGACCGCGCCGAAATCCACGCCGAGCTGCGCCGCCGCATGCACAACGACATCGCCGCCGAGCTGCGAGAAGTCGGCGGGCAACTGCGCGAGATCGCGCTGGGACGGCTGCGCGCGATCTTTGTCGGTTGAGCACGCCACGGCCGAATGCGCAAAAGATGAGCGCGGGGCATTCCTGAATGAAGATGGCCAAACGCAAACCGTATCGTATCCTTTCCCTCGCCGGCGGCGGGTACTTCGGTTTGTACACCGCCTGCGTGCTCGCGGAACTGGAAGCGCGCGCGGGCAAACCGCTGGGGCGTTGCTTCGACCTGATCGCCGGGACTTCGGTCGGCGGCATCCTCGCGCGCCACGTCCTGCAGCACGCGGCGCTGCCGTTGTTCATGCGTCGCTGACCCGCGAAGGCAGCGCCGGCATTTGATCGAGATCAAGATGCCGGATGATCGCTTTGCCGAGAATCCCGCTGGCAAAGCATAACGGGAGGCATCCGGATCGGATGTGGAGCATGTGCAATGGCCGCCACTGAAGCCAGACCGTGCGAGCATCGAGGCATGGCATTGCGCTGTCCGCATTGCGGCGGCCATGCGTTCCGCATGCGCGAATATGCGTTGCGTACGCTGGACGACGAGATGTACCGCTTGCCATGGGCCGCGGACTCCGTAAGAGCGTACATTTGCGGGCGCTGCGGGAACATGCAGTGGTTCGCCTGGAATTCCACGGCGCCGGGGGAAAGTGCGAATCCGGGCGCTGCCGCCTCGAAAGCGGGCCGGTAATCGCGCGAATGGTACTTGCACGGGGCCGGGAAACAGGTGTGCGTCGCATGCCGTCGCCGGCTTTGCGCGAATGGCCCGAGCCTTTTGAATTGCAGTGCCGGTATGCCTAGAATCGACATCGACATCAACGGATCGCCGCCGTGTTCTACAAATTCCTGGATGCCGTTCCGGACGCGATGATCCTGGTCGATCGCGACGGCCGTATCGTGAGCGTGAACACCCAGGCCGAGCAACTGTTCGGCTACGACCGGCAGGAACTGGTTGGCGCGCCGATCGAACGACTGATGCCGGAGAACGTGCGCCGCATGCACGAGGCCCACCTCAAGGGTTACGTGGCCGCCCCTCACGCGCGGCAGATGGGCAACGGGCAGGAACTCGCCGGGCTGAAGCGAGACGGCACCCGATTCCCGGCGGAAATCGCCCTCAGCCCGGTCGACACTCCTGAAGGGCAGATGTTCCTGGCCGCGGTGCGCGACGTTTCCGAAACGCATCGCGCCCATCAGGCGCGAACGCGGGTGCACTATGACGCCTGTGTCGCCAGGATCGGACAAATCGCGCTGGCCGCGACAAACCTCGGCGAGGCGATCGAGGACACCCCGGAACTGGTTGCGCAGACGCTTGGCGCCGACGCCGCCCTCATCGCACTGCGTACCCTGAATCGCCTCAAGGAACCCAGCGTGCAGGCATCCTACGGCATCGACCGCAGCATGGTCGAGGCATTGCCATGGCCGCTGCAGCTCTTGTCGGACGAAACCACAGCACGTGCCGTCTGCGTTCCGGGATTTCGCAGTCACGCATTGATACCGCTGATCGATCGCGGCGAAACGGCGGGAATCCTGCTGGTGCTGAGCAGGGCGAACCGCGAGTTCGATCGCGAAGCCATGCATTTCCTGCAATCGGTCGCGAACCTGCTCGCGGTCGCGATGCAGCGCATTCGTGTGGAGGAACAGCTGGCGCACGCGCAGCGCCTGGAGAGCGTCGGGCAGCTCACCGGCGGCATCGCACACGATTTCAACAATCTGCTGACGGTGATCAGCGGCAATTTGCAGATCCTTGAAGACGAACTCGCCGACCGGCCCGCTGCCCGCGAGATCGTCGGCAACGCGCTGCGTGCAGCCGGTCGCGGCGCGGAACTTACGCACAAACTGCTGGTGTTCGCGCGGCGCCAGCGTCTTGCCCCGCGGGCCAGCGATCCGCACAAGCTGCTCGAGGAACTCGCGTCGATGCTGCGGCGAACGCTCGGCGAATCGGTGCAGCTGGCAATCCGCGTTGCAGACGGCGTTGTGCCGGTTTTCGCCGATCCCGCCCAACTCGAATCGGCCTTGGTCAATCTGGCGCTGAACGCGCGCGATGCCATGCCGCGCGGCGGCGAACTGACGCTCACGGCAGAGCAGCGGCTCATTGCGGACGATGCGGCGAGCCAGGAACTCAAACCTGGCCACTATGTCGTTTTCGGCGTACGCGATACCGGTCTTGGCATGGCGAAGGAAGTGCTCGCGCGCGCATTCGAGCCGTTCTTCACGACCAAGGGGGTCGGCAAGGGCAGTGGTCTGGGCCTGAGCATGGTCTACGGTTTCGCCAAGCAGTCGGGCGGCCACGTGCAGGTACACAGCAAACTGGGATACGGCACGGGCGTGGAACTGTATCTGCCCGCGGCGCAGGCAACGGAAATGCCCAGGGATGCCGCGCCAGCGATTTCGCCCCCGCGCGGCCGGGAGACGATCCTCGTCGTGGAGGACGAAGCCGCCGTGCGCGAGATCGCCATCGCGTTCCTGCGTTCGTTCGGCTACACGGTGCTGTCGGCAGCGCGCGCGGAGCCGGCGCTGGAAATGCTTTCCGCGCACGGCGAAATCGCGCTGTTGTTTTCCGATGTCGTGCTCGGCTCGGGCATGAGCGGCAAGGAGCTCGCCGTCGCCGCGCGCCGACTGCGCCCGATGCTTGGTGTCCTGCTGACGTCCGGGTACGAGCCTGACGCGGCCGGGCCGGACGCGGACGAGTTCGCCCTGTTGCCCAAGCCGTACCGGCGCGAAGAGTTGTCCGGGGCGGTGCGCGCGATCCTCGATCGGCGCTGATTTTCCGACCGTGCGCGACACGCCGGGCTCACGCACGTCTGCGCGCCGGATCGGGATCGATGGCGGCGGCGCTGCGCAGTCCGAGGAACACGATGGCCAGGAGAGCCAGGATGCGCAAGCCCGACACGATGCTCATGAATCTGCGCAGCGCTGGATCGGGGCTGCGGGATTACGCGAGCGCCATGTCAGGGGAGCGAGGTCGAGTTGGCGCGCGAGTTTGTTCCAGGTTTCGAGATCGGATGCCTTGGGTTCGTTGCAGATGCTGAGCGGACAGGCAATGCGTTCGTCCAGCCAAGGCTGGATGGCGGCGCGCAAGCGCAATTGTGCCGCGACATCCGCGCCTGCGGCGTCGGTATCCGGATGGGCGCCGGCCGCACACGGGAGCGGGTCCAGCGCATCGGCGACGCCGTTGGCGAACAAGGCAAGACGCGGTTGCGATCGGATCGCCGTCAATCGGCCATGGCGCAGGCCATGCTTCGTCGCCGCCTCGATCAATTCGCTCCGGTATCCGCGCCGTTGCGCCTGCGCATTCCAGTCGCCATCGCATCGGGCCCGTGCGCCGCGATCGCGTGCCAACACGATCGAGCCAGACACGCAACCTTGTGCCATCGCTCGCGCGATGTTCGCGGCCTGGGCGCGGCCCGCATCGCTGTCGTAGGCAAAACCGAGCAATGCCAGGGCATCGCTGACACCGAATATCCCTACGCTTGCGCCCGGTGCGCTGCGTGATGCGCCGTCAGCCGCCAGGGCCGCCGCATCGTCGAGCGCGTGGATCGAGAGTGCGGCCACTTCTTCGAAATGCGCGAGATCGAAATACCGATGCCTCGATCCGGCGGCACGCACGAAGCTTGCCGCATTCAGAACCGCATGCAGGTCGTGAGCGCTCCATTGCGGCGCGGGCGTGCCCGCGGTGGCGGATACGCGTTCGTCGAGCAGCAAATGCCAGCCTTCGAAGGCGTCGATGAGGCGGCGCTTGTAACCGGGCCGGCGCGACGCGTCCCCGGCGAGTGCCGAGGCCAGGCGCTCCCACGTGTCTTCGAGGGTGACATCGCGCAATTGCCCGTCGTCACGCCAGCGAAACCAGGTGTCCCAGGCTTCGACGGCCTGGGCGTTGACAAACGGGCTGGGCGACGCGCCGCCGTCGATCGTCGTGGAAACCTTCATGCGTCACACCGTACGCGGCGGCAAGCGCGCCGTGTTGAGCAAGATCAATTGCACGGCGCGTGCCGGTTCAGCCGTTACAGTCCGTTACACAGTGTTTCCGCCGAGTCATGTTGCGGTCGCGGCTGGGTTGGAGGATGTCGCCGAACCCAATCGTCCACCCGGAGAGCACCATGTTCGATGCAGCAACATCCAAGCCGACTGCCGTTGCCGAGGTGCCGAGGGACTGCGTCTTGCTGGGCGGCATGGCGCTGGAGGAACTGCGTGCACACGTGCCCGCGGCACGGCGCCAGCTGAGGGCCGGGCAATGCCTGCATCGCGCCGGCCAGCCGTTCCATGCGCTGTATCTCGTTACCAGCGGGTCTCTCAAGACCAGCATCATCGCCGCCGATGGACGCGAGCAGGTTACCGGATTCTGCATGCGCGGCGACCTCTTGGGCGTGGAATCGATCGGGATGGCGGACTATGCCGGCGATGCGATCGCCCTCGATGCCAGCGTGGTATGGGAACTGTCTTATCCAGCCGTGCTCCATGCGTGCGCGCGCATCCCGCAACTGCATGCGCAACTGACGCGTGCGCTTGCCGCGCAAATCCGCAGTACGCACAGCTGGATGCTGGCTTTGGGCACGCTCAGTGCCGAACAGCGCGTCGCCGCATTCCTGCTCGATGTCGCCGCGCGCCATGCGGCGCTGGGTTTCAGCGCCCGCCAATTCGTGCTGCACATGAGCCGTGCCGACATGGGCAGCTTTCTCGCACTCAAGCACGAAACCGTCACGCGTGCGCTGTCGGCGTTGAGTGCACAGGGCTGCGTGTGCGTGAAGTGGCGCGAAGTGCAAATCCTCGACGCGGGCAGGCTGCACGCCATCGCGCGCGATGGGGACAGCGCTGGCGAACAGACGAAAGCGGGCCGGGAACTGCGTGCGCCGTCACGGCCGGCTAATCGCGGCGAGGCGATCCTGGCTGCGGCGTAAACGCCCCTGCGTGGCGGCACGCTGGTCAGACCCGCTGCACGCGCGGGGTGAACACGTAGCCCGCGCCGCGCACGGACTTGATCAGTTCCGGATTTGCGGCGTCGCGCTCGATCTTGCGCCGCAGGCGACCGACCTGGACGTCGATCGAGCGGTCGAAGGGACCGGCCTCGTGGCCGTGCAACTGGCTGACCAGCTGGTCGCGCGACAACACGCGGCCCGGCGCACCGAGGAATGCGACAAGCAGTTCGTATTCGCCGGTGGTCAGTTGAATCCGGGCACCGTCCTGCCCCTGCAGGCTGCGCATCTGCGCATCGAAGCGAAAACCGGCGAATTCCACCGCGTTTGCAGCGCCGCCGCGCGACTGCGCTGTTGAAATCCGGCGCAACACGCTGCGTACGCGCGCCAGCAGTTCGCGCAGGTCGAACGGCTTGGCGACGTAGTCGTCGGCCCCGAGCTCGAGGCCGACGACCTTGTCGACAGGCTCGCCGCGGCCAGTAACGATGACGATGGCTCCCGTCCAATGCGCGCGCAGGTATCGCGTCAGTTCCAGGCCGTCCTCTCCCGACAGCCCCAGATCGAGCAGAATGACGTCGACCGCCTGTTGCGCGATGGTCATCCGCATTGCCACGCCGTCGCTTGCGGCACTCACGCGAAAACCATGCCCGCCGAAATAGCGCAGGATCAATGCGCGGATTTCCGGATCGTCATCGACGATCAGAAGGTGCGGCTGCAAAACCTGATCGGTGCCGGCATTGAGTTCCATGGCCTGCTTGCGGTTCGCGAAAGCCGGCGCCAATCTTAGGGTTTTCGACACCGCAGTTCAAAGCGCAGGCCGGGACCGGCCATGAAGTTCCGCGGCGGCTTGTGCGATTTCGCTCGTGACGTCGATCGCGTTGGTCTCGTGACGGATCGTGTTGCACGTCGCGATGACCCTGGGGCCGGCGGCGCGCAGCGTCGGCAGCGCGTCGCCGCAGAACAGGGCGTGCACGCCGATGCAAACCGGCGCCTGTCCGAGTTCGCGCAACCGCAGCGCGGCCGCAGCCATCGTCCGCGCCGTCGAGATGATGTCGTCGACGAGTACTGGCGTGCGCCCGGGCCAAGCCGCGATGTCAGGCACGGACACGGCGACGTCGCGATCGCCACGGCGATCCTTGCGCAGCGCGATCCACGGGCAGCCGACGCGCCCGGCAATCGCCGCCGCCCACTGCGCGCTTTCCTCGTCGGGGCCCACGATCAAGGGTTGCGCGACGTTCTCGACGATCCATCGGGCGATCGGCGTGGTGGATGAGGCGATCGCGGTGGGTATCGGGTAGATTTCATCGAGCGTGCGATAACGGTGCAGGTGCGGGTCCATCGTCACCAGCCAGTCGACTGCGCGCGCGAGCCAACGTGCGAAAGTCCGCGACGCGATCGCTTCGCCCGCGTTGAAGCGCGCATCCTGGCGCATGTACGCAAGATACGGCGCGACCAGGCCGACGCGCCGCGCGCCGCATTCGCGCGCGGCATCCGCGGCAAAGAGCAGGCCGCAGACCTTGTCGTCGGGTTGCTCGAGACCGCACACCAGAATCACGTCGCGGTCTTTTGGCAACGTCATCAGCCGCACATGGGTTTCGCCGTCGGGAAAGCGCCGCAGCGATACCGGCGCGATCTCGCCGTGCACGCGCGACGCGATCGCCGCGGCCAGCGGTTCATGCCCCGCCCAGGCATAGATCATGGGATTCATGTCGGCGCCATTTCGATCACGCCGGTTTGTCGCCGCGCGTAGTCGAGTGCGTAGGCAAGCTCGCCGGGCGACTCGGCGTGCACGGCGTAAAGCGGTTGCCTTGCCTGCACGCGCGAACCGACGGCGGCAAGCAGGTCGACGCCGGCACCGCGCGCGCGCGGCGCGCCGGCGAGCTTGGCGATACGCGCCAGGCGCCGGTTGTCGATGCGTGCGACCGTCCCCGCGGCATCGGCTTCGATCACGTGGCACTGCCGGGCGACGACGGGTTCGCGAAGGCCGCCCTGCGCCAGCGCGATCGCCTGGAACTTGCGCCACGCGCGCCCGTCGTCGAGCACGGCGCGCGCCAGCGCCGCACCATGCCCCGGCGCTGCGCGACCGGCATGTTCGAGGATGCGCCCGGCCAGATCGAGTGCGCGTTCGCGCAGATCGGCGGGTGCCTGCGGCTCGTTGCGCAGTACGGCCAGCACGTCGCGGGCCTCGAGTGCCGGGCCGATGCCGCGCCCGACCGGTTGCGTCCCGTCGGTGAGGGCGACCTCGACGTCGAGTCCCAGAGTGCGCCCGACTTCGACCAGGTGCGCGGCGAGCGTGTTCGCCGCGGCTTCACTGCGGATTTTCGCGGTCGGGCCGACCGGTATGTCGATCAGGGCGTAGGTCGATCCCGCCGCGACCTTTTTCGAGATCACCGAAGCGATCATCTGCGCTTCGCTATCCAGGTCGAGCGGGCGTTCCACGCGGATGAGGATGTCGTCGACCGGGCTGAGGTTCACGCTTCCGCCCCAGATGATGCATCCGCCTTCGGCTTCGACCACCTTGCGCATGGAGGCGACGTCGAGCGCCACCGGCGCCAGCGTCTCCATGGTGTCGGCGGTTCCCGACGGCGAGGTGATCGCGCGCGAGGAGGTTTTCGGGATCGTCAGGCCCAACGCCGCGACGATCGGCACCACGATCAGCGTGGTCCGGTTGCCGGGTATGCCGCCAATGCAGTGCTTGTCCAGTACGTGTTGCTGCGGCCAGCGCAGGCGCGTTCCTTCGGCGACCATCGCCTGGGTGAGGGCCACGGTTTCGGCGATGCCCATGTTGTCGCCGGCGCAGGCGGTCAGAAACGACGCCATCTCCACGGACGAATAATGACCGGTGCGGATGTCCGCCACGATCTCGCGCAGCGCATCCGCGGAAAAGGCGTGGCCGAAGATCTTTGCGCGCACCTGGGCAAAGGACTCGACCGGGGCCGGATGGGCGAGGTGCACCGTTCCACCGCCGCAGCCACCGGAAATTCGCCACGCGGCTTCGGACAATCCCACCTCGTCCGCGGCCAGCGCGCCGAAGCCCTTGGGTGTCACGACATTGAGCGTGGCGACCATGTGCTTGTCGTCCCAGCGCAGTTCGACGCGCGACAGCGACTCGAAACCCTCGGATTTGCACACGTCCGAATCCTCACGCAGGTAGACGACGGGTTCCTGGTACGTGTCGATGCCGAGGCGGCGCGGCCTGAGCGCGTGCGAATCGGTGCGTGCCGCATCCTGAAACTGGATTTTCATCGGATCCGCATCTCCATGGAGCCTGCATGAATCTATCGCGGCGGCCCGGCATCGCACATGATCCTGGTCAACGCGGCATTTGTCCGTGTGATGCAAGCACTGTGCGGGATATCTTGACAACGATCAATGCCGGTCAACGCGCCGCAGTTAGCATGGCATGCGGATAACGGCGGAGCGGGTCATGGCAAGACTGTCCGGAAAGGTCGCCATCGTCACCGGTGCGGCAATGGGCATTGGACGCGCCTGCGTGGAGCGCATGGCGCAGGAAGGCGCTCGCGTCGCCGTGGTCGACATGCAGGCGGAGTCGGGCGAAAGCGTGGCTGCCGGCATTCGCCAGCGCGGCGGACAGGCGCGCTATTTCACCTGCGACGTGACCAGCGAGGCCGCCGTGCAGGCGCTCATGCAGCAGGCCGCGGATGCTTTCGGTCGCATCGACATCCTGGTCAACAACGCGGGGATTTCCGGCGTCGACAAGCCCACGCACGAAGTGACCGAAGCCGAATGGGACCGCGTGCAGGCGGTCAACGTGAAGGGGCCGTTCTTTTGCACGAAACACGCGATCGCGCACCTGCGCCGCGCCGGCGGCGGAAGCATCGTCAACCTGTCGTCGATCTACGGTCTGGTCGGCGCGCCGGACGTGCCGCCCTACCACGCCTCGAAGGGCGCGTTGCGCCTGATGACGAAAACCGACGCGATGATCTACGCCGCCGACAAGATCCGTGTCAACTCCATCCATCCCGGGTTCATCTGGACGCCGATGGTGGACAACTTCATCGGCCACGAGGGCGACGTCGAAGCGCGCAAGCGCGACGTCGGCGCGCTGCATCCGCTCGGGCACATGGGCGAACCGGACGACATCGCCTGGGGCGTCATCTACCTGGCCTCGGACGAAGCGCGTTTCGTCACCGGCGCGGAACTGGTGATCGATGGCGGCTACACGGCGCGCTGACGAAAAACTCAGCCGAGCTCGTATGCTTGCAGATGTTCGGGAATGTTCACGTCCCAGCGCAAGCTGCGTTCGATGCGCTGGCGCAGCGTGTCGGCCGCAACCGGCTCGCCGTGCGTCACGAATGCCGTGCGCGGTGCGCGGCGGAAACCGCCTAGCCATTGCAGGATCTCGTTCGCATCGGCGTGCGCCGACAACGACGACAATGCCGCCACTTCGGCGCGCACCGGGATGTCCTGGCCGTGGATGCGGATTTCCCGCGCGCCGCCGAGCATGGCCGCGCCGCGCGTGCCGGCTGCCTGATAGCCTGAAAACAGGATCGTGTGGCGCGGGTCCGGCGCGAACGCTTTCAAGTGATGGATCACGCGGCCGCCGGTTGCCATCCCGCTTGCGGCGACGATGATCATGGGATTGCGCAGGGTGTTCAGGCGTTTGGATTGTTCCACCGAGTTGACGAACGTGGCCGCGCGGCACATTTCGGCAACTTCGCTTTTCGGCAGGCGCAATTCGCCGCCGAAACGTTCGTAGAGCGTGGTCACGTCGGTCGCCATCGGGCTGTTCAGGAATACCGGCAGCTGCGATGGAATCCGGTCCTGCGCCTTGAGTTGATGGATGAAATGCAGCAGGGTTTGCGTGCGTCCGACCGCGAATGCCGGCACGATGACGCTGCCGCCGCGGTTGACGGTGCGCAGGATGATTTGCGCCAGTTCGTCGAGCGCATCCACACTCGGGTGGGTGCGGTCGCCGTAGGTGGATTCGACCACGATGTAGTCGGCGTCGCTCAGCGGCGCCGGCGGATTCATGATGCCGTCCTGCGGACGGCCCAGATCGCCGGAGAACACGAGCTTGCCGGCCGCACCCGTCACGGTGACGCAGGCCGCGCCGAGGATGTGCCCGGCGGGCGTGAAGCGGCCTTGCAGGCCCGGGCCGATGGCGAAATCCTCGTTGAAATCCACCGTGCGCAACTGGCGCAGGCAGCGCATGGCGTCTGCTTCCGTGTACAGCGGCAATGCCGGATGGTGCTTGGAGAAGCCGCCGCGATTGGCGTATTCGGCATCTTCTTCCTGGATGTGCCCGCTGTCGGGCAGCAAGATCTTGCACAGTTCCGCCGTCGCCGGCGTGCAGTAGATCGGCCCGGTGAATCCGCGCTTGACGAGCAGGGGCAGGTAGCCGCTGTGATCCAGGTGCGCGTGGGTCAACACGACCGCGGAAATCGACGCCGGCTCGAACGGCAGTTCGGCCCAGTTGCGCAGGCGCAGGTTCTTCAGGCCCTGGAACAGGCCGCAGTCGACGAGGATGCGATGGTCCGCCTGCGTGACCAGGCACTTCGAACCGGTGACCGTTCCGGCGGCGCCGAGAAACTGGATTTTCATGTCGGGTGGTTCCGCACCGAGGCTCGAAAGTAGTCTAACGGCTTCACCGGCACGCGCGCGGCCACGCCGGAATCGTGCAGGCATGATTCCATGCCCGCGTTCGGATGGGATTGATCGACGTCAAGGAGTCCGCCGTCGGGCGCGCGTATGTTGCACGCATGGATTTTTCCGACCCCTACCTGCAAATCCTCGCGCTGGGACTCGCGCTGCTGATGGGCACGATCGCGCTCGTCAACTGGTTGAACCGGCGCCACGGCGGTTTCCTCAAGGGCTGGGCCGGCATGGTGTTCATCGCGGTGTGCTGGATCGCCGCGCTGATATTCATCGCGCTGCGGGTGCGCAGCTGAAGCGTATGATCGCGCCGGTGCTGGCGCGGTGGCGGCGCATGGTCTAATCCGTACCAATTTGGTACACTTTAGGGGTCGCAACCGGCCCCCACCATGCTCCGCGTCAGCAAACTTACCGATTACGCCACCGAGGTGATGACCGTGCTCGCCGCCGCGCCCGCGCGCGTGCACAGCGCGCAGGAACTGGCCGAACGCGCGCGCCTGGAGGCGCCGACGGTGAGCAAGCTGCTCAAGCAGCTTGCGCAGGCTGGTTTGATCGAATCGTTCCGCGGCGTCAACGGTGGTTATCGTCTCGCGCGCGAACCCGCGCGCATCAGCATCGCCGACATCGTGATCGCGATGGAAGGCCCGATCGGCATGACGGAGTGCAGCGCGCAGGCCGGACTGTGCGACCACGAATCGCATTGCGGCGTGCGCGTGAACTGGCAGCGCATCAACGATGCGATCGCGGGTGCGCTGGCCGGCGTCAGTCTGGCCGACATGCTCAAGCCCGCACCGCGCCGGCGCCTGGCGACGATTCCGCTGCGTGTGGCGAGTGTCTGAAGGATCGAACATGGCCGTCGAACGCAAGCAGATCGAAACTGCACTGAACCGCCGCTACGAGGCCGGCTTCGTCACCGACATCGAAAGCGAAAGCCTGCCGCCCGGGCTCGACGAGGACGTCGTGCGCGCGATTTCGCGACGCAAGGAAGAACCCGAGTGGATGACGGATTGGCGGCTCAAGGCCTATCGGCACTGGCTGACGATGGCGCCGCCGCAGTGGGCGAAGCTGAAGATCGCGCCCATCGATTTCCAGGCGATCAGTTATTTCTCGCGGCCGAAGAACCAGCCCAAGTCGCTGGCGGAAGTCGATCCGAAACTGCTGGAAACCTACGACAAGCTCGGCGTGCCGCTGCACGAGCGCGCCAAACTCGCCGGCGTCGCGGTCGATGTGGTGTTCGATTCGGTGTCGGTCCACACCACGGTGCACCAGCAACTGGCCGACGTCGGCATCGTCTTTTGCTCCATGTCCACGGCGATCAAGGAACATCCCGAACTGGTGCGCAAATACCTGGGCTCGGTGGTGCCGCAGGGCGACAATTATTTCGCGGCGTTGAACTCGGCGGTGTTTTCCGACGGCAGCTTCGTGTTCATCCCGAAAGGCGTGCGCTGCCCGATGGAACTGAGCACGTATTTCCGCATCAATGCCGGCCACACCGGCCAGTTCGAGCGCACCATGATCATCGCCGAGGAAGGCGCGAGCGTGTCGTACCTGGAAGGCTGCACCGCGCCGATGCGCGACGAAAACCAGTTGCACGCGGCAGTGGTCGAACTCGTCGCGCTGGACGACGCGAAGATCAAGTATTCGACCGTGCAGAACTGGTATCCGGGCGACGAGAACGGCGTCGGCGGCATCTACAACTTCGTCACCAAGCGCGGCGACTGCCGCGGCGCGCGTTCGCGCATCGTGTGGACGCAGGTGGAAACCGGTTCCGCGATCACCTGGAAATACCCGAGTTGCATCCTGCGCGGCGACGATTCGGCCGGCGAATTCCATTCGGTTGCGCTGACCCATCATCGTCAACAGGCCGATACCGGCACCAAGATGGTCCACATTGGTAAAAATACAAAAAGCAAAATTGTTTCAAAAGGGATTTCCGCCGGCCGCGGCCAGAACACCTACCGCGGCCTGGTCAAGATCGAGAAGGGCGCCAGCGGCGCGCGCAACCACACCCAGTGCGATTCGCTGCTGATCGGCAAGCAGTGCGGGGCGCACACGTTCCCGTACATCGAAGTGAAGAATCCCGGCGCCATCGTCGAACACGAGGCGACCACGTCGAAGATTTCCGACGACCAGCTCTTTTATTGCCGCTCGCGCGGTATCGGCGAGGAAGACGCGGTGTCGATGATCGTCGATGGTTTCTGCAAGCAGGTATTCAAGGAATTGCCGATGGAGTTTGCGGTGGAGGCGAAAAAGTTGCTCGAAGTGAGTCTGGAAGGAGCGGTGGGATGAATGCCGTCGACGTGCGCAATTCAAGGCTGGCGTTCGCCACGCTCGCCGCGGCATCGATCTCCGTGATCGGCATGATCGCGGCATTCGTCATGCGCGCGAATTCCGGCGGGACTCTGGCCCTCGCCGTCGTGATGGCGGCAAGCGTCGCGGCGGCGTTCATCGGCGCCATTGGCGGACTGCTGTTGGCGAATTGGCGACGCAACGTGATGTGGATACTCGCGGTCGCGGTGTCGATGACGGCCATGCTGGCGTTGTTCGCCGGAGCGGTTGTTTCGTTTGGGATGAATTGATGCCATGGCCATGCTGAAAATCGACAATCTCCACGTTCGCGTCGCGGGCAAGGAAATCCTCAAGGGTCTTTCGCTCAGCGTGAATCCGGGCGAAGTGCACGCGATCATGGGCCCGAACGGCGCGGGCAAGTCCACGCTCGGTTATGCACTTGCCGGGCGCGACGGCTACGAAATCGCGCAGGGCACAGTCGAGTACGACGGCAGGAATCTGCTCGAACTCGAGCCCGAAGCACGCGCAGCGGCCGGCATGTTTCTCGCGTTCCAGTATCCGGTCGAGATTCCCGGCGTCAACAACACGTATTTTCTCAAGGCTGCGCTCAACGCGCAGCGCAAGGCGCGTGGCGAGGCCGAGCTCGACTCGATGCAGTTTCTCAAGCTGGTGCGCGCGAAGCTCGCCGTGCTGCAACTGAAAGAGGACCTGCTCAATCGCGCGGTCAATGCCGGTTTCTCGGGCGGTGAGAAGAAGCGCAACGAGATCTTCCAGATGGCGTTGCTCGAACCCAAGCTCGCGATCCTCGACGAAACCGATTCGGGCCTGGACATCGACGCGCTGAAGATGGTCGCCGACGGCGTCAACGCGATGCGCGCGCCGGATCGCGCCTTCGTCGTGATTACGCACTACCAGCGCCTGCTCGACTACATCGTGCCGGATTTCGTGCATGTGCTGGCCGATGGCCGCATCGTCGAATCCGGCGATGCGTCGCTCGCGCTCAAGCTCGAAGAACACGGCTACGCCTGGATTGCGCAACGCCTGGCTCCCGTCGAACATCGGGTCGGAGCCGCCTGACATGGACGGCCTGCTCGGCGAATTCGGCAGCGGCGACGCACAGGCGCGCGCAGAGTCCTGGCGCTACAGCCGCTTGGCGCTGCGCGCGCTGGAACAGATGCCATTCCAAAACGCCGCTGGCAATGCGCAATTGCCGCCGGCGCTGATCGAGCGCTTCGACTGGCCACAGACGCGCGGCCACCGCCTTGTTTTCGTCAATGGCGTCCTCGATGCCGCACATTCGGATGCGGGTGCGTCCGGTGCCATCATCGAGACCGCGGCCGACGGCGCGCGCACGATCCGCTTCCGTGGCAAGGGCGTGCTGCACCTGGTGTTCGCGAATGTCGCGTCGGATGCGCCGTCGCGCTGGAATGCGACGCTGCACATCCGCGTCGAATCCGGCAAGGCCTACGTCGCGGAACAGCATGTCGGCACGCAAGGCGCGGATGTACTTGGCGCACTGACCTCGGAAATCACCATCGACGATGGCGCGGCCTTGCAAACCGCGACGCTCGGCGATCTGCCCGGTTCTGCTTCGCTGGTCCGGCGCACCCGGATTGCGCTCGGCAACGATGCCGGATTCGATGCCACCCATGCGCTGTGCGGTGGGCGTTTCCAGCGTTTCGACATCGATGCGGAACTCGCCGGCGCCAAGGCGCACCTGGCGTCGCGTGGCGTGTTTGCGCTGCGCGGCCGCGAACACGTGGACGTGCATCTGGACGTGCGTCATGCGGCGCGCGACACCGTCAGCGACGTGATGTGGCGCGGCGTGGCCGACGGCCGCGCGCGCGGCATCCTGCACGGCGCGATCACGGTGGCGCCGGGCGCCGATGGCGCCGATGCGCGCCTGGAAACCAAGAACCTGTTGCTGTCGCCGCATGCGGAAATCGACGCGCAGCCGGTGCTGGAGATCTACGCCGACGAGGTGAAAGCCAGTCACGGCGCAACGGTCGGCCAGCTCGACGAGCGCGCGCTGTTCTACATGCGCTCGCGCGGCGTGCCGCTGGCGGCGGCGCGCAGCCTGCTGATCGCCGGATTCTGCCGCGCCGCGTTCGCGCGCATCGAAGCGACCGACCTGCGCGGTCCTTTCGAAGCCTTGCTCGATGCGCACTTGCCGCAGAACGCGGACGGCGCTGCATGAGCGCGAATCCGGCACCGGCGGCGTTTGATCCGCTGCGTTACCGTGCGGATTTCCCGTTGCTTGCGCGCAAGGTTCACGGCAAACCGCTTATCTATTTCGACAACGCCAATACCGCGCAGAAACCGCGCGCGGTGATCGAGGCGGTCGATGCGTTCTACCGTGAGCACAACGCGAACGTTTCGCGCGCCGTGCACACGCTGGGCGAGGAAGCGACCAGCGCCTACGAGGCGGTGCGCGACAAGCTCGCGCGCTTCATCAACGCGCCGTCGCGCGACGAGGTCGTGTTCACCAGCGGCACCACGCAGGCGATCAACACGGTCGCCTACAGCCATGCGCTGCCGCGCCTGAAACCCGGCGACGAAATCCTCGTCACCACGATGGAACACCACGCCAACATCGTGCCGTGGCAGCTCGTGTGCGAGCGCACCGGCGCGACGCTCAAGGCCGCGCCGATCACGCCGAGCGGCGAGTTGATCGTCGAGCGTTTCGTCGAGATGCTCACGCCGAGCGTGAAGCTCGCCGGCGTGGTGCATGTGTCGAACGTGCTGGGCACGGTGAATCCGGTGCGCGAATTGGCGAAAGCCTGCCGCGCGAGTGGAATCCCGTTGCTCGTGGACGGTTCTCAGGCCGCGCCGCACATGCCCGTAGACGTGCAGTCGCTGGGCTGCGATTTCTACGTGCTGACCGGACACAAGCTGTTCGGTCCGACCGGCACCGGCATGCTGTGGGCGCGCAAGGAACACCTTGCCGCGATGCCGCCGTTCTTCGGCGGCGGCGAGATGATCCGCGAAGTGCGTATCGAGAAAACCACCTTCGCCGATCCGCCGCACAAGTTCGAAGCGGGCACGCCGAACATCGCCGGCGTCGTCGGCCTTGGCGCCGCATTGGATTACGTCGAATCCGTCGGCCGGGAGCGCATCGCTGCCTACGAGCAGGATTTGCTCGGCTACGCCACCGCCGCGCTGAAATCCGTGCCGGGCCTGCGCCTGTTCGGCGAGGCGCCGCACAAGGCGGCGGTGTTGTCGTTCCTGATCGACGGCGCGCATGCGCACGATCTCGCCACCTTGCTCGACCACGAAGGCGTGGCGGTGCGCTCGGGCCATCACTGCGCGCATCCGCTGATGCAATTCTTCGGTGTGCCGGCGACGCTGCGCGCTTCGTTGTCGTTCTACAACACGCGCGCCGAGGTCGACGCCTTCGTCGACGCGATCGCGCGCGTGCGCAAGATGCTGGGATGATGTAGATGGGATTGACGGAATTGGACTTGAACGCAACGCCGCTCGCGTTCCGTGCTGCAGGCGCGGCGGATATCCCCGCCATCGTGGCCCTGGTCGAATCCGCCTATCGCGGCGATTCGAGTCGTGCCGGCTGGACGACCGAGGCGGACCTGCTCGACGGCCAGCGCGTGGATGCGGCGGGCGTCGCGGAAGTCGTCGCCAGGCCCGATAGCCGCGTGCTGCTTGGCGAATCCGGCGGAAACCTGCGCGTGTGCTGCCACATCGAAAGGCAGGGGGAAACCTGCTATTTCGGCATGTTCGCGGTCGATCCAACGCAACAAGGCGGCGGCATCGGCAAGCAAACCCTGAGCGAAGCCGAGTACGTCGCCCGTGCTGAGTGGAAATGTGGAAAAATGGAAATGACGGTGATTTCCTTGCGCGACGACCTGATCGCGTGGTACGCGCGCCGCGGTTATCGGCGCACCGGCAAGTTCAAGCCCTTTCCCTACGGCGACGAGCGCTTCGGGATGCCCAAGCGGGACGACTTGCGTTTCGAGTTCCTGGAGAAGCAGTTGTGAGCGCGGATGCCGTCGGGAATTGGGTTCGCGTCTGTGCCATGCCCGAGTTGCTGCCGGGCGAATACAAGGTCGTCTACGACGGCGATGTGCCGATCGCGGTGTTCAACATCGACGGCGAGTTGTACGCGATCGAAGACGTGTGCACGCACGACGGCGGCGAGCTGACCGGCGGCGAACTGCGCGGCTTCGAGATCGAATGCCCGCGCCATGGCGCGAAGTTCGACGTGCGCAGCGGCGCGGTGCTGTGCCCCCCGGCCTACGAGCCGACCGCGAAATTTCCGGTGAAGGTCGAAGACGGCAGCGTCTTCACCCGCGACGACCGCTGGGATTGATTGATCCGATCGTCAGCCCAATGAGGCGATTGACATTCGCATTGATGTAAGTGAGAATCGTTCGCATTACGGAATCCTCCGAATCTTGATCAGGAGTACCTTGAATGCGAACGTTTCTTGCCGGACTGGCATTGGCCGGCGGTTTTGCCATGCAGTCCATTCCCGCGCATGCCAACGACGCGGCGCTCAAATCCGAAGTCGAGGCGCTGCGTACCGAGGTGGCCGCGCTCAAGGCCGAAGTCGAGCAGATGCGCGCCGCGCCGACGCAGAAGGCCGGGACTGTGAGTGCCGCAGCAACCCCGCCCGCACTGCAGCCGGGTTCTGTCGCCGTGGCGAATGCCGTGCCCGTCACTCCGAATTCCGGCACGACATCGCCCAATCCCGGCAATGCGGTGGGTGAAGGCACCACGTTGTGGGGCTACGGACAGCTAGACTACAACCGGCCCACGGCGCGTTCGGCCGATGCGCAGTTCGACCTCAGCCGTGCGGTGATCGGCTTTACCCATGCCTTCGACGAATCCACGCGCATCTACGGCGAACTGGAGTGGGAACACGCCATCGCCTCGGCGGAGGATGCCGGCGAATCCGAGGTCGAGCAGCTGTACATCGAGCACGCGCTGGCGCCGAGCTACGGCGTGCGCGCCGGCCTGATGGTGGTGCCGATCGGATTGCTCAACGAGCACCACGAGCCGACCCAGTTCTACGGCGTGGAACGCAATTTCGTCGAACAGGCGATCATTCCCAGTACCTGGCGCGAGGGCGGCATCGCCGGTTACGGCAACACGGATTCGGGCTGGCAATGGGACATCGGCCTGGTTACCAGCCCGAACCTGGGCAAATGGGATCCGACCTCCGACGAGGGCCGCGCCTCGCCGCTCGGCAGCATCCACCAGGAACTGCAACTGGCCAAGGCGCACGATGTCTCGCTGTGGGGCCGGCTCAACTGGCTCGGCGTGCCCGGACTCAACGTCGGCGCGGCGTTCTTCGCCGGCAAGATCGGCCAGGACACGAGCAGGCAGTTCGATGGCGACGCGAATTTCCGGGCGGACAAAGCACGTCTGTTGCTGGGCGAAGCGCACGCGCGCTGGCAATCCGGCCCCTGGGATTTTGCGGCATTGTATACACGCGGCACGATCAGCGACACGCAGGATCTGAATCTGAGCTTCATCGGCCAGCCGACGCCGGTGCCAAAATCGTTCTGGGGCGGCTATGCGCAAGGCGCGTGGCGCGCACTGGAATGGAATCGCTCGAGCCTGGTGCCGTTCCTGCGCTACGAGGAATTCAACACCGGCGCAGCGTATGCCGCGCAGCCGCAAGGATTGGGCACGCCGGCATTGCCGACGCAGCGCGTGTGGACGGCCGGCGTGAACTACTACCTGAATCCGAATGTGGTGTTCAAGATCGATTACCAGAATTTCCGCTACGATGATGTCTTGCTGAATTACGGCAACCGCTTCGACTTGGGCATCGGGTATCAATTCTGACCATGCAGGTGCGCTGGCTACTTTCTGCAGGCGTCGGGGCGACGGTGGTCGCGCAGGCCGCCTACGCCGTGCAGTACATGACGGTGGAGCAGGCGCAACAGGCCGCATTCGCGCAAGGATCGCGCTTCGTGCCGGTCGCGGCGACCATCGACACGTCCGCGCTCGGCGCACCTTCCGGATGGATGCCACTCGTCTGGCGCGTGCAGCGCGACGCGGAAACGATCGGCTGGTTTTTCGAGGACGCGGTGATCGGCAAGAGCGAGCTCATCACCTATGCGCTCGCGCTCGATGCGTCCGGCAAGGTGACCTCGCTCGAAGTGCTCGAATACCGCGAATCGCACGGTGGCGAAGTGCGCCTGGCCGGCTGGCGCAACCAGTTCACCGGCAAGACCGCCGCCGATGCGGTCGCGCTCGACCGCGACATCCGCAACATCTCCGGTGCAACGCTGTCGTGCCGGCACCTGACCGAAGGCGTGCATCGGCTGCTGCAACTCTACACCCACGTTCTGGCGGCCAAGCCATGAGCAGCGTGCGCCGCGCGCGGCCCTGGCTCGGCACCCTCGTCGATATCCGCGTCGACGGCATGGAATCGACATCCGCGTTGCGCGCGATCGATGCCGCCTTCGCCGAAGTCGCCATGGTGCACCGGCTGATGAGTTTTCACAGCGACGACAGCGATCTCGCGCGCCTGCATAACGCGCGCACGGGCACGTGCGTGCGCGTGAACGCACGCACCGGCGAGGTACTGGACTGGGCGTTGCGCGTCGCGGCCGCGTCGGACGGTGCGTTCGATCCCGCCGTGGCGGCGGCACAGGTCGCGCGCGGCGCCTTGCCGGTTCCGCGTTCGACGTTCGTGCCGGATGCCGATGCAAGCTGGCGCGACATCGAATTGCCGGGCGGCGAACACGTGCGCCTGCGCCGGCCGTTGTGGATCGACCTCGGCGGCATCGCGAAAGGCTACGCGGTGGATCGCGCCATCGAGGTGTTGCGCGCGCATGGCGCGATCGATGCGTGCGTGAATGCCGGCGGCGACCTGCGCGTGGCCGGCGCGCTCGTCGAGCGCGTGCACGTGCGCGATGCGCGCGGCGGCATCGCTGCGGAACTGGAATTGAGCGATGGCGCGGTCGCGACGAGCGGCTGCGCAAGCGCCCACCGCGATGGTGCGTCGCGCCGGGCCGCGGAACCGGAGATTACCGTCAGCGTGGTCGCCCCGCGTTGCATGGTCGCCGACGCGTTGACCAAGGTCGTGCTCGCCCGCGGCGATGCGGCGCGGGCCGTGCTCGCGGGCTTCGCGGCGCAGGCGTGGACGCATCGCGCCGCGCACGGCTGGCGCCAGCTCGATCGCGTGGCATGACACGCACGCGACGCAAGGCGATGTGCGGTGGCGGCCACTTTACGCGGCACCGCAAGATTGCCATCTACGCCGCTTTCGGCGTGCTTTGGGGCAGCGGCGCATTATGGCTGGTGTTCCACTATTTCCTGCCCTTGCACGGGCCCTTCGGCAACATGCCGAATCCGGCCGAGCGCTGGCTGATCGCGGTGCATGGCGCGAGCGCATTCGCGGCGCTGTGGCTCGGCGGCTGGCTGTGGCACGCGCATGTCGTGCCGTGGTGGCGCAACGGCAAGCGTCGTCGCAGCGGCATGTTCCTCATCGCCTTCGGCGGCGTGCTGATCGTCAGCGGCTATGCGCTGTACTACGCGAACGACGACGGCTTGCGCCGTGGCGCGGCGACGCTGCATTGGCTGCTCGGCTTGCTGTTCGCGTTGCCGCTGGTGGTTCACGGCGTGCGCAGCGGGCGTTATCGCGCCCCGCAACACGGCTCAGGCCGGCAGGAACTTCACCAGCACGACTTCGCCGCCGCCATCGACGACAACGCGCCCGCCGGCAGGGTCCGCAGGCAGCAGGATGGCTTCGCCGACCGTGATGGTCGCCGCTGAGCCCGCGCCTTTCACGTTCGCCGTGCCGCCGGCGAGGTAAACGAAC
>DATJIL010000170.1:0-3797 GCA_035493385.1 Rudaea sp.
CAAAGCGCGCGGGAAAAGACCCTTGTGCCGGCTGTGCAATCCTCAAAGCCGTGCGGCAAAATCCGCCAATGGCGCGACCACGAGCATGCGCACCAGCACCAGCGCGATCGCCGAGAACCAGCACGAGAAATCCATCCCGCCTAGTTCCGGCAGCAGGCGCCGGAATGGCCGCACCAGCGGATCGACGAATTGCGCGAGCAGGCGAAAATTCGGGTCGTAACGTACGCCAGGAAAGAAGCTCAATATGCAGTAACCGAAGATCGCGACGAGTTCGATCAGCACGATCCAGTCCAGCGTATCGGCGGCCGCGCGCAGCAACAATCCGCCAACGCTCAGCGCCGCGCCGAACAGGGCGACGAACACGAGCAGTTCGAGCAGCGCGAGCAGGTAGGCGATCAGCAAAGAGGCCAGTTCGAGGCGCCGCCAGCGCGGCACGACGCGGCGCAACGGCGTCGCCACGCGGTTGGTGATCTGCCAGACGAAGCGGCACACCGGTTCGTTGAACGGCGCGGCGATGGCGATGAGCAGCATGCGCAGCAGGAAGACGACGATGAAGAATCCGAACAGGGTCTGGATCAGGAAGACGCCGGCGTTCTGGATGTAAGGCATGTCAGCGATCCAGTTCGGCGGACAGCTCGCCACCGCGCCGTGTCGCCGCCGCGACTGCGCGTGCCACGATTCGCGCGAAGTCGTCCGCGGCGAAGGATTCCAGCGCCGCTTGCGTGGTGCCGTTCGGCGAGGTCACGCGGCGGCGCAGTTCCGCCGGCGCGGCGCCATCCTCGCGCAGCATGCGTCCGGCGCCGAGGCAGGTTTGGGTGGCGAGTTCCTGCGCGGCGTCGCGCGACAGGCCCTGTGCGACGGCCGCATCGATCAGCGCTTCGACGAGCAGGAAGAAGTAGGCCGGCCCGGAACCCGACAGCGCGGTGACCGTATCCATCTGCGCCTCGTCGTCTATCCAGACCGCGAGCCCGGCCGCGGAAAGAATGTTTCGCGCCAATTCCCTGTGCGTGGCACTGGTGCGTGCATTCGCATGGACGCCGGCAGCGCCTGCGCCGATCAACGCCGGCGTGTTCGGCATGCAGCGCACGATGGCGAGGTTTCCGCCGAGCCAGGCGTCGAGTTGTCCGCTGCGGATGCCGGCGGCGATGGAGACGATCAGCGGCTTGCGCGCCTGCGCGGTTTCACGCAAGCCCGCACAAACCATTTTCATCACCTGCGGTTTGACCGCGAGCACCAGCACATCGGCCGATTTCGCTGCGGCGGCGTTGTCCGGATGCGCGGTGACGGAAAAATCCCGCACCAGCGCGGCGCGCAAATCCGCGTTCGGTTCGGAAACGGCAATGGTTGCTGCCGGCGCGCCATCGCGAATCAGTCCGCCGATCAGGCTGCGCGCCATGTTGCCGCCGCCGATGAAGGCGATGACAGGAGAGGGGATTCGGGGAGCGGAATTCGTGGACATGCGGCTAGGATAGCAAGCCGCATGTCCGTAACGGAAAAAGACGCTGTGCTCCGCCTGACCGGAGCACAGCATCGACGTGAATCATTTCGGCGCGGTGTAGGTCAGGTCCGCGTTGTAGCTGTCGATATGCGAGGACGATTTTTCGATGGAATCGTTGAGCGATTTGCGGATCGCGGCGGCCTCGGTCTTGCCGTAGACGTTCTCCATCATTTTCCACAGTGACGGATTGCGTTCCATGCCGACATCCGCCCAGTCCTTGTTTGGCAGAACAATGATGTAATTCGGCGAACCCTCGCCGCCGTAGTTGATTTCGTCGGTCTGGAAATGGCCCGACCAACTGGATTTTGCCGCCCCGGCTGCAATCTTCTTCACCGCGTTCGTGAACGCCTCGTGCGCGTCGTGGCCGTTCTTGAGATGAAAATAGACGACGCCGATCATCGCCGGAGGCGGGCCCTTGTCGGCGTCCTTGGGCATGTAACTCATGTCCGCCTGCGAAACCATGAACGCGCTGATCTCTTCCTTCAGGTGCGGGTTGGCCTGTTTGCGCCAGGTCGCGTCGCAAGCCTTGCCCGTGGTGTGCATCGTGTCGAAGTCGGCCCAGGTATAAGGACCGGCCACGTACGAATAGGTGTAGACGTTTCCGGTTTCGTGGTTCCACGCGCCCCATGTGTACTTGAACCCGTGGTCCTTCATGCACTGGTTGTAGGCCTTGACGCCGGCCTCGTAGGCTTCCTGGTTGGCGGGTGCCACGGTGTCGGTGAAGTCACGATAGACATTCGCCTTGCTTGCTTCTGCCGCAAACGCGCCGGATGCGGCCGACAGGGCCAGCGCCGACGCCACACACGAGATCAGGATTTTCATGAAACCTTCCTCCCTTGGTGGTTGATGAAACAGTATTGGTTGCCCGCAATCGGACAGCGGGGCGGCCACGCTACACTATTTGTCCGGACAAATCATGGCGTGCCGCAGCATGACTCGCGGCGGTCAAATCCGCTGCCCGAACAGGGCCGTGCCGATGCGCACGAGCGTCGCGCCACAGGCGATAGCCATCTCGAAATCCTCCGACATGCCCATCGACAGGGTGTCGATATCCGGATGATCGGCTTGCAGTGCGTCGAACAGCGCGCGCATGCGTGCGAATGCGAACCGCCGCTGCGCCGGATCGGGATGCGGTTCGGGAATCGCCATCAGTCCGCGCAGACGCAGGCGCGGGAATTGCGCGATCGTGCGTGCTAGCACGGGCACGGCTTCCGGCGCACAACCCGATTTGCTCGCTTCCGCATCCACGTTGACCTGGACCAGCACGTTCAGCGGCGGCGCCTCGGCGGGGCGATATCGGTTCAGCGGTTCGACGAGTTTTTCCCGATCCAGGCTTTGCAGCCAGTCGAAATGCAATGCCGCTTCGCGGCATTTGTTCGATTGCAGCGGTCCGATCAGATGCCATTCCAGATCCAGATCGGTCAGTTCACGCTGTTTGGCGAGGGCTTCCTGCACGCGGTTTTCGCCGAACGCGCGCTGGCCTTGCGCGGCCAGTTCGCGGATCGCCGCGGTCGGCTTGGTTTTGGACACCGCGAGCAGGCGCGCGCGGTGTCCGGCTGCCTGCGCGGCTGCGTCGATTCGCGCACGGATTTGCGCATAAGACGGATTCAAGATTGCGGCTCCAAAGGGTTGCGCCGGCTTGAAATTATCGCGCTATACTCGGGCGCAAGCGCTGTGCGCAAACCGGATTGAATCAAGGGGACTATCGCATGGATATCGCCGAACTGCTCGCGTTTTCGGTCAAGAACAAGGCCTCCGACCTGCACCTGTCGGCGGGCCTGCCGCCGATGATCCGTGTCGACGGCGACGTGCGCCGCATCAACATCCCCGCGCTCGACCACAAACAGGTGCATTCGCTGGTGTACGACATCATGTCGGACAAGCAGCGCCGCGACTACGAGGAATTCCTCGAGGTCGATTTCTCGTTCGAGATCCCGGGCCTGGCGCGGTTCCGCGTCAACGCATTCAACCAGAATCGCGGCGCCGGCGTCGTGTTCCGGACCATTCCGTCCGAGGTGCTCACGCTCGAGGATCTGGGCTGTCCGAAGATCTTCAAGGACCTGATCCAGCACCCGCAGGGCCTGATCCTCGTGACCGGCCCGACCGGCTCCGGCAAGTCGACGACGCTCGCCGCGATGGTCGACCACATCAACCAGGAACGCCACGGTCACATCCTGACGATCGAGGATCCGATCGAGTTCGTCCATCCGTCGAAGAACTGCCTGGTGAACCAGCGCGAAGTCGGGCCGCACACCGACTCCTTCCTCAATGCGCTACGCGGAGCTCTGCGCGAGGACCC
>DATJIL010000171.1:0-4704 GCA_035493385.1 Rudaea sp.
CGAATAGAACGAATAGCCGATGCCGTAGATGAAATCCCAGGAGCGTTCCGCGCGCAGGTAGTAGAGCATGTTGAACGCGGCGATCAGCAGCATCGCGCAGGCGAAGCGCAGCAGCATGTCGGGATGGTCGAACATCGTCGCCACGAGCAGGACCATCGCGGCGATGCCGACCGGATGGCGCGTGGTGGTGACCAGCGAATCGGCCAGCGCGATCGCACGCGCGCGGCGCGGGCGCTTCCACACGATGCGGCCGAGGAAGCGCATTTCCTCGCGCACGTAGCTGCGATCCCAGCGCAGGAACATCTTGCACAGTTTCTTGTACGCCACCGGCACGATGGTGTGAACGACGCCCGCGCGCTGGTAGACGCTGTCGTAGCCGGCGTCGAGGATGTCGTTGGTCATGGCGCGATCCTCGCCAAACGTGCAGCGCTTGCCGAGGAATTCCTGCGCGACCCAGCGTTCGAGCACGCGGCGCACCGCTTCGGTGCGATAGGCGGCGAGGGCGCCCGGACAGCAGTAAACCGTGCCGTAGGTGCTTTGCGCGGCGCGCAGGAAATCGAAAGACAGCACGAAACGCACGTTGAGCATGCGTGGAATGATGCCGGCGGCGCGGTTGTAAACGCTGACCTTGCCGGCGACGGCACCGATCTTGGGATCGCGGAATGGGCCGGCCATGGCGAGCAACGTGTCGGGATCGATCACGCTGTCGGAGTCGATCGTCACCATGACGTCGCCCTTGCCGCGGCGGAATCCGGCTTCGAGCGCGGCACGCTTGCCGCGGTTCTGGGCGAAGCGCAACGTCTTCACCAGGCCGGGGAAGCGTGATGCGGCGCGCTCGATGTGCGTCCAGGTGTCGTCGCGGCTGCCGTCGTCGATGACGAATATTTCGAGCCGGTCGTGCGGATAACGCGCCGTGGCGACCGATTGGATCGTGCGCGCGACCATCTCGCCTTCGTTGAAGGCGGGAATGATCACGGTGAGCGTCGGTGCGTCTTCCATGGTCGCGACCGGAGGAATGCGGTAGCGGAACCACAGCAAGGTACGGTACAGCAGCATGAGCAGGCCCATGCCGGCCCAGAGCAGGCTCGGTCGCGCGACGTAACCCAGCCAGCCGTACTGGTGCGCGGAATGAAGCAGGCCGTGAAATGCACGCAGATGCCACGTCGCTGCCACGACGACGACAAAACCGGCCAGTATGGCGATACGATAGAACGCATCGCCCGGCTGCAGGTGATAGTCGGGTACCGCCACAGGAGGCGGCAGGACTTGGGTATGCATGGGCAGCTGCTCGAATCGCGACCGCTCGCGGGCGGGGTTGGGGGCGTAGTGGAATCCAACGCGCGCAAAGATACCCGACAAACTCCGAATCCGGGTTAAACGGCGCTTAACGGAAACAGCGGTTGCGCAGCGCCGCTGGCGCAGACTATCGTTGCCGCATGCAATCCAAGGCGCCAGGTTCTTGAGCGACACGTTGACGTTTACTTCGACGGATCGAGTTGCGATCGTCGCGCCGCACCCGGACGACGAATCCATCGCCACCGGCGGGCTCATCCAGGCGGCGCGCGCAGCCGGCGCGGCGGTGCGCGTGATCGTGCTGACCGACGGCGACGCCAATGTCTGGCCGCAGCGCTGGATTGAGAAGCGCTGGCGCATCGATGCGGTCGCGCGCGCGCGCTGGGGCGCACGCCGGCGCGAGGAAGCGCGCGCCGCCATGCGCATTCTCGGCCTGGAAGCGGATGCTGCGGTGTTTTTTGGCCTGCCGGACCTGGGCCTGACCGATTTGCTGATGCGCGCCGACCCGGCGGTACCGGCGGCGTTGCGCCATGAGTTCGCGGCCTTCGCACCGACCAGCGTTGTGCTGCCGTCGCTGGGTGACCGCCATCCTGATCACAGCGCGGCAAATATCCTCGTTCGCCTGGCGTTGCTCGGCATCGACGTGAAGTTTCCGCGCCTGCTGGAGTTCGCGGTGCACGGCGGGGTGGCCGATGGCACCGTCGCATGCGAGCTGGATGCGAGCCGGCAAGACCGCAAGCGTGCGGCGATCCTCGCCCATGCCACGCAGATGCGGCTGAGCGGCAAACGCTTTCTGCGTCATGCCGGCGCCGCGGAGGTTTTCCGTGCGGCCACGGCCGATGCGGTCGAAAATCCGCGCATTCCACTGCATGCGCACGCCGAAAGCGGCGGCCGCTTGCGTGTGGAATTGGATGCCGAGCTGGCCCGACGTGGTTTGAGTGTGTTTGTCGTCTTGGATGGCGGCAAGCGCGCTTGCCGTTTGCTGGTGCCCTGGAAATCCGCTGCCGCCGAATTGCCGGTCTTCAATGCCACGCAGGGCAAATTGGCCCACACGGCACGGGTCGAGCATGTGGGCAGGCGGGTCGCGTTGACGATCGAATCCGGATGCGCGCAATGGCGCCTGGGCTTCGCCAAACTGGCGCGTCCGGCGCCAGGATTCTGGGTTTTCGACCGGCACGGGTGGCAGGCCATCGTGCGAAGCTGAACGAGAGTGCGGAAACGGCTGAACGGCATTCCGGAAACCGCCGCAGATGATTGACACACGCCAGGGTTGCGCGGATTCTCGGCGGCGCGCACATTCGTATGCGCCAGAGGATTCCCCCAACAAATGGAGACTGCGATGAAAGCATTGCTTGTTTCGAGCGCTTTGGGACTTGGATTGTTGTTGTCCGCCGGTGCATGGGCAGAGGCGCCCGCCGGAGCGACGGCATCCTGCAAGGACGGCACGTATTACACCGGCACCACGCACAAGGGCGCCTGCCGCGGTCACAAGGGCGTGAAGGAATGGCTCAACGCCGATTCGTCCGCGGCGTCGGGCGCGGCGGCAGCCACGGAAACCGCCAAACCGGCGAAGAAGTCCAAGAAATCGAAGAAGGCCGAGGCGGCGGAAGCGGCTGCACCGGCACCCGCGTCCGCGCCAGCCGCGACTGCGCCCGCTGCGGCAGCACCGGCCGCCAAGGCGCCGTCGTCCAAGCACACCCCGCCGACGCCGGCTTCGCAGATTACCGCCAAACCCGGTGGCGGCCCCGGCCTTGTCTGGGTCAATTCCGGTTCGAAGGTTTACCACTGCCAGGGCGACGAGTGGTACGGCAAGACCAAGGAAGGTTCGTATATGTCCGAGGCGGCGGCCAAGGCGGCCGGCAACCATGCCTCGCATGGCAAAGAGTGCGGCAAGTAATTTCCGCAGTTGCCGGAAAGCAGAAAACGCCCGGCTTGCCGGGCGTTTTTCGTCTTGCGCCAGGGCGGTCGCATCGTTAGAATGCGCGGCTCGCTTTGCTTTCCGTGTCGGGGTGTAGCTCAGCCTGGTAGAGCGCTACTTTCGGGAGGTAGAAGTCGGAGGTTCGAATCCTCTCACCCCGACCAATGATCGAACAAGAAACCGGCCGAGCGCCGGTTTTTTTGCTTGTGGCAGACTGTTTCGGTAAAAGTTCCGCGAGGATTTCATGGCGTTGACCCAACCCCGCACCATGCCCGGCACGCTGGAACTGCTGCCGCCGGACCAGATCGCGTTCCAGCGCATGCTCGGCACCGTGCGCCGCAATTTCGAGCGCTTCGGCTTCCTGCCGATCGAAACCCCGGTGATGGAGTTTTCCGACGTGCTGCTGACCAAGCAGGGCGGCGAAACCGAGCGCCAGGTCTATTTCGTGCAATCGACCGGCGCGCTGGAGAAAAGCGATGGCGGCCGGCCCGGCAGCGCTTTTCCAGAGCTGGCATTGCGTTTCGACCTGACCGTGCCGCTGGCGCGCTACGTCGCCGAGCACGAGCACGACCTGAATTTTCCGTTCCGGCGCTACCAGATTCAGCGCGTGTATCGCGGCGAGCGCGCCCAGCGCGGACGCTTCCGCGAGTTCTACCAGTGCGACATCGACGTGGTCGGCAAGGACACGCTGTCGATCCGCTACGACGCCGAGATTCCGGCGGTGATCTACGCCGTGTTCCGCGACCTGGCCATCGGCCCGTTCACGATCTGGCTCAACAACCGCAAGCTGATGCGCGGATTTTTCGAGTCCGTTGGAATCGGTGATCCCGAACGACAGGCGCACGCGCTGCGCGAAGTCGACAAGCTCGACAAGCGCGGTGCCGATTACGTGCGCGACACGTTGACGGGCGAAGGCTTTGGCCTGTCCGCGGATGCGGCGAAAAGAATCCTCGATTTCGTGCAGATCCGTTCGCACGGTCATGCCGATGCGCTGGCCAGGCTCGACGCGCTCGGCGCGAACAACGCCACGCTTGCGGAAGGCATCGCCGAACTGAAGCAGACGCTGGAATTGATCCGCGCCTTCGGTGTTCCGGAAACGCACTACGCGATCAACCTGTCGATCGCGCGCGGCCTGGACTATTACACGGGCACGGTCTACGAGACGACGCTGAACGAGCATCCGCAGATCGGTTCGATCTGTTCCGGCGGACGCTACGACAATCTCGCCTCGAACTACACCAAGTCGAAGTTGCCCGGCGTCGGCATTTCCATCGGTGCCACGCGCCTGTTCTGGCAATTGCGCGAGGCCAAGCTGCTCGGCGCCACCGCGAGCATGGTGCAGGTGCTGGTCGCGCTAATGGACGAGAAGCTGCTGCCGGCATGCCTCGAAATCGCCACGCAGTTGCGCAACGCCGGCATCGCCACCGAGGTCGTGCTCGACGGCGGCAAGCTCGGCAAACAATTCAAGTACGCCGATCGCGCCGGCATTCGTT
>DATJIL010000172.1:0-11792 GCA_035493385.1 Rudaea sp.
AAGCAGATCCAGGTGAACTCGAAGATCGGCCTGACCTTCGGGGGCGGCCTCCGGGCGATCCTGCGCCACGACCCCGACATCATCATGATCGGCGAAATCCGCGACCTGGAAACCGCACAGATGGCGATCCAGGCGTCGCTGACCGGGCATCTGGTCTTGTCGACCCTGCACACGAACGACGCACCCAGTGCGTTGTCGCGACTGCTCGATCTGGGCGCGCCGCATTACCTGATTCAGTCCACGCTGGCCGGCGTCGTCGCGCAGCGTCTGGTGCGCACGCTGTGTCCGCATTGCAAGGTAGAGGCGCCATTGGACGCGAGCGGCTGGGATGCGCTGGCGCATCGCTGGCGCCTGCCGCCGCCGGAGCGCGTGTTCGCGCCGGTCGGTTGCCTGGAATGCCGCAACACCGGCTTCCTCGGCCGCACCGGCATCTACGAAATGATGCGCATCTCGCCGCAGTTGCGGCAGATGATCCAGCCCACGCTCGATCTGGCGCACCTGGGCGAAACCGCACTCGCCGAAGGCATGCGGCCGCTGCGCGTGAGCGCCGCGCAGCAAGTTGCGCGCGGCTTGACCACGATTGCCGAAGTCGTCGGCGTGCTACCGCCGATAGAGGCATGAAGCTGCTCATCGTCCAGACCGGAACGGCGATTCCCGCCGTGCGCCGGCAACACGGCGATTTCGCCCATTGGTTCCGGCGCGGGCTGGGGTTGTCGCCGCGCCAGGCGCCGTCCGTGCGCGTGGATCGTGGCGTGCCATTGCCGCCGCCGCGATCCGTATCCGGGGTCGTCGTCACCGGTTCCGGCGCGATGGTCACCGATCGACTGCAATGGAGCGAGACCACCGCGCGCTGGCTGCGTCGTGCGATCGATGCGGACATCCCGGTTCTTGGCGTCTGTTACGGACACCAGCTGCTTGCGCACGCATTCGGTGGCCGCGTCGACTACAACCCGCGCGGACGCGAAATGGGCAGCGTCCGCATCGAGCGCACGTCCGCCACCGCGTCGGATGCGTTGTTCGATCCGGCACCGCTGGCGTTCGATGCACAGGCCACGCACCTGCAAACCGTGCTAGAACCGCCCCGCGATGCGGTCGTGCTGGCGCGATCCAGCCTTGACGACTGCCAGGCCGTGCGCTTCGCGCCGCGCGCCTGGGGTTTGCAGTTCCATCCCGAATTCGGCGCGCGCGAGATGCGCGCCTACATCCGTGCCCGCGACGGTGCGCTCGCCGGCGAGGATTTCGACGTGGCGGCGATGCTGCGCGAGGTCCGCGCCACGCCGCAGGCGCGATCGGTGTTGCGGCGGTTCGCGCGGCTCGCCGCGAGATAGTCGCCCAAACCAAAAACGGCCCGTTCGGGCCGTTTTCGCTGGTGCATCCGCGCACGATGCGCGGACGAAGAATTCTTACTTCTTGCCTTTGCGCGCACTGCCCGACTTGACCGAGGCGAGATAGTTGTTGATCGCCTCGTTGGTGACGTCGTACAGCGGACGTCCGGCGACGGCCGCGGCGGCCTTCAAACTGTCACGCGTCTTCTTCGACACGCGCAGGCTGGCGTCGCGTGTATCTTCGTTCTTTGCCATGTTCTTGAGCTCCTGTTTTCGGGGTGTGCGCAGCGGGGGTGCGCGAAGTGGAAAATGTGCCAAATGCAACATTAAGTCTATGCCAGAATGCCGCAAAAGACAACGCGGCAATCGGCGCTGCAATGCGCCAAAAGCGCGAGCGAGGGAGACGCGATCAGGCCTTCGGGGAGGCTTGTGCACCGGCCTGTGCGCGGTGCACGAACAGACGCACGGCGACCACGCCGAGCTCGTACAGCAGGCACATCGGAATGGCGAGCATGAGCATGGACAGTGCGTCCGGCGGCGCCAGCACCGCCGCGATCACGAACACGCCGAGCACGACATACGGACGCTGCCGGGTTAGTTGCTCGGCATTGACGACGCCCAGCAAGGCGAGCAGGAACACCACGACCGGCACCTCGAAACACACGCCAAACGCGAGGAACATGGTCAGCACGAAATCCAGGTATTTGCCGATGTCGGTCATGATCGCCACGCCATCCGGCGTGACGCCGAGCAGGAACACGAACACCTTGGGCAGCACCAGGTAATACGCAAACGCACAGCCGAGGTAGAACATGCCGACGCTGGCCACCAGCAACGGCAGGGCCATTTTCTTTTCGTGCCGGTACAGGCCCGGCGCAACGAAACGCCACAGTTGATACAGCACCGCCGGCATCGCCAGGAACAGCGCGACCACGGCGGCGAGTTTCACCGGCGTCATGAACGGCGAGGCCACTTCGATCGCGATCATGTGCGCGCCCTGCGGCAGGCGTTGCAGCAGCGGTTCGGCGATGAAGTGGTACATGCGGTCGGCGAACGGCAACAGCGCGACCAGCACGATGAGTACGGCGGCGACAGCCTTGAGCAGGCGTGCGCGCAGTTCGATCAGGTGCGAGATGAAGGATTGCCCGTTACCGCCAGCCTCCTCGTCCGCGCCCGGAGGCGTAGCCTCAGCGTTGCTCATCGGATGCTGCCGGCGGGTCGTTCGGTCGCGGCGGGCCGTGCACGGCGTCGCGCAACGCGGCACTGATGTCGGCCCGCGGATCGAGTTCGCTCGCGCCGCGCTTGATCGATTGCTTGAGTTCCTCGGCTGCCAACTCGCGCTCGATTTCGCTGCGCACGTTCTGCCAGCTCGTGCGCGCGCGCCGCATGAGCGCGCCCGCGGTGCGCGCGGCTTTCGGCAGGCGTTCCGGCCCGAGGACGAGCAGCGCGACCACCGCGATCAGGGCGAGTTCGCCGGTGCCGATGTCGAACATGGCGTTACGGCGCGTTGCCGTCCTTGCTGCCATCCTTGTTGGCGGAAGGCGCGGGTTGACCCTGCTGGCCCGGCGGATCGGCCTTGAGCTGCGCGGCATCGGACTTGTCGTCGTCCTGCATGCCCTTTTTGAAATTCTTGATGGCAGACGCGAGGTCGTTGCCGATGTTCGGCAGCTTCTTGGTGCCAAAAATCAACACGACCACGACGACGATGATGATCCAGTGCCAGATGCTCAAACCGCCCATGTCATACGCTCCGCAAAACCGAATGCCTGCCCGCCACAACGCGTTCGGCGCAACGGCGCCGACACGCGATCCTCAACGTGCAGTGTACTCCTCCAGGCGGTCGCGAAAATCCACGACCGCATCGGGCACGTTGCTCAGGCCACCCTCGAAGATGCGCCGCGGCGTGATGCCCTCGCCGTACACGGCCTGGTTGGCGGTGTTGTCGATGGACAACACCGAGCCGTCAAGGGCGACGCCGGCGAACAGTCCGCGCGCGCGCGAGTAGGAGTAGATCTCGGCGCGC
This sequence comes from Rudaea sp., assembly GCA_035493385.1. Lineage (GTDB taxonomy): Bacteria > Pseudomonadota > Gammaproteobacteria > Xanthomonadales > Rhodanobacteraceae > Rudaea. Next base: position 3,349 of record DATJIL010000172.1, read on the forward strand.
AGTTGCGCGTCCGTGGCGGCGTTCGCCGAGCGGCCGACCGGGCCGGCCGCGACCGAGGCGTCGGCGCCGAGCGTGAACTTGCCGTGCACGATCGAATCCACGCCGCGCTGGGTGCGGAAAATCAGGATCACGTCGGTCGACTGCACGCCGGCCTGGAAGCCGATGCTGCCACCGGTCATGCCGATGAAAGTGGGATTGCTCCACACGTCGTTCGGCGTCTTCACCGACAACACGCCCAAGCCGTGCCGGCCGCCGATGATGAGGCCGGCCTTGATCACGTCGGGAATCACGGCCACCGCATAAGCATCGCGCAGCAGGTGCCCGGGAATGCGGCTGTCCGGCGCCTGCATGATTTCCTTGAGTACGCGCACGGCGTTGTTCGCGCGTACGGTTTCCTGTTCACCGGCATGGGCGTTCGTCGTGATGGCGACGATCAGTGCGGCGCACGCGGCTATCCGGGCGATCCAAGAGGGCATCGGTGGTTTCCTTCGTGAAATTCAAGCGGCCTGCGACGAGGCCGCACATCAACAGTTTGGATGCCGCCGGCGCAGCCGAGTTCCGCCGAACAGCAGCAACAAGGCGATCAGGGCCGCGATCCCGCGCGTGGAAAGCATCGGCGTGGGTGCCGTCGTGGCAGCGGCGGCACAGACGCCCGATGGAATGGCCAAGCCCTTGAGGCCGATCTGGTACAGATTGGCGTAAGTCGGCGATTTCGCATCAATAGGCGCCGGAGGGGTGATATTGCCCAGATTGGTCAACGCTCCCGAGGCGACGGAAAGCTTTGCCAGGTCGCTCCAATCCGGGATCGAAGCATTGCCTTGCTGTGGCGGCACGTAGTCGAGGATCGCCCACAACTGTCCGGACGTATCGAAGGCAGGACTGATGGTGGTGATGTAGTTCGTCGACTGATAGCTGCCGACCAGGGTCGCCGTCACCTTGACCGGATCGATCGAATACAGGTTGTTGTTGCCCTGGCTGCCGGCGCCGTAAAGCAGCGAGCCGCGCGCCGCCATACCGCTGATCTTGATGCCGAGGTTGCCGAGGGTGGTGACGTTCGCGGTCGCCGGATCCACGCTCCAGAGCTGGCCGGTGCTCGCCGACATCCACAACTTGCCGTCGCAGGTGAACGCCAGCGCCAGATCGAGTTGGTTGTTGGTGCCCAGATCGAGCGTGCCGACCGCGGCTGCGATGCCGGAGCCCTGGTCGATGGTGAGCAGCGTTTTCGTCGGGCCGGCGTCCGATACCGCATAGAGAGTGCCACTGGGACTGAACGTCAGGCCCTCGATGTTGGCGTAGGTGATCTGGCCGGGGCCGCCGATCTGGACAGCCGTATTCGTCGTCAGGTCGACGGCATACAGGACATTGAATGCCTCGCCGTAACCGACGAGATCGGCGGCGCGTGCCTGGATGGCGAAGACGCCAAGCACGAGCGCAACTAGGATTGCGCGCAGGGGCATGCGATTTTTCTCGTTATAAGTTCTTGTAGTAATCGTCAGCCACATCGTCGAGGACGTGGCCACGCGAGTCTAGCAGCGAATACAAGGAAAACAAAGCCTTGGCGCGGCAATGCTACACTGGGCGGCAAGCGACCCAATAGCCACAATAGCTGGCGTCACGGTTCATGGAACAGCACAAGGTATTGGGTTTTTGCGTTGCCCGACTTCCGGCCAATCCAACCATGCCCGATCCAAGTAGCGAGTCCATGCCCGGGACAGCCGTGCTGCTCATCAACCTCGGCACGCCATCGGCGCCCACGGCGGCGGCCGTGCGGCGTTACCTGGGGCAATTCCTGGGCGACCGGCGCGTCATCGACTATCCGCGCTGGCTGTGGCTGCCACTGCTTTACGGCGTGATCCTGCGCGTGCGACCGCGGCGTTCCGCACGCGCCTATGCGAAAATCTGGACGCCACAGGGATCGCCGCTGCTGGTCAACAGCCGCGCACTGACGACACGACTGGCCGCCGAGTTGCGCGACATGAAAATGCGTGTCGAGTTGGCCATGACCTACGGCGAGCCGGGCGTGGGCGATGTGGTTCGCCATCTGCTTGCCGATGGCGTGTGCCGCATCCTCGTACTGCCGTTTTATCCGCAATACTCGGCGACGTCGACAGCGGCCAGTTTCGATGCCGTGTTCACTGCGCTGCGTGCCGAACGGCGGGTGCCGGAAGTGCGCAGCATTGCCGACTATCACGCCGAACCCGGTTACATCGAAGCGCTCGCGGCGAGCGTGGAAAAGTACTGGTTCACGCACGGCCGTGGCGAGTGCCTGCTGCTTTCCTTCCATGGAATACCCGAGCGTTACGTCAACGCCGGCGATCCGTACCGCGATCAATGTCTGGCGACGGCGCGGTTGTTGCGTGAACGCCTGGGCATATCCGCAACGGAACTGGTGGTCGCGTTCCAGTCGCGGGTCGGCCGGGAACGCTGGCTTGAGCCGTACACGGATGCGGCGCTCGCGCAATTCGCACAATCCGGCCTGCGCCATGTGCAGGTGCTGTGCCCGGGATTCGCGATGGACTGCCTGGAAACCCTGGAAGAAATCGCGATGCGCGGACGCGAACAATTCCTCGCCGCGGGCGGCCAGCGCCTGGATTACATTCCAGCGCTGAATGCGGCGGATGCGCATGTGCACCTGTTCGCGAACCTGATCCGGCGCCATGCGCAAGGCTGGACCGATGCCGGTGCGTGATATCGAATTGGCCTTGCCCGGCCAGCGCCTTGCCGCGCGCGCCTGGGGTGAGGAATCGTTGCCGAAATTGCTTGCCCTGCACGGCTGGCTGGACAACGCCGCCTCGTTCGACGCGCTCGCGCCGTTGCTTTGTGGACATTTCCACATTGTTGCCATCGATTTTCCCGGCCACGGCCGCTCGGACTGGCGCCCGCCCGGCGCGTGGTACCACTATGTCGATTACCTGAGCGATGCGCTTGTTGCGGCGGATGCGCTGCGCTGGGAGCGTTTCGGCCTGCTCGGCCATTCGCTCGGCGCGGCGGTCGCGAGCATGCTGGCCGGCGCCTGCCCGGAGCGCATCGAACGCCTGCTGCTGATCGAGGGACTCGGGCCGCTCACGCAGGCTCCGGAACTGGCGCTGGAACAATTGCAGCGTGCCTTTGCCGATCGAAACTCGGCCGATGCGAAGTCGCCGCGCGTGTTCCCCGATCTCGACGCGGCGGTGGCGGCGCGGATGCGCGCCAATGATCTGTCGCTTGCAGCAGCCCAAATTCTGGTCGAACGCGGCGTCAAGGCCGTGACTGGCGGCCTGACCTGGTCCACCGATCCACGCCTCATGCTCACTTCGCCGGTGCGCAACACCGAAGAACAGATACTGGCCGTGCTGCGCGGCATCCGTGCACCGGTCGCGCTGGTTTTGGCCGAGCCCGAGCAGCCCTACATGCCGCGCGCGGCGATGGACCGGCGCATCGCGCAGGTACAGGACATCCAGGTACGGCGCATCGCCGGCACGCACCACTTGCACATGGAAGACGCGCCGGCAGTCGCGGCGCAATTGCTGCGCTTTCGCGCGGCGAAAATCCAAGACCCCTAAGGCGCGATCAACCGTGCCAACTCTGCCTTCAGCGCCTGCCCGCTGGCCTTGAGCCAGTCGCGCTGCGTCTGCCAATCCGGGTCGAGCGAGCCGACCAGATCCCAGAAGCGCGGCGAATGGTTGCGCACGCGCAGGTGACACAACTCGTGCACGACCACGTAGCGCAACGCTTCGGGTGGCGCTAGCGCCAGGGCGAGGTCGAGGGTGACGCGATCGCGTGTGTCGAGACTGCCCCACAAACTCTTGAGCGGCTTGATGCGAATGCCGCTCGGAGCGCGGCCGAGGTCCGGCGTGTAACGCGCCAGATGCCGCGATACGTCGCGGCGGATCTGCGCGTGCAAGAAGGAATGCAACAACCCGCGCGCGGCGGTCAGCGTCTGTTTGTTGTGCGGCTTGGGCAGCGCCAGGATCAGGCGCTCGTCGGCCAGCTCGATGTGCGGATAGGCGCCGTCGCGCCACTGCAGGCGCGTGGTCTCTCCGCGCAAAGGTAACACGGTCGGCACGCCGGGTTTGAGCGCTGGCGGCAGTGCGGCCCCATCCTGCAACTCATCGAGTTTGCGTTCCAGCCAGTTCGCGTGCTTGCGCAGGAACGCGAACACCTGCGCCGGATGCGTGCCCTGTGGATACGACACCTGCGCGCCGCCGGAGGTGACGGTCAGGCGCAGGCGGCGTGCGCGCGGATGCGCGCGGCGCAGCACCTTGATGGTTTCGCCATCGGGCGTGGCCAGTTCCAGATAATTTTGGTTTTCCGCGACGGTCATGATGCAGTTCCCGCCCCGGATGCGCCTTGCTATCTGTCGTCCGGCCGGGGCAAACCGAACCACTCTTCCAGTTTCAGCAACAGGCGCTCCAACTCCAGTGTCATCAGGGCGAAGGTGGCGTCTATGTCGCCGGCTTCCGCGTCGCGTCCGGAAGCCTCCAGTTCGTCCTGCACTACATCGAGAAAGCGCAGCTTGCGCACGGCGAGATCCTCGCCGAGGGTGAAGCTCAAACGCTCCTCGAAGGTCAAACCGAGAGCGAACGCCTGCTTGCCACTCTTCAGATGCTCGCGCACTTCGTCGGTTTCAAGGTCCTGGCGGCGGCAGCGCACCACGGCGCCGGATTCGGCCGGGTCACGCAGTTCGCATTCGTCGCCCAGGACCAGACCTGCAGGTAGCTTGCCATGGATCAGCCAGTCCGTCATCAGCCGTCGAGGGGATTCCTCCGCTGCCATCGGTACTGCCGGAAAACTGCCAAGTGCTTGACGCAATTGACTTAATGCTTCTTCAGCGGATTTCCGGCTCGCGGTGTCAAGAACGGCAAAGCCAGATTTTAGCGACAGATAGCAAGCAGTTCGCGACATTTTCGTAAAGGCGCGCGGTAAAAGATCGGTCAGGATCTCGTCCTTCAGGCGCTTGCGCTCCTTGGAGCCGACCTTTCTGCCGTCTTTTTCGGTTATCTTCTTCAAACGTGCAGACAATTCATCGTTTACGACAGAATTCGGCAACAAACGTCGCTCGCTGGCGATATTCAGCAGGATAAAGTCGCCGACCTTGCGAGTCAGAACTTCCTCGTCCCGGCCGAACGGCGAGATGAATCCTTGCGTTGCCAGTTCCAGCGGTCCCGGCGCGCGCAGCCGGTGCTGGGCGAGTTTGTCTTCCAGCGATTTGAGCGACTTGGCGGTTTTTTCGGAGAAACGAAACAGCGTGAGGTTGCGAAACCACATCATGCGAAGCATCCGGAGAATGGGAAGAAGTTAATCGGCGGCGGTGCCGTTGCCGAGCAGCCAGTCGGACTGATCGGCACGTTCGGCCGAGCGGCTGCCGAGTCCGGCGAAGTCGAACAGGTCGCGATCGGCGAGCTGTGAGGGCGCGATCTCGCCGATGCCGCGAAAGACATTTTCGATGCGCCCGGGCGTCTTGCGCTCCCAGTCGGCGAGCATCTGCTTGATCGCCTTGCGCTGCAGGGTTTCCTGCGAGCCGCACAGGTTGCACGGCATGATCGGAAAACCCTGCTGCTGCGCATACTCGGCGATGTCGTCTTCCTTGCAATAGGCGAGCGGGCGGATCACCACGTGCTTGCCGTCGTCGGAGAGCAGCTTCGGCGGCATCGCCTTCAGCGTCGCGTGATGGAAAAGATTCAGGAACAGGGTTTCGACGATGTCGTCGCGATGGTGGCCGAGCGCAATCTTGGTGAAGCCCTCGCGCTCGGCGAAGCTGTACAGCGAACCGCGACGCAGTCGCGAGCACAAGCCGCACATCGTCTTGCCTTCCGGTACCACGCGCTTGACCACGCTGTAGGTGTCTTGTTCCAGGATCCGGAACGGCATGTCGATGGATTTCAGGTACGCCGGCAGGACGTCCGCATCGTAGCCGGGCTGCTTCTGGTCCAGATGCACGGCGACGAGTTCGAAACGCACCGGCGCCTTGGCCTGCAACTGGCGCAGCAGTGCGAGCAGGGTGTACGAATCCTTGCCGCCGGACAGGCACACCATGATGCGGTCGCCGTCCTCGATCATGTTGAAATCGGCGATCGCCTGCCCGCACTGACGGCGCAGGCGTTTGGCCAGCTTGTTCGTATCGATCTCGTGTTTGCGTGCGGCGGAGGCGGACATGGCGGACGGAAAAATTCGGGCCGTGCATTCTACGCCGAACGCTACAATGCGCGGATGGATGTCTCGCACCTGTTGGACGGACTCAATCCCGCGCAGCGCGAAGCGGTCAGCGCGCCGCCGGGGCATTACCTCGTGCTTGCCGGTGCGGGCTCGGGCAAGACGCGCGTGCTCACGCATCGCATCGCCTGGCTACTCGAAGTCGAGCACGCCTCGCCGTGGTCGATTCTCGCGGTGACGTTCACGAACAAGGCCGCCGGCGAAATGCGCGCGCGCGCCGACACGTTGATCGCGCAGGGAACACGCGGACTTTCCATCGGCACCTTCCACGGCATCGCGCATCGGCTGCTGCGCCAGCATTGGCGTGAAGCGAAATTGCCCGAGACGTTCCAGATTCTCGACAGCGACGATCAGCAGCGCCTGCTCAAGCGCACGATCGCGGGGCTGGGTCTGGACGAATCGCGTTTCCCGCCGCGCCAGGCCGCGTGGTTCGTCAACACCGCCAAGGACGAAGGCAAGCGGCCGGATGCTTTCCACAGCGAACACAATCCACTGACGAAAACGCTGATCGACATCTATCGCGCCTACGAGCAGGCCTGTCAGCGTTCGGGCCTCGTCGATTTCGCCGAACTGCTGCTGCGCGCGCATGAGTTGTGGCTGCACGACGATGCGCTGCTTGCGCATTACCGCGAGCGCTGGCGGCACCTGCTGGTCGACGAGTTCCAGGACACCAACACGATCCAGTATGCGTGGATTCGCGTGCTCGCGGGCACGACCGGACAGGTTTTCGTGGTCGGCGACGACGATCAGGCCATCTACGGCTGGCGCGGTGCGCGCGTGGAAAACGTGCAGCATTTCCTGCGCGATTTTCCCGGCGCCAAAACCATTCGTCTCGAACAGAACTACCGCTCCACCGGCAACATTCTCAATGCGGCGAACGCGATCATCGCGAACAATCCGCAGCGCCTGGGCAAGAAGCTGTGGACGGCGGGCGAAGCCGGCGCAGCGATCGCTTTGTATGCCGCTTACAACGAACAGGACGAGGCGCGCTTCGTCGTCGAGCGCATCCGCGAACATGTACAGCACGGCGGCAATGCCAGCGATTGCGCGATCCTGTACCGCTCCAACGCGCAGTCGCGCAACTTCGAGGAACAACTGATCCAGCACGACATCCGCTACCGCGTCTATGGCGGTCAGCGCTTCTTCGACCGCGCGGAAATCAAGGACGCACTGGCCTATCTGCGCCTCGTCGCCAACCGCAACGACGACGCGGCGTTCGAGCGTGCCGTGAACACGCCGCCGCGCGGAATCGGCGAACGCACGCTGGATACCTTGCGCCAGCGCGCACGCGCCACGAATGCGTCGATGTGGGACGCGACGCAGACCGAAGCGGCCGGTGCGGCACTGGCCGGGCGCGCGAAGAATGCGCTGCGTGCGTTTCTCGATCTGATCGACGCATTGGAAAGATCTTGCGCGGGAGGCGATGCGCCGCTGGCGTTGTCCGAGCAGATCGATCACGCGATTCAGCAATCCGGTCTGCGCGATTACTACGAAGCAGACTCGCGCGGTAATGCCGAATCGCGTGTGGAAAACCTCGACGAACTGGTCAACGTCGCCAGCCGTTTCGAGCGCAATGCCGAAGACATTGAGGCGGGATTTTCCGAACTCGTCGCCTTTCTCGCCCACGCCGCGCTCGAAGCCGGTGAAAGCCAGGGCGAGGCCTGGGAAGACTGCGTGCAGCTCATGACCTTGCACTCGGCGAAAGGCCTGGAATTTCCCGTCGTGTTCCTCGCCGGTCTCGAAGACGGATTGTTCCCGAGCCAGAAATCACTGGACGAACCCGGACGCCTGGACGAAGAACGGCGGCTGGCCTACGTCGGCATCACGCGCGCGCGGCAGACGCTGATCCTGAGTTACGCCGAATCGCGTCGCCTGCACGGATCGGAAACCTACAACCGGCCTTCGCGCTTCCTGCACGAACTGCCGCGCGAATTGCTGCACGAGGTGCGCCCGCGCGTGCAGGTGTCGCGGCCGATGTATGCGGGGCGTTTCGTCGACGATGGCGGCGACGCCATGCCGCTCAAGCTCGGCCAGCATGTGCGCCACGCCAATTTCGGCGACGGCGTCGTGATCGACGCGGAAGGCGCGGGCGCACACGCGCGCGTGCAGGTCAATTTCGAGAATGCCGGCGCGAAGTGGCTGGTCGTGGCCTACGCACACTTGACGCCGTTGTGAAGACGAAGATGCATCGCAGAACGGTATACTTGCGAACATGAAATCGCAGGAGACCGCCATGCGCCGAATTCATTTCA
>DATJIL010000173.1:0-11192 GCA_035493385.1 Rudaea sp.
GCACAAAACTGCAGGCCAACAGCACCAGATTGACCGCGAATATCCACCAATGAATCCGCTTCATATCGACCTCCCCAGGCCGAGCGTTGCGAAAGAGCCGAATCGGCCCGGGAACCTACAAGGAAAGAATCCAGTCGACCAGGTTCTTGATCTGCGCCATGTCCTTCGGCGGATCGGTCTGCACGATCTTGTGCGCTTCCTCGTGTCCGTCCGGGAACTTCGCCTTCTCGCCGGTGGTGAGGTGCTGGATCAGCCGGGCTTGCGCATCCGCCTTGCCGCGGAATTTCTCGGCGATCGCCTTGTAGGCCGGACCGTCTTTTTCCTTGTCGATGCCATGGCACTTGAAGCAGTTGTTCTGGCGCGCCAGTGCCTTGGCTGCCTCGACATCCGCCGCCGAAACGGTCTGCGGAAAGGAAATGCCCAGCAGCACGGACCCCGCGAATGCGAACGAAATCCAGCGCATCGATTTCATTTTTCTTCCCTCGTTGTCCTTGTATGTGTGCATAACCGTATTCCGATGCCGCCAGTGCGTATTGATCAGGATCAAATTCCCCAAATTCACCCTGTGCTATCGCGCTGGCCCCGGCGCCCGCCACGCGCTACCCTCGCGCACCATGACCGCCCTATCCCACCGCGACTTCGCGCTCGAACCCGAAAACGGCGAACGCCTGGCCAACCTGGCCGGTCCTTTCGACGAGCACTTGCGCCAGATCGAATTGCGCCTCGGCGTGGAGATCGCCAACCGTGGCAACGTGTTCCGCGTGAACGGCGATGCGGCGAAAGTGAAGCTCGCCGAGCGCGTGCTGCGCAACCTCTACGACGCCACCGAATCGGAAACGCTGAGTGGCGCGCAGATCAATTTGCGCCTGTCCGAATCGGGCATCGATGCGTTGGAAGAAAAGACCGACGAGGCGCAGGAAGTCGCGATCAAGGTCAAGCGCGGCACGATCCGCGGCCGCGGCGCGAACCAGCAGCGCTACCTGCACGCGGTCGCCACGCACGACATCAATTTCGGCATCGGCCCGGCCGGCACCGGCAAGACCTATCTCGCGGTCGCGATGGCGGTGGATGCGCTCAACGATTCGCGCGTGCAGCGCCTGATCCTGGTGCGTCCCGCGGTGGAAGCCGGCGAGAAACTCGGCTTCCTGCCCGGCGACCTGACGCAAAAGGTCGATCCTTACTTGCGTCCGCTCTACGACGCGCTGTACGAGATGATCGGCATCGACCGCGTGACCAAGCTGATCGAACGCAACGTGATCGAGATCGCGCCGCTCGCCTACATGCGCGGGCGCACGCTCAACGATGCATTCGTGATCCTGGACGAGGCGCAGAACACCACGACCGAGCAGATGAAGATGTTCCTCACCCGCATCGGTTTCGGTTCGGTCGCCGTGGTCACCGGCGACGTGACCCAGGTCGACCTGCCCAAGCACATCAAGTCCGGACTGCGCGATGCGATCGAGGTGCTGCGCGATGTCGACGGCGTGAGCTTCACGTTCTTCACCGCCAAGGATGTCGTGCGCCATCCGCTGGTGCAGAAGATCGTGCGCGCTTATGAAAAGCGCGAAAACGAAGGAAAAAATGCATGAGCGCCGGGTTATTCCTGCGCAACGAAGCCGGACGCAGCGGCGTGCCGACGAAACATTCCTTTCAGACCTGGATAGCCGCCATTCCGCGCCTGCCCCGAAGCGCGCAGGTGAACTTGCTGATCGTCGATGCGAACGCCGGTCGACGCTTCAATCGGCAGTATCGGCACAAGGACTACCCCACCAACGTACTGAGTTTCCCCTGGGAACCTGCCCCGGGCGCGGCGCAGCGATCAAAATCGGCCCGCTTGCTCGGCGACCTGGTGATTTGCGCGCCGGTTGTCGCCCGCGAGGCCGCCGAACAGGGCAAGCGCCCGCGCGAGCACTGGGCGCACCTGACCATCCACGGCGTACTGCATCTGCTCGGCCACGATCACGACGCGCCCGCCGAGGCCCGGCGCATGGAGACCCTGGAAATCCGCATCCTGGCCGGATTAGGTATCCGCAACCCCTACGAATGATTCCGTCAGGCTCGCATAAAATATTGATCTAGCTAGATATATTACGGAAATCGCGCCATCGGCTACACTAGGCGACCGCCCGTGAGGGCTTTGCACGCAATGTAATGAACGAGGATCACCCTAGTCCGCAGCCGGCTCGGTCCTGGCTGGGACGCATCGGCCAACTGGTTTCCGGCGAACCCCGCAACATCGACGAGCTGCTCGAGGAATTGCGCGACGCGCGCACGAACGGCCTGTTATCCGACGACACCCTGTCCATGGTCGAAGGCGCGATCGAGGTTTCCGACCTCACCGTCGCCGACGTCATGGTGCCGCGCGGACAAATCGTGGCGCTGCCGGCCGACGCGTCGCTCGAGGAAATCCTGCGCCGGGTGATCGAATCCGGGCATTCGCGTTTCCCCGTCCACGACGAGGATGGCGACGACATCATCGGCATCCTGCTCGCCAAGGACCTGCTCAAATGCTTTGCCGGCAAGGATACGCCGTGCAACATCCGCGGCCTGTTGCGGCCGGTGACGATGATTCCCGAATCCAAGCGCCTGGACATCCTGCTCAAGGAATTCCGCCTGTCGCGCAACCACATGGCCATCGTCGTCGACGAATACGGCGGCGTCGCGGGCCTGGTCACCATCGAGGACGTGCTCGAGGAAATCGTCGGCGAGATCGACGACGAGCACGACGAGGAAGATCCCGCGCGCAAGAAACTGATCCAGGCGCAGGCCGACGGCAGTTTCCTGGTCAATGCGCTGACGCCGATCGCGGATTTCAACGCGCGCCTGGGCAGCGCGTTCCCGGACGAGGATTTCGATACCGTCGGCGGCATGATCACCGACGAGTTCGGCCACCTGCCCGAACCCGGCGAAGAAACCGTGCTCGGTGGCTTCGCGTTCCGCGTCACGCGCGCGGATGCAAGGCGGGTACAGCAGTTTTCGGTGCGGGTGCATGACGCCTGAGCCGCAACACCTCCTCTCCCCCAAGCGCACTCGGGGGAGAGGGTCCGTTTTTTTGTGCATTTTGCTGCTTTTTCCACTTTTTGCGACCGGCCAGCCCGCACCCACTCCCGAACCCGGCACCGACCTCGACGTCGCCCTGGTCACGTTCGGCCCGGGTACCGAGGTGTGGGAACGCTTCGGCCACAACGCCATCCTGATCCGCGACCGCGCCAACGGCACGCAGCGCCTGTACAACTACGGCATGTTCGATTTCGCGCAGAAGGATTTCTTCCTCAACTTCGCCCGCGGACGCATGCTCTATCGCATCGACGTGGACGATCCGGCCAGCGAGTTTCCGCTGTATCGCAGCGAAGGGCGCTGGATCGTGCAGCAGGACTTGAACCTCACACCATCCCAGCGCTACAAATTATTCACTTATCTTGAGTGGAACACGCGTCCGGAAAACGCGCAGTACCGTTACGACTATTTCACCGCCAACTGCGCCACACGCGTGCGCGACGCGCTCGACGGGGCGCTTGGCGGCGCGATCCACGACCAGCTCATTGCGCCCTCGCGCGGCTTCACCTACCGCATGGACACCCTGCGTCTGATGCGTCCGGAGCCATTACTCATGGTGCTGATGGACGCAGGCCTTGGCCCGTTTGCCGACAAGCGGCTGTCGTACTGGGCCGAGAGTTTCGTGCCGATGGAATTCATGCGCTACCTGCGCGACGTGAAAGTACGCGATGCGGGCGGCAATCTCGTGCCGCTGGTCGCGCGCGAAACCGTGATCTATCCCGGCAACCTGCCCGAGCCGCCTGAATATCCGTCGAACTGGTTCTGGCAGGCGTTGGGCATCGGAATTCTTTCCGGACTCGGCCTGCTCGCGCTCGCACGCCGGCGCGAACGCGCGTGGGCGCGCGCGACCTTCGCCGCCAGCGCGAGTCTGATCGCCTTCGTCTGCGGCAGCGCCGGACTCGTCCTGATCGGCCTGTGGACGCTCACCGACCACGTCGCCGCGTGGCACAACGAGAATATCCTGCTGCTCAATCCACTGTGCCTGCTGCTCGTGCCCGCGTGGATCGCGAGCGCACGCGCACGCTGGCAGCCGTCGCGCTTCGTCAAGGCGACGAGTTTCCTCATCGCCTTCCTCGCCGCGTTCGAGTTCTTCCTGAAAATCTATCCTTCGTTCGCGCAGGACAACCGCTTCTGGATCGCGCTGTTGCTGCCGGTCCACGCGGCGCTGGCAGCGGGCGTGAATTGGCGGCGCATCTAGTCGCGCACCCATTGCCCCGCTTCCACCGCTCCGGCATCATCCGCGCATGCCGACCAGCCCCGCCACGCCCGAAACTGCCGCCGCACCGATGCTGGTCAACTGCGTCGCCTATGGCGACGGCGCGCCACGCACGATCGCGCTGGACGGCATCGATGCGGCGCTGAAGAATCCCAAGGTGTTCGTCTGGGTCGGCCTGCATGAGCCGGACGAGGTGCTGCTCCAGCACATGCAGAAGCAGTTCGGCCTGCATCCGCTCGCGATCGAGGACGCGCACCGCGCGCATCAACGCACCAAGCTCGAAGCCTACGGCGATTCGCTGTTCGTCGCCGTGCACACCGCGCAAATGGCGCACGACAAGGTCGACCTCGGCGAGACGCACCTGTTCCTCGGCCGCAATTACCTGGTCAGCATCCGCCACGGAGCGTCGGCCAGCTACGTGCCGGCGCGCAACAAGTGTGAGTCAGCGCCCGATCTGCTCGCGCTCGGACCGAGCTACGCGCTGTACGCCGTGCTCGATTTCGTCGTCGACAATTATTTTCCGATCGTCGATGCGTTCCAGACCCGCATCAACGCGCTCGAACACGCGGTGTTGGCCGGCGATTACCACCGCCGCACCATCATGCAGTTGTACGAATTGAAGAAGCAGCTCGTGCGCCTGCAACTGGCGATGACGCCACTGCAGGATATCCTCAGCCAGCTCGTGCGCCTGTATCCGGGACTGATCCGCGACGAGGTGCGGCCGTATTTCCGCGACGTCGCCGACCATGCCGCGCGCATCAACGAGACCGCCGGCATGATCCGCGAGATGCTCACTTCGGCGATGGACGTGAACCTGGCCTTGGTCGGCGTGGCACAGAACGAGGCGTTCAAGCGCATTGCCGGCTGGGGCTTGCTGCTGACCGCGCCGATGATGATCGCAAGTTGGTACGGCATGAACTTCCACGACATGCCCGAACTGGACGCGGCACACGCCTATCCGATCACGTTCGGCGCCACGGCCGCGCTTTGTATACTTTTGTATGTCCTGCTGAAACGGGCAAAGTGGTTATGAATCGGCGCCTGTGGCTGCTCGGTTTGCCCTTCATCGGCACCCTGATCGTGCCGCTGTACGACGCCCACGAGCCCCGCCTGTTCGGCTTTCCGTTCTTCTACTGGTACCTGTTTGCATGGCTGCTGGCGCTGCCGCCGCTGATGTGGTTCGTGCATCGGGGCCGGCGCCCATGACCGGCGCGGTGCACTGGACGGCCTGGAGCGTCTTCGTCTTCTTCTTCGCGCTGGTGACCGTGCTCGGTTTCGCAGCCGCACGCTGGCGCACGGGGGACTTGAACCAGTTGCACGAATGGGGCCTGGGCGGACGCCGCTTCGGCACGGCGGTAACCTGGTTCCTGCTCGGCGGGGATTTGTATACCGCGTATACAGTGATCGCCGTGCCGGCACTGGTCTACGCCACCGGCGCCTACGGGTTCTTCGCCCTGCCCTACACCATCATCGCGTACCCGATTTTCTACGCGTTCGCGCCGCGGCTGTGGAACGTCTGCCATCGCCACGGCTGGCTGACCATGGCCGACTTCGCGCAAGGCCGCTATGCCAATCGCTGGCTCGCGCTCGCGGTGGCGCTGACCGGCGTGCTCGCGACCCTGCCCTACATCGCGCTGCAACTGGTCGGCATGCAGGTGGTGTTCGAGGCGATGGGTTTCGGCGGCGTGCGCCAGGGCGCGGAGATCGCGCTGGTCGTGGCGTTCGTCGTGCTCGCAGTATACACGTATACAAGCGGCCTGCGCGCGCCGGCCATGATTGCCTTCGTCAAGGACACGATGATCTATGTGTTCGTGATCGCGGCCGTCATCATCGTGCCGGCGAAGCTTGGCGGCTACGGCGCCGTGTTCGCCGCCGCCGATCGTGCGTTCGCGGCGAAAGGCGGCAGTGCCGGCATCCTGCTGCATCCGGGCCAGGCGATGCCGTTCGCCAGCCTCGCACTCGGCTCGGCGCTGGCGCTGTTCCTGTATCCGCACGCCGCCACCGGCATGCTCGCCGCGTCGAACGCGAACACGTTGCGGCGCAACGCCATCGTGCTGCCGGTGTATAGCATCATGCTCGGCCTGATCGCGTTGATGGGCTACATGGCGATCGGCGCAAACGTGCCGGCGAAAGGCACCGCGGTGGTACCGGCGCTGATCGCGCAGAGTTTCCCGGAATGGTTCGCCGGATTCTGCTACGCGGCGATCGCGCTCGGCGCGCTGGTACCGGCGGCGATCATGTCGATCGGCGCGGCGAACCTGGTCACGCGCAACATCTGGCGGCCGTTCGTCGAACGCGACATGAGCGCACAGCGCGAATCCACGGTCGCCAAGATCACCTCACTCGCGGTCAAGTTCGGCGCACTCGCCTTCGTCGTGTTCCTGCCGCTGGAATACGCGATCAACCTGCAACTGCTCGGCGGCATCTGGATTGCGCAGATTTTCCCGGCGATCGCATTCGGCCTGTTCACGCGCTGGTTCCGCGGCGGCGCCCTGCTGGCCGGCTGGGCCTTCGGCATGACACTCGGCACGGCGCTGTCGGCCAGCGTCGGCATGAAGCCGATATTCACGTTGCCGGAACTCGGCGGCGTCTACATCGGCTTGATCGCGCTGGTCGCGAACATCGCGATGGCAGCCTCAATCACGGCGATCGCCAATGCGCGCGGTTTCGTGCGCGCGGGCGACGTCACCCAAACCGCCGATTACGAAGACGCAGCGGCGAGCGCGTAGTCGACGAAATCGAAGGCATATTCGTGACGCGCATCCGCGGCGTGGTGCGTGCGCGCTACCTCGTGCCATCGCGACCAATCCACGCCCGGAAAAAACGCATCGGCATTCTCGGCGGCGCAATCCACCTGGGTCAGATACAGGCGCGTCGCGCGCGGCAGGGCCAGCGCGTAAACCTCGCCGCCACCGATCACGCACAGTTCCGCATCGCCCGTCGCAGCGATGGCCGCATCCAGCGAGGCCACGCTTTCCTGATCCGTGAACGGCGCAGCACCGCTGCGCGTCAGCACCAGATTGCGCCGTCCCGGCAAGGCTCGGCCAATCGCCAGCGCCGTCTTGCGCCCCATCAGGACCGGCTTGCCAAACGTCAGCGCCTTGAATCGCTTCAGATCGTCGGGAAGATGCCACGGCATCGCACCGTCGCGACCGATGGCGCGGTTACGATCCAGCGCGGCGACGAGGGAGATGTCGCTCACACGGCGACCGTAGCTTTTATCGCCGGGTGCGATTGGTAACCGTCGATGATGATGTCCTCGTAGCGGAAATCGAAGATCGACTTCACATCCGGGTTCAACTTCAGTGTCGGCAGCGGCAACGGTTCGCGCGCAAGTTGCGTGCGCGCCTGTTCGACGTGATTGTTGTACAAATGCACGTCGCCGAAGCTGTGCACGAAATCGCCGGGTGCGAGATCGCAGACCTGCGCGATCAGGTGCGTCAACAGCGCGTAGCTGGCGATGTTGAACGGCACGCCGAGGAAGACGTCCGCCGAGCGCTGGTACAACTGGCACGACAGCCTTCCATTGGCGACATGGAACTGGAACAGGCAGTGACACGGCGCGAGCGCCATCTTCGGCAATTCGGCCACGTTCCAGGCATTGACCACGAGGCGCCGCGAATCGGGATTGCGTTTGATCTCGTCGATCAGCCAGGCGATCTGGTCGATGGTCTTGCCGTCCGCGCCCTGCCAGCTTCGCCACTGCTTGCCGTAGATCGGACCGAGGTTGCCGTCGGCATCGGCCCATTCGTTCCAGATCGATACGCCGTTTTCCTTCAGGTAGGCGATGTTCGTTTCGCCGCGCAGGAACCACAGCAATTCATGCACAATGGATTTGGTGTGCAGCTTCTTGGTCGTGACCAGCGGGAAGCCGTCACCAAGATCGAAACGAATTTGCCGGCCGAACAGTGAGCGCGTGCCGATGCCGGTGCGGTCGGATTTTTCCGTGCTGTTGTCCAGCACGTCGCGCAGCAGGTCGAGATACTGGCGCATCAGGCGGCGGCCTTGGCGAGCGGCAACGTCGGCGCGCGCCGCGACATCCACATCAGCACGACGCCGATCACGATCAGCGGAATCGATTGCACCTGCCCCATCGTCAGCCAGCCGAAGGCGAGATAACCCAGCTGCGGATCGGGCAGGCGCAGGAATTCCACGGCGAAGCGGAACACGCCGTACATCAACGCGAACAGGCCCGACACCGCGTAACGCGGTCGCGGCTTGCGCGAAAACAGCCACAACACGATGAACATGACCACGCCTTCGAGCGCGAATTCGTACAGCTCCGACGGATGCCGCGCTTCGTGGTCGAGCTGGCCGGCAAGAAACATCTGGTGCAATTCCGCCGTCGACTTGCCCAGCGATTCCAGCGCGCGCGGATAGATCACGCCCCAATCGGCGCCGGTGTATTTGCCCCACAGTTCGCCGTTGATGAAGTTGCCGATGCGGCCGAGGCCGAGGCCAATCGGCACCAGCGGCGCGACGAAGTCGATGGTGTCGAAGAAGTGGATCTGGTTGCGCCGCGACCACCACCAGCCGGCGGCGAGCACGCCCATCAGGCCGCCGTGGAAAGACATGCCGCCGTCCCAGACCCGGAACAGCGCGAGCGGATCGTGCCAGATCCAGTCCGGCGAAATGTACGAGAGCATGTACCAGATGCGCCCGCCAACGATGACGCCCAGCTTCACGTAGAACGCAAGGTCGGTGAACGCCTGCTCGCTTGCCGGCAAGCGCCCGTATTTCAAGCGATGGTTGCCCAGCCACCAGCCGCCGAGGAAGCCGCCGAGGTACATCAGGCCGTACCAGTGCACGGCCAGCGGGCCGATGGAAAACGCGATGGAATTGATGTCGTCGAAGAAAATCATGCGCGTAGAGGCGTCGATCAAAGACGCGAGTTTACCGGATCGGCTGCCGCCCGCGCCGGCATATTCTTAACCTTCCGATTTAGGGTTACCCTGACTGCATGAACCGCCTCGCCAAAGAATCCAGTCCCTACCTGCGCCAGCACGCGAACAACCCCGTCGATTGGTGGCCATGGTGCGACGCGGCGCTCGCGACCGCGCGCGCGCAGGAGAAACCGATCCTGTTGTCCA
This sequence comes from Rudaea sp., assembly GCA_035493385.1. Taxonomy (GTDB): domain Bacteria; phylum Pseudomonadota; class Gammaproteobacteria; order Xanthomonadales; family Rhodanobacteraceae; genus Rudaea. The sequence continues at coordinate 9,364 of DATJIL010000173.1, forward strand.
TCGGCTACAGCGCCTGCCACTGGTGCCACGTGATGGCGCACGAGAGTTTCGAGGACGTAGGCACAGCCGCGCTGATGAACGAATTGTTCATCTGTATAAAAGTGGACAGGGAGGAACGGCCCGACCTCGACCGCATCTACCAGCTCGCGCACCAGGCCCTGACCCGGCGCGGGGGCGGCTGGCCGCTGACCGTGTTCCTGACCCCGGACGATCACCTGCCGTTCTACGCCGGCACGTATTTCCCGCGCGAGCCGCGCTACGGCATGCCGCCATTCGCGCAGGTGCTGCGCGAGGTGCGGCGCTGGTGGAGCGAACGCCGCGGCGAGGTGCGCGAGCAAAACACCGCGTTGGCGGAATTTCTCGCCGATCACGGCCGCGGCGAATCCACGGCGGATACGCTCAACGACGCGCCGATCCGTGCCGCACTGGCGCAGATCGACGCGAGCTTCGATCCCGAATTCGGGGGCCATCGCGGCGCGCCGAAGTTTCCGCACTGCACGGAAATGGAATTGATGCTCGACCTTCGCAAACCCGAACAGGTCGAATTCACCCTCGCGCGCATGGCCGACGGCGGTATCCACGACCAGGTCGGCGGCGGCTTCGCGCGCTACAGCGTGGACGAGCGCTGGGAAATCCCGCACTTCGAGAAGATGCTGTACGACAATGCGCAATTGCTGCCCTTGTACGCCAACCGCAATCGCGCCGATGTCGCGCACGGCATCCTCGCGTGGCTCGTGCGCGAGATGACCGCGGAATCCGGCGGTTTTTACGCGGCACTCGACGCCGACTCCGAACATGAGGAAGGCAAGTTCTACGTCTGGTCGCGCGACGAAGTGCGTGCCCTGCTCGAGGCCGACGAATTCGCCGCCGCCGAACGCCATTACGGATTTGACCGCCCGCCGAACTTCGAGGGCAAGGCGTGGAATCCCGTGGTCGCCGTGCCGTTCGATGATGTTGCCGCGGCGCTCGGCATCGTAATCGATGCGGCGCAGGCGCGCGTTTCCAGCGCGCGTGCGAAACTGTTCACCGCGCGTGCATTGCGCGTGCGCCCGGGGCTCGACAACAAGATCCTCACCGCCTGGAATGCGCTCGCGATCTCCGGCATCGCGCGCTCGGTGCGCATGCTGAGCGCGCCGCCGTTGCTCGGTCTGGCCGAAAATGCGCTGGATAATGTATACAACACGGCATGGCGCGACGGACGTCTGTTCGCAAAAGCCGGCGCCGATGGGCCGCGCTTTCCCGGCTACCTCGACGACCATGCGCTGCTGCTGGACTCATTGCTCGAAATGCTGCAATGCCGCTGGTCGGAGCGCGACATCGCCTGGGCGGTCGTTCTGGCCGAGGCCCTGCTCGAACGTTTCGAGGATCGCGAGCGCGGCGGATTCTTTTTTACCGCACACGATCACGAGAAATTGATCCAGCGGCCCAAACCTTACACCGACGAGGCGCTGCCGTCCGGCAACGGCGTCGCCGCACGCGCCCTGCTGCGCCTCGGCCATCTCGTCGGCGAAACGCGTTATCTCGACGCCGCAGAGCGTGCGTTGCGCGCCGGGTACGCGGACATGCGACAAATGCCGCAGGCTTGTTGCAGCATGCTGCGCGCGTTGAACGATTTCCTGCATCCACGCACCCACGCCATCGTGCGCTTCGACGGCGATGGCGAGGAATCGAAATGGCGCGCCGCACTCGCCACAGCGGATTTGCGCCGTAGCGACGCGTATTTCATCTCGCGCGACACGGGAAAACTGCCCGGCACACTGGCCGCGCAGACGCACGCCACCGGCGGCGTGGTCTACGTGTGCCGCGGCACGCAGTGCGAGGCGCCATTA
>DATJIL010000174.1:0-6071 GCA_035493385.1 Rudaea sp.
CCGCGGTTGCAACCGGCGCCAAAGCCGAGATTCGTGCCGTTGCGCACGATGCGCACGCGCGCATCGCCGGAACAACGCACGCCGAGCACGTCCACCGAGCCGTCGCACGAGGCGTTGTCGCTGACGATGACCTCGACCGGCACCGTGCTGGCGAGGACGCGGTCGACGCAGATACCGACGTCATCGCCGCTGTCGGCGGCGACGATCACCACGCTGGTCAGCCCGGGGATTTGCGCCACGTCAGGCCTGGGCGAGCAGTTTGTCGCCCTGCTCCGCCGCGTACCGCCACAGCGCGGGCCAGTGCTCGCAGGCTTCGGCCATGGACTCGCATTCCTCGGCCAATGCGCGCGCGCAGCCGTCGGCATCGATGTCCTGCGCCCAGTCGCCCAGGCGCGGTGGCGCGTTCGCGAGCAAGGCGCGGGCATTGGCCTGCACGATCTCGCGCGCATCGGCCTGCCAGTAGACCGGCGCATCCACCGCGGCCTCGATCTGGTGCTGGGTGCGGTCGATGATGTCGGCACGCACGAAACTCAGGTATTCGCGCAGGTGCGCATTGCGCGCGCTGGCACTGGCGCCGGCGAGGTCGCGCAGCACGCAGGCCAGCAGGTTCATGCGCGCACCCGGGTCCTCGGCCTGGAACAGGCCGAATTGGCGCTGCACGAAATCGCGCAGGAAGTAATTCACGTGCGGGGTGTGCGCCGCCAGCGTCTTGTCCGAACGCTTGCGCGCGGATTCCTGCACGTGTCCGATCGCTTCGGGCATGGACAGCGACACGGCGTCAGGATGGCAGAAACGCGTCAACGCCCCCATCAGCGAATCCTCGCCACGACCGACCGGACTCGTGCACGGCAGCAGCTGCGCGTTGTCGAGCGTGAGCGGTGTGAACCCGGCCGTCGCCACCGCCTGCGCCTGTGCCATGCCCTGCACGATGAAGTTCGCCTCGCAGTTGCGCACATAACTTTCGCGATCGCGCCAGAACTCGGCGCGGCTGTCGCCGTCGAGCTGGTACAGCCAGGTGCCGAAGCCGCTGCGCGAACTGCCGTAGCTCGCCGCCTGCGTCGACACGATGCGCGCGGATGCGGCCAGTACGTCCAGGCGGCCGAGGTTGATGCCGCGCAAGGCGTTGCGCTGCAACGGGTAGGCGGACGCGAGCACGGTGCCGAGCGTGTTTCCGCAGGCGCCCAGGTGCAATTCGAACGGATCGGTTTCCACCTCGGTGCCGGCGGCCAGCGCCTGTTCCATGTTGGCGAGGAAGCGCGCCGATAGCCGCGCATTCGGATTCGGATCCAGTCCCGGCCGCGCGTAGTCCGGGCGCCGCAAGGGCAGGATCAGGTCGTCGTCGAGCAATGCCAGGCGCGCACCGGCCGACAGCAGCGTCGCCAGGTTCCAGCCGCGGCCGCCGCCGAAGCGCTGGGCATGCGGATGCGCATCGCGCAACAGCAGACGCTTCGCGGCGTCGCGCGCGGCGGGCACGGCCTTGCCGATGCGCTCGACCAGCTTCGCCGCTTCGGCGCGCCCGAGGTAATGCACCTTGCACCCGGTCGTGCGCGCGAACTCGCGCAAGGCATCACGCTGTTCGTTCGCGTGCGCGGACAACGACGAATCGTCGAGCACGATGTAGCGCCGGCCGGCGCGATGGCGGCGCTCGTAGTCGGACAGCGAGGCAAGCAGTCGCGCCAACTGTTCCGGACGATCGCAGGCGCGGATGAATATGCCGCGCAAATCGGCCGGACTGCGCGCCGGCGCATTCGTCAGGCGCTCGACGAAAGCGCTGTCGGAAACCAGCAGGCCGCGCTGGATCAGGCTTTCGAGCACGCGCTTGATGTCGTCGCGCTTGCCGGCAAGCCCGGCGATGGTCGACTCGATGCGCGCGGCATGCTCGTCCAGACCGCGGAATTCGCGGCATTGGTCCAGCGCCTGCAGCACCTGGAACGTCATCACGTGCGTTTCGCCGCTGCGCTTGACCTGGAAGATGCATTCCTGGCTGGACAACGACGCGACGAGGCCGTCTTCGGAGGCAAACAGGGGCGCGTTCGGATCGATCGCCGGCATTGGCCGGGATGCACCCTGTGCCGGGTAGTTGATCTGGTAGTTGAGGGTGGTTTCCATGGGATTCCGTGACGGCCGCGGTCAGCGTCGCGGCGGGGTTTTTTCGAGTTCGCCGCGCAGGCGCGCGACCTCGGCTTCGAGTTCGGCGATGCGGCTGCCGGCCGCCATGTTGCGGCGCACCTCGCCATTGTAGTGCGCGTAGACCGATTCCTCGCGGTCGCCGAACAGGCTCGCATCGGGCAGGTCGGGCAGCGGTCGGCGCGAACACACCGCGATGAAATACAGCGGCGCGTAATCCAGGCCAGCCTGCGGCGTCGGCGCGGATTCGGACAGCGTGACCGCGGCAACGCTGCGCGGCGGCGCCTCCAGGTTCCAGATCGCGGACTGGAACAGCAGTTTCTGCCCGTACAGGCGCACCTGCGGGAAATGCGGCGCCAGCAAGGCCAGCAATTCGTCGCGGTAGAGTTCGCGCACGTGGAACTCGTTGCGGAACCCGCTGCTGTCGCTGTAGGTGCGCTTGTCCGGCGAGGAGACGACGAGGATGCCGTCGTCGCCCAGCGCGCGCGCGAACCCGGCGATCAATTCGACCTGCGCGGCGACGTGTTCGAGCGTCTCGAACGAGACGATCAGGTCGAAGCTGCCCGGCGCGGCATCCAGCGCGGTGCAATCGCCGCGTTCGAAGCGCAGGTTCGCGCGCGCGCCGTAGCGCGAGCGCGCATGCGCGACGGCGTCCGCGGCAATATCGACGCCAAGCACGCTGGCCGCGGCGCCCGCCAGCATGGCGCTGCCGTAGCCCTCGCCGCAGGCAGCGTCGAGCACGCGTTTGCCGCGCGCCAACTCCAGCGCGAACGCGTAGCGCGCCCAGTGTTCGTAACGGATCTCGCGCACGCATTCGGGCGTGAAACGTTCGCCGGTGAACTCGAGTGTGTTTTCGCTCATGGTGTCGCGGATCCCGGATGCGTGGAATCACCCCAGGCGTGCGCCAGCCGCACCATGCCGAATTCGCGCGACTGGCCCCGCACCGTCACGGCGCGTTCGATCGTGTCGAACAGGCGCATGCCTTCGGGATCCAGCGGGTGCACCTTGACCGCGTAGGCTCCCGGCAGCAGCGGCAAATCGGCGAAATCGATCGCGGCCGCGTAAACATTGTCGCCGGTGCGCTGCGGTTGCACGGCGTCCATCTCGCTGCTCACCCCGTACACCGGGGTGCCATCCATGCGCACGATGCCGACGACGACGACCGGCGCGCGGCCATCGCGCGAATGCACACGCGCGCGCACGCACACGCTGCCGCCCATGTCGATCTGCACGGGCGCATCGCCGACGCTGCCGTTCACGCTCACGTCCAGCAAGCGGAATTCCTGATCGCTGGCCGCCGGCGAATGCTCCGCCGGCGCGGACTTGCTGTCCTGGTACGCCAGGTACGCCTGGGTAACGGCGTAGACGTCGCCGCTCGCCGCCACCTCGCCCTGCCTGAGCCAGACCGCCTGCCGGCACAGCTTCTGCACGTGGTACATGCTGTGCGAAACCAGGATCAGGGTGCCGCCGCCGGACAGGTATTCTTCCATCCAGCGCACGCACTTCTTCTGGAATGCCTCGTCGCCGACCGCAAGCACCTCGTCGGTGATGAGCAAATCGGGCTTGAGCGCGGCGACGATCGCGAAGCCGAGCCGCACGGTCATGCCCGAGGAATAATGCTTGACCGGCTCGTCGATGTAGCGGCCGATATCGGCGAACGCGACGATGTCCGGCAGCTTGTCGCGCATTTCCTCGGCGGAAAGGCCGTACAACGCGGCTGACAGCGCGATGTTGTCGCGCCCGGAATATTCCGGATGGAAGCCGGCACCCAGTTCCAGCAGCGCGCCGACGCGACCGTTGACCGCGACGCTGCCCGCGCTGGGCGTCAGCACGCCCGTGAGCAGTTTCAGCAACGTCGATTTGCCCGCGCCGTTCTCGCCGACCAGCCCCAGCGACTGGCCGCGTTCCACGCGCAAATCGACGTTGCGCAGCACACAGACCGCGTCCGCATCGACGCGTCCGAGCAACAGACGCCACAGCGCACGCAGGCGGTCGCGCGAGCGGAACACGAGCGGATAGGATTTGCCCAGACCGCGGGCTTCGACCAGCGCGGCGCCGTTCACAGGAAATCCTCGAAGTGCGGATTCAGGCGCCGGAAGATCGCCCAGCCGACGACCAGCACCAGCACGGCGCCGAACAAGGCGATCGCAGCGCTGGCCAGCGTCGGCGCCGGCGTGTGCAGCAGGGCGCCGCGGAAAAATTCGGGGTAGTGCGTGAACGGATTGAAGGCGAGCAGCGGCCGATAGGCTTCCGGCAGCGATTCGCGCGCATAGAACACCGGCGAGGCGAACATCCACAGCATCAACAACTGCGGCAATGCGGCGGAAAGATCGCGCACGAAGACCTGGATCGCGGCGAACAGGAACGCGAAACCGAGCGCGAGCACGAACAATTGCAGGTAGCCCAGTGCCGCCAGCGGCAAGGCGAGCAGGTCGATCGGCACGCCAAACAGGCGCAGCGCGAGGATGATGGCGAGGAAACCGACGCCCTGGACCAGGAAACTCGCGCTCACGCAGGCGAACACGAGCACCTCGCGCGGCATCGCGACCTTGCGGATCAGCGCGGCGTTTTCCTCGATCGCGGTGGTTGCACGGGTCAGGCTCTCGGCGAAAGCGGTCCACGGCCACAGGGCCAGCGCCAGGAACGGCACATAGCCCGGCGCGTCGGCACCCGGCACGCGGGCCTTGAACACATAGACGAAGACGAAACTGTACACGGCCAGTTGCGCAAGCGGCTGCAACAACGCCCACAGCCCACCGCTGAAACTGCCGAGGTAGCGGTTGCGCAAATCGCGGCGGATGAAATGGAGCGCGAGTCGCAGCGCGGGCATGGATGGGCGGATCGTGCGGAATGGGTTGCGGATTATCGCAGAGCCGCATGCCGCTGTCCGCCGTCAAGGCGCCCGCGTTGCGCGGACACCTTGCGCGGGCAAGTCAATGCTTGGTTTCTTCGGCCTTCTTCTCGGCCGCCTGCTTCTGCGCCGCCTCCTGCGCTTCCTGCGGCGTGACCGTGCCCGGTGGCAGGTAACGCGTGCGCAGCGACGCCACGAGGTCAGGACTCGCCTGCAGCGGCTTGCCGCGCAGGTCGCCGGTGTACTGCGTCATGCGCTGATTGACCCAGTCGCTGCGCAATTTCTCGACCAACCCGGCACGGATCTCGTCGAAGGATTTTTGTTTATCGGGATTGTGCGCGACGAGCTTCAGCACGTGGTATCCGAATACGGTCTTGACGATGGGCGAGATGTCGCCGGGTTTCTTCAGCGCCGCGGCCGCCTTGGCGAATGGCCCGGCCATCTTGTTGCTGGCGGCATCATCGATCAGCCCGTGATTGTCGGCCTTGCTCGGATCGTCGGAATATTTCTCCACCAATGCGTCGAACTGGTCCGGATGCGCGCGCGCGCTGGACTCCACCTCGCCGATGCGCGTCTTGGCCTCGTCGTCGCTGCGCTGCTTGGTCGAAACCAGCACGTGCTTCACCTGCACGTCGCCGGTGGCGACGAACTCGTCCTTGTGAGCGAGATAATACTCGCGCGCCAATTCGTCGAAATCGGGCAGATTGAGCGCCGCCCTGTAGTGTTCGAGCTGCGCGCCGGCGAGCGTGTTTTCCGTGGCCAGCTGGACCTGGCGTTGGACTCCGGCATCCTGATCGAGTTTGTCCGCGCGCGCCTGCGCCGCCAGCTGCTTTTTCAGCAGAAGTTCCATGATCGTGCTTTCGATGCGTTTGGGGCTGTCGAAGAACCCGGCGCGGTCCTTCTCGGGAATCTTGGCCGCGTAGGCGTCGATATCCTGCAGGGTGACCTGGGCGCCATTCTGTTCGGCGACCACGCCCGGCGGCAGCGTCGTGTTCTGCGCCACGGCGGCGCCCGCCAGCAGCCAGCCGGCAAGGGCAATGGCCGTTCCTGTCCATATATGTCGGCTAGTCGATTTCATTTCGCTTCCTGAAAA
>DATJIL010000175.1:0-10311 GCA_035493385.1 Rudaea sp.
CGGCTGGACAGCTTCTGCGACGTCGAAGGTGCGAAGGTCGAGCACATCGACCTCACCGAACCGTACAGCGCGGCATTGCGCACTGGCTTGATCGCCGCGGCCAAACGCGCCGGCATCGCGGTGGTCGACGGCGGCTGCTACGGCGCCACGCAAGGCCCGCGCCTGGAAACCCGCGCCGAAATCGCGCGCATGCGCCGCGACGGCTGCGATCTGGTCGGCATGACCGGGATGCCCGAGGCCGCGCTCGCGCGTGAGCTGGGCGTCGATTACGCGTGCCTGGCGCTGGTCGCCAACTGGGCCGCCGGCTGCGGCGGGAAAGCATCCATCAGCTTGCCGGAAATCTTCGCCAATCTCGAAGCGGCTACGTCCCGGGTGCCGCCGATCATGGCCGCGCTGCTGGCCGGAAAATGAACGCTTTCGGTTGACGAAACCGCGCTCTGCCTATATTCTTCCGCGCCTTTCCCGCGGATGAATCAGTGGGGCTATAGCTCAGCTGGGAGAGCGCCACAATGGCATTGTGGAGGTCATCGGTTCGATCCCGATTAGCTCCACCACTTTTCATCCGTAGTCCTGGGACAGTTTTCCCGCGTCCCCATCGTCTAGAGGCCCAGGACATCGCCCTTTCACGGCGGTAACGGGGGTTCGAATCCCCCTGGGGACGCCATTTCACTCAGGAGCCCGCGCGAGCGGGCTTCGTCTTTTTCGCCTATTCGACATTTCCACGCGCGCGCGGCAGCATTGGCGCATGTCCGCCACGGCGCAAGAAGTCACGCCATCCGCCGCCTGTCCGCTGGAAGATTCGCTGGCGGCGCAAACGCGCGCGCATGCCGATGAGTCCGGACTCGTCGCCCTGCACGACGGACGCGACAGTCTGGCCGCACGCGTGCTGCTCGCGGACGCAGCGACGCGTACGCTGGACGTGCAGTACTATATCTGGCGCAACGACTTGTCCGGCACGATCTTGTTCGAGGCATTGCGCCGGGCGGCGGATCGCGGCGTGCGCGTACGCCTGCTGCTGGACGACAACAACACCGCCGGTCTGGATGCGGTACTCGCCGCGCTCGACAGCCATGCGCGCATCGAAATCCGCCTGTTCAATCCGTTCCACCAGCGGCGCTGGCGCTGGCTCGGCTATCTCACCGATTTTTCGCGCCTGAACCGGCGCATGCACAACAAGTCGTTCACCGCCGACGCGCAGGCGACGATCGTGGGCGGGCGCAACATCGGCGACGAATACTTTGATGCCGGCAAGCAGGCGTTGTTCGTGGACCTGGACGTGCTCGGCATCGGTCCCGTCGCCGATGCGGTCGAACAGGATTTCGAGCGCTACTGGAACAGCGCGTCGGCGGTTCCCGCCGCGCGCGTGCTGCCTGCCGCGGCCGCCGATGCGCTGGAGAATTTTGCCGTGGAAGCAAATGCGCGCGTGCAGGGTCCGAAGGCGGTGGCGTACCTGGATTCGATCCGGCGTTCGGCGCTGGTGCGCGACCTTATGGCTGGGCGGCAGGACATGACATGGGCGCCGACGCGCCTGCTCAGCGACGACCCCAAGAAGGGCCTGGCCCACGAACGCGACACCGACTTGATGGTGTTGCGCCTGGCGCGCACCCTTGGCGGCGTCGAACGCGAGTTGTTCGTGATTTCCCCCTACTTCGTGCCGACCGCGCGCGGCACGGGGTTTTTCTGCAGCCGTGCGCGCGAGGGCCTGCATGTGGCCTTGCTGACCAATGCGCTGGAAGCGACCGATGTGCTCGCCGTGCATGCGGGTTACGCCAAACGCCGCCACAAGCTGCTGCGCGCCGGCGTGAAACTCTACGAGTTGCGCCGCAGCTCGCCAGCGCGACGACGCTGGTGGCGCGCGCAGGGCTTTCACGGCAGTTCGGCGTCGAGCCTGCACGCCAAGACGTTTTCGGTCGACCGCCAGCGCCTGTTCATCGGCTCGTTCAATTTCGACCAGCGCTCGGTACGCCTGAATACCGAGATGGGATTCGTCATTGACAGTGCCGCAATGGCGGGTGCCAGTGCGGACGTGTTCACGCACGACGTTGCGGAATACGCCTACGAGGTGCGCCTGTGCGGGCATCGCCTGGAATGGGTCGAGCGCAACGAGGGCATCGAGATTGTGCATCGGCGCGAACCTGGCAGCACGTTTTGGCAGCGGGCTTTCGTGACTGTGCTGGGCTGGCTGCCGATCGATTGGCTGTTGTGATGGACGCGACGTCGAATCACCGGTAAAATTCCCACTCGCCCGTTGTATCGATCCCCGGACTGGTTCTCACCAGCCCGCGGGTCGGCGCGTATCCAGAGTTTTCAGGCGAATTCGAACATGACTCCAGCCATTCTCGCTCTTGCAGACGGCAGCATCTTCTGCGGCAATTCGATCGGCGCGGATGGACAAACCGTTGGCGAGGTGGTGTTCAACACGGCGATGACGGGCTATCAGGAAATCCTGACCGATCCGTCGTATGCGCAACAGATCGTCACGCTGACCTACCCGCACATCGGCAACACCGGCTGCAACGCGACCGACGAGGAATCCGGGCGAGTGCAAGCCGCCGGACTCGTGATCCGCGATCTTCCGCGCCTCGCCAGCAACTGGCGCAGCGCGGAAACCTTGCCGGACTATTTGCGGCGCCATGGCATCGTCGCGATATCCGAAGTCGACACGCGCCGGCTCACGCGCATCCTGCGCGAAACCGGTGCGCAGAACGGCTGCGTGATGGCCGGTGAGGGCGTTTGTGCAGAAACCGCGCTCGCGACCGCGCGCGCATTTCCCGGCCTGAACGGCATGGACCTGGCCAAGGTCGTGTGCACGAAGAAAACGTACACGTTTGCCGAAGGCAGCTACGACCTGGATAACGGCACGTTCGCGCAACCGGAACGCAAGTATCGCGTGGCCGCCTACGATTTCGGTGTCAAGCGCAACATCCTGCGCCTGCTCACCGACCGCGGCTGTGAAGTCACGGTGGTGCCGGCGCAGACTCCGGCATCGGAAGTTTTCGCGCTGAAACCGGACGGCGTGTTCCTGTCCAATGGACCCGGCGATCCGGCCGCCTGCGATTACGCGATCGCCGCGACGCGCGAATTCATCGCGAAGAAGATTCCGCTGTTCGGCATCTGCCTCGGCCACCAGATCATGGGTCTGGCGCTCGGCGCGAAGACGCTGAAGATGAAATTCGGCCACCACGGCGCAAATCATCCCGTCAAGGATCACGACGACGGCCGCGTGCTGGTGACCTCGCAAAATCACGGCTTCGCGGTCGACGCGGCGACGCTGCCGAAGAACGCGCGCGTGACGCACACCTCGCTGTTCGACGGATCGTTGCAAGGCTTTGCCCTGACCGACACGCCCGCATTCTGCTTCCAGGGCCATCCGGAAGCCTCGCCCGGCCCGCACGACATCGGCTATCTGTTCGACCGGTTTGCCGCCTCGATGGCGCGAAGGACGTGAGCAGATGACCAAAATCCTCTACAAAGCCAGATCAGCCGATGGCGCTGCGATCGCCGATTTCATCGACGCGGAAACCGTTGCAGAGGCGAAGTTGAAACTTGTCGCGGCAGGTTTTGCGGATATCGAGTTCATGCAGGCGCCGCAGATTGCCGTGCTGTCGCAGAACCTCATACCTGACGACCCACGAAAGCAGCGCGAGTACGCCGAACTGCGCGCGCGCATGCAGGATAACCCCGGACTCAAGAGCGGCCTTGTCTCGGTCGCGAAGCGTGCCCGCTTCTATCTGCTGGCGTTTGCGGCATTGCTCGTGTTCGCCGCCTGGCGCGCGGACGCGTGGCTGATCGCGCTGGCCGTCATCGGCCTCGCGCTGCCGTTCGCAATCTATCTGTGGAACCGGCGACATCTGGATCGCTATCAACGCCTCATGCGCGCCAATGCCTGGGGCGACTGGGATGCGGTAAAGCGTCTTGCGGCGCAACTGCGCGCTGCCCCGACGTCAAATCAGTTGCTGCAATTCGATCTCGATGTCCGTCTCGCGCAGATACAGGCGCGAGATGGCGACATCGCGGGCGGTGTCGCCGCATTGGAGAAGTGGCGCGATGCCGACGCCAAGGCGCCGGGGCTGTTCGAGTCGCGCCTCGCGAGCGTCCACTCGGCCGGTCGCGATTATCCGGGCTACATCCGCATGATGGAATGCGCCGCGCAATTGTCGAAGAACGATCCGTCGCGTCTGGTCGATGTCGCGCTTGCGCACGCGCGTTTCGGCAGTTCCGAGAAGGCTATTGCGGCGCTCGCGCAGGTCGACACGAGCTTGCTGCCGTCGATCGCGGGTTCGTTCATCGACTGGATTCATGGCCTGCTGCACTTGCGCGCCGGTGCATTCGACGACGCGACGGCGCACCTGCAGGCATCGATCGCAGCGTTCCGCAAACGCGCGCTGAAGAGTCCCGCCGGTTGGGTGGGGCTCGCACTCGCGGCGGCGCATTGCGCGCTGGCGCAGGCGCGCGGCGGCGATGTCGTGCAGGCGCAGCGTACGCTGGACGGTTTCAAGCACATTTTGTTGGTGCACGCCGACCCATCGCTGCTGCGCATGCTGCGCAAAGAAGTGCCGCAGCTGTTCCCGGCGACCTGACGAATCTCAAGAACAATCATGCCCAAACGTACTGACATCCAAACCATCCTCATCATCGGCGCCGGCCCCATCGTCATCGGCCAGGCCTGCGAATTCGATTACTCGGGCGCGCAGGCGTGCAAGGCGCTCAAACAGGAAGGCTATCGCGTGGTGCTGGTGAATTCGAATCCGGCCACCATCATGACCGATCCGGAAATGGCCGACGCGGTCTACATCGAGCCGATCAACCGCGCCACGGTCGAGCGCATCATCGCCAAGGAAAAGCCTGACGCGTTGCTGCCGACGATGGGCGGGCAGACCGCACTGAATTGCGCGCTCGACCTGGCCGATTGTGGAATTCTGGAAAAATATAACGTCGAGCTGATCGGTGCCTCGCGCGAGGCGATCCGCATGGCCGAGGACCGCGAGCTGTTCCGCCGCGCCATGGCCGAGATTGGCCTTGAATGTCCGAAAGCCGAAGTCGCGAAGTCTCTCGAGCAGGCGCTGGAGACACAGGTAAAGGTCGGATTCCCGACGGTCATCCGCCCGAGCTTCACGCTCGGCGGTTCCGGCGGCGGCATCGCCTGGAATCGCGAGGAGTTCGACGAAATCGTCAAGCGCGGCCTGGAGCTTTCGCCGGTGCACGAGGTGCTGGTCGAGGAATCCGTGCTGGGCTGGAAAGAGTTCGAAATGGAAGTCGTGCGCGACACCGCCGACAACTGCATCATCGTGTGCTCCATCGAGACCCTCGATCCGATGGGCGTGCATACCGGCGATTCGATCACCGTGGCGCCGGCGCAGACCCTCACCGACAAGGAATACCAGCGCCTGCGCGATGCGTCCATCGCCGTGCTGCGCAAGATCGGCGTGGACACCGGCGGCTCGAACGTGCAGTTCGGCGTCAATTCCGAGGACGGCCGTGTCGTGGTGATCGAGATGAACCCGCGCGTGTCGCGTTCGTCCGCGCTTGCGTCCAAGGCTACGGGATTTCCCATTGCCAAGATCGCGGCCAAGCTTGCCGTCGGCTACACGCTGGACGAATTGCGCAACGAGATCACCGGCGGCAAGACACCGGCCTCGTTCGAGCCGACCATCGATTACGTGGTCACCAAGATTCCGCGTTTCGCATTCGAGAAATTCCCGACCGCCGACGCACGCCTGACCACGCAAATGAAATCGGTCGGCGAGGTGATGGCGATCGGGCGCACGTTCCAGGAATCACTGCAGAAGGCGCTGCGCGGACTGGAAACCGGCAAGGATGGATTGAATCCAGGCCCGCTGGACCTCGCCGACGCAGACGTCATCGCGGATCTGAAACGCGAACTGCGCGAACCGCGCCCGGATCGCCTGTTCCATGTTGCCGACGCCTTCCGCGCCGGACTGTCGCTGGAAGAAATCTTCGCGCTGACGCGCATCGATCGCTGGTTCCTCGACCAGATCGCCGAACTCGTCGAAATCGAGACGCAGGTGAAGTCCGGCGGACTCGCCGCACTCGACGGCACGCGCATGTTCGCGCTCAAGCGCAAGGGTTTTTCCGATGCGCGCCTGGCCGCGCTGCTCGGCACCGACGAGGCGGCCGTGCGCAAATTGCGCCATGCTTTCAAGGTGCATCCGGTCTACAAGCGCGTGGATTCCTGCGCCGCCGAATTCGCCACGACGACGGCGTATCTGTACTCGACTTACGAGGAAGAGTGCGAGGCGAATCCGTCGGCGCGCGACAAGATCATGGTGCTCGGCGGCGGCCCCAACCGCATCGGCCAGGGGATCGAATTCGACTACTGCTGCGTTCATGCCGCGCTCGCGCTGCGCGAGGACGGGTTCGAGACCATCATGGTCAACTGCAATCCGGAAACCGTCTCGACCGATTACGACACGTCCGATCGCCTGTATTTCGAACCGCTTACACTGGAAGATGTGCTCGAAATCATCGCCGTCGAAAAACCCAAGGGCGTGATCGTGCAGTATGGCGGGCAGACGCCGCTCAAGCTCGCGCGTGCGCTGGAAGCGAACGGCGCGCCGGTGATTGGCACGAGTGCGGACAGCATCGACCTTGCCGAAGATCGCGAGCGCTTCCAGCAGATGGTCGCCAAGCTGGGCCTCACGCAGCCGCCGAACCGCACCGCGCGCAATCCGGACGAGGCACTCGCACTCGCACGCGCGATCGGCTATCCGCTCGTGGTGCGGCCGAGTTACGTGCTCGGCGGACGCGCGATGGAAGTGGTGCATTCCGACGCGGACCTGAAACGCTACATCACCGACGCCGTGCGCGTGTCCAACGATTCGCCGGTGCTGCTCGACCGCTTTCTGGACAATGCGGTCGAAGTTGACGTCGACATCGTCGCCGATGCCACGGGTGCGGTGCTGATCGGCGGCATCATGGAGCACATCGAGGAAGCCGGCGTGCACTCGGGCGATTCCTCGTGTTCGTTGCCGCCGTATTCGTTGTCCGCAAAGGTGCAGGACGCGCTGCGCGAGCAGGTGACGCGCATGGCGCGCGAGTTGAAAGTCATCGGCCTGATGAACACGCAATTCGCGATTCAGGGCGAGGCCGGCAACGAGACGATCTTCATCCTCGAAGTCAATCCGCGTGCCTCTCGCACGGTGCCGTTCGTGTCCAAGGCGACCGGTGTAGCGTTGGCCAAGATCGCCGCGCGTTGCATGGCCGGCAAGACGCTGGCCGAGCAGGGGGCGACGCGCGAGATCGTGCCGAAATACTATTCGGTCAAGGAAGCGATCTTCCCGTTCCTCAAATTCCAGAACGTCGATCCGATTCTGGGACCGGAGATGCGTTCGACCGGCGAAGTGATGGGCGTGGGCCGCAGCTTCGGTGCCGCCTTCGCGCGCGCGCACGAGGGCGCTAACATCCAGGCGCCGAAACTCGGCAAGGTTTTTGTTTCCGTGCGCGACCCGGACAAGACGCGCCTGCTGCCCGTCGCGCGC
Organism: Rudaea sp.; assembly: GCA_035493385.1. Lineage (GTDB taxonomy): Bacteria > Pseudomonadota > Gammaproteobacteria > Xanthomonadales > Rhodanobacteraceae > Rudaea. The sequence goes on from DATJIL010000175.1 coordinate 7,500, forward strand.
GACCTGATCAAGCGCGGGTTCTCCCTCGTCGCCACTTCCGGTACCTGTGCGTATCTCGTCGACAAAGGGGTCGACTGCGAGCGCATCAACAAGGTGCTGGAAGGCCGCCCACATATCGTCGACATGATCAAGAACGGCGAGATCGTATTCATCGTGAACACGACGGAAGGGCGCCAGGCGATCACCGATTCGTTCTCGATCCGCCGCGAGGCATTGCAGCAGCGCATCACGTATTCGACGACGATTGCCGGAGCGCGCGCCTTGCTGCATTCGCTGGATTTTCGCGGCAGCGGCGATGTTCACAGCCTCCAAGAACTGCACAAGGAACTGGTATGAAACGCACACCCATGACCGCGAAGGGCGCCGAGCGCCTGCGCGCCGAAGTCGAACGGCTCAAATCCGTGGAGCGCCCGCGCATCATCGCGGCCATTGCCGAAGCGCGTGCGCACGGCGACCTGAAGGAAAACGCCGAGTATCACGCCGCGCGCGAGCAGCAGGGTTTCGCCGAAGGGCGCATCAAGGAACTCGAAGCAGCGCTGAGCTATGCCGAAGTGATCGACGTCGCGCGCTTGCAGCCGAACGGCAAGATCGTGTTCGGCGCGACCGTGCAACTCGCCGACGAGGATTCCGGCGAGGAAGTCACGTACCAGATCGTCGGCGACCTCGAGGCCGACATCAAGCAGCATCTGATTTCGGTGTCCTCGCCGATCGCGCGCGCCATGATCGGCAAGAGCGAAGGTGACAGCATCGAATTCCAGGCGCCGAACGGCATCAAGAATTACGAGATCGTCTCGGTTCGCTACAAGGTCTGATCCGCTCGGCCATGCCCACGCTGACGCTGTTGCTGCCGGAATTGGCGCGTGTCGAATGTACGCGGCAACTGGCGCAATGGCTGGCGCGCGGCGATCGGTTGTCGAATGCGAAACCGGGGCGCGAAACCGCCCTTCGCGAATGTTTCGAATTCATCGGCACCGCGTTGCCCGTGGCCGCGTTGACGCGCAGCCTCGATGCCGGCGATGCATCCGGCGCACAATGGCTGCGAGCCGATCCGGCGTATGCGATGGCGGACACCGTCACCGCGCGCCTGATGGCCTGTGGCGAGCTTGGCTTGTCGCAAGAGGAGAGCGATGAACTGGCGCGCGCATTGCGGCCACTGTTTGGCGATGCGGGCTATCCGCTGGAAGCGCTGCGGCCGGATCGTTGGTACCTGCGCTGCCCCCTGGACGCGCGTCTGCCAGCATTTGCCGACCCGCGCGACGTGCTCGGCGACGATCTCATGCGCCATCTGCCGCGCGGCGACAACGAGCGCCAGTGGCGGAGCTTGTTCAACGAGGCGCAGGTGATCCTGCACAATCATCCGGTCAATATGCGGCGCACGCAACGCGGCCAGGTGCCCGCGAATTCGCTCTGGTTCTGGGGTGCCGGAAAATTGCCGGAGTGGGTGCGGACGCGATTTGCGCAAGTGGTGAGCACGGATTCCGGCGTGGCCGCGCTGGCGAAGCTGGCGAAGATTCCCGTCGTCGATATGCAAGCTGCGTTGGCGAAGCCCGACGCAGACATCCTGCTCGACACGGCCGAAGTCCCGGAGATCGACGCGTGCCGGTTCTCCACCGTTGATCTGTTGTTTGCCAGTGGTGAACGCCTGCGCTATAAACACGCACATCGCTGGCGTTTCTGGCGGCGCGTTCGGTGAACCCGCCGCGCATCGTACGCCGCACGGTACCCGCGACGGCTGTCGATTGGCCCGCGGAAATCCATCCGGTCCTGAGACGTGTTTATGCCGCGCGTGGGGTGGCGTCGCCGGCGGACATCGAGCACAAGCTCACGGGTTTACTTTCTCCGCTGGCGCTTGGCGGGATCGATCGCGCCTGCGAACTGCTGGAAGCCGCGATCCGCGAGGACGCGCGCATTGTCGTGGTCGGCGATTTCGACTGCGATGGCGCGACCGGCACGGCCGTTGCGGTGCGCGGATTGCGCTTGCTTGGCGCGCACGATGTCGGCTATGCGGTGCCAAACCGCATGCGGCATGGATACGGTTTGAGTCCGGCCATTGTCGATGAGCTGTTGCCGAGCAAGCCTGCCGTATTGATCACGGTCGACAACGGCGTCGCCGCGCACGCCGGCGTCGCTGCCGCCAAGGCGCATGGCATGCGCGTGATCGTCACCGATCATCACTTGCCAGGCGCAACGCTGCCGGATGCCGATGCCATCGTGAATCCCAATCTCGACGCCGATCCATTTCCGAGCAAGGCGCTTGCCGGCGTCGGCGTGATGTTTTATTTGCTGCTGGCGTTGCGCGCCCGATTGCGTGAACGCAGCTGGTTCGCGGAACGCGGGATTGCGGAGCCGGATCTGTCCGAACTGCTCGACCGGGTCGCGCTCGGGACAGTAGCGGATCTGGTGCCGCTGGATCGCAACAACCGCATCCTCGTCGAAGCGGGACTGCGGCGCATCCGCGCAGGCCGCGCCTGTGCCGGGGTCGCGGCGCTACTGGCTGCGGGAAAACGCGATCCTGCACGTGCAGTGGCCAGTGATCTCGGCTTCGTCGCCGGGCCGCGCATCAATGCGGCAGGGCGCCTGCAGGACATGACTCTCGGCATCGAATGCCTGTTGACGGATGACGTCAGCCGCGCGCACGGGTTGGCGGAACGGCTGTCCACGATCAATGCGGAGCGCCGCGAATTGCAGGATGAGATGACCGTGCAGGCGCAGACGGAAGTGGAAAAGTGGATTTCTGCGCGCGGCGCGGACGCGCTGCCGCTTGGCGTGGTGCTGTTCGATGTGGATTGGCATCACGGCGTAGTCGGTCTGG
>DATJIL010000176.1:0-8798 GCA_035493385.1 Rudaea sp.
TCCGCCGCCGCCTCGGCCATCGGCGCGAGCAGCGGACGCACGGTCTGTGCATGTCCGGCGATGCCGGTGAGTCCAAACATGGAAAGAATCTGGCGCACGGCGAGATAGCCGATCAGCAGGCGCGCGAAGGTGAAGCGGCGCATGCGTGCGATCCACGCGGCCGCATGTTCACGCAGCCCCGCGCGCTCGAGCAGGCCGATCGTCGGCAGCGTCAGCACGAGGATCAGCAGGTTGCGGCTGTCGATGAATTTCGCGCCGAGCAAGGCGAGCAGATCGGGAATCGACAGGCCCGAGAGCATCGCTGAAACGATGGCGGCGACGACGACCACCAGCGCCGGATTCAGCCGCAGCGCGAATCCGACGACGACCACGGCGACGCCGAGCAGGGGCCAGTAGTTCATGCCCAAAGTATCGCATAGACGGCATGGAAGCTCGGCCATGTTCGCCTCTCCCGCTGGCGGGAGAGGCCGCGCCGCAGGAGCGGGTGAGGGTGGGCCGCAGCGCACGAATTCATTACACTCGAACCACCCTCACCCCAACCCTCTCCCGCCAGCGGGAGAGGGGGCTGGTGATTCAGAGGTTCGAGGCCTATCCACTTTGCAAGTTATCGATTGTCGAGAGGTTCCATGTCCAAATTACTCGTGCGCAGTTTCGCGGTTTCCCTCGACGGCTTCGGCGCCGGGCCGAACCAGAGTCTGGAAAATCCGCTGGGGGAACGCGGGCCGGAATTGATGGAGTGGTTCTTCCACTCGCAATTCTGGAACCGCATGCACGGCAAGGACGGCGGCGAGACCGGTGTCGACAATTCCATTGCCGAAAAGGGTTTCGACAATCTCGGCGCGTGGATTCTCGGCCGCAACATGTTCGGCCCGGTACGCGGGCCGTGGCTGGACGACAGCTGGAAAGGCTGGTGGGGCGACGAGCCGCCGTATCACGTGCCCGTTTTCGTGCTCACGCACCACGCGCGCGCACCGTTGGCAATGAAAGGCGGCACGACGTTCCATTTCGTCACCGATGGCATCGAGTCCGCGCTCGCGCAGGCGCGCAAGGCCGCGAACGGCCGCGATATACGCCTCGGCGGCGGCGCGGCCACGGTGCGCGAATACCTGCGCGCACGCCTCATCGACGAACTGCACCTCGCCGTGCGTCCCGTGCTGCTCGGCAGCGGCGAAGCGTTGTTCCACGGCATCGACTGGCGCGCACTGGGCTATGAATGCAACAAGACTGTCGCCGGGGAAAGGGCGATGCATGTGTTTTTGAGCAAACGCATATAGGAGACCAACATGAAACACAAAGGCAGTTGCCACTGCGGCAGAATCGCGTTCGAAGTTGAGGGTGAGATCAATGGCGCGACGGCATGTAACTGTTCCATCTGCCAGCGCAAGGGCTCGCTGATGTGGTTCGTGCCCAAGAGCGCGTTCCGTCTGCTTACGCCGGACGCCGCTGCGAGCACCTACACGTTCAACAAGCACAGGATCAAGCACCGGTTCTGTCCGGTCTGCGGCGCGCATCCGTACGGCGAAGGCGCGGACTCCAAAGGCAACGAAATGGCGGCGATCAATATCCGTTGCCTCGAAGACGTCGATTTGAAGGCAATCCCGGTTACGGAATTCGACGGGCGTTCGCTCTGACGAATCAGAAGCGGAGCCGGCACGCACATGGGCAAGCCCAGCGACGAGTTCACCCGCTTCGTGCTCGATCAACTCGGGCGCGTGCCGGCGCTGACCTCGGCGCCATTCTTCGGCGGCATCGGACTGCGCTCGGGTGCGAGCTTCTTCGGCATGATCATGGACGGCACGCTGTATTTCTCGACCAGCCCGGCGACGCGCGCCGAATACGAAAAGCGCGGCAGCCGCTGCTTTTCCTACGCCAAGCAGGGCAAGGTCCAGGCGACGAAGCTGTTCGAGGTTCCGGCCGAGGTGCTCGACGACGCGGACATGCTACGTGTCTGGGCGCAGCGCGCGATCGCCGATTCGGGCAAGAAGCGCAAGGCCGTCACTTCACGCAAGCGTAAACCAGGGAACGGCTAGCCGGCGAATTTCGCGATTTCCACGCCTGCCGCCATCAATCCCTCGCGCAACTTGCGTGCAAACAGCGCCGCGTCGGGCCGATCGCCGTGGACGCAGATCGTGTCGGCATGCAGTTCGCGCGTGCCGCCGGTGCGTAGTTCCGCTTTTCCCTTCGTGGCAATCTCTACCGCCTGGGCAACGGCGGCATCGGCATCCTCGATGACGGCGCCTTCCACGCTTCGCGGCGTAAGCGAACCGTCGGCCTCATAGCGGCGGTCGGCGAAGGCTTCGTGGGCAACGGCGAGGCCGAGCGCGGCGCCGGCTTTCGCCAATTCGCTGTCGGCGAGTCCGACGAGTATCAACCGCGCATCGAAGTCGCGCACTGCGCGTGCGATGGCGTCAGCGAGCGCGGCATCCTTTGCGGCCATGTTGTACAGCGCGCCGTGCGGCTTCACGTGCGCGACGCGCAAGTCCGCAGCGCGCGCGAAAGCCGACAGTGCGCCGATCTGGTAGAGCGTGAGCGCATACGCGTCGTCCGGCGAGACCTTCATTACGCGTCGGCCGAAGCCTTGCAAATCCGGCAGCGACACATGCGCGCCGATGGCCACGCCATGCCGTTTGGCCAGAAGTACCGTTTTGCACATTGTGGAAAAATCCCCGGCATGGAATCCGCAGGCGATGTTTGCCGAGGTGATCCAAGGCATCACGCCGGCATCGTCGCCCATGGTCCAGGTGCCGAATGATTCGCCAATGTCGCAGTTGAGGTCGATGCGGGTCATTGCAGACGATCCCGAATGGTTCTTGCCAGCGCTGCCAGCGCGCGTTCGCGCTCAAGATAGCGCGTTTGCGCGGCGCCGAGCGACATCGGCGCAAAGCGCACGCTGTCGCCGGGCCGGCGTTGCGCGAGCCGCGGCAACTCGACGGTGGGAATGTGGCCGATGCGCGGATAACCGCCGCAGGTCGGCGCTTCGGCCATCAGCACGATGGGATCGCCGCTGGGCGGCATTTGCACGGTGCCGGGAACGACGGCGGCGGAAACCAATTCCAGCGGCGCGCGCAGTTCCAGCCGTGCTTCGCGCAGGCGCAGGCCCATGCGGCTGGAATCGCCGCCGATACGGAACGTCGCATGGAACAGCGTGTGCCGAGCGGAGTCGGTCAGTTGCGTGAAGTGCGCGCCTTCGACCATGCCGATGGGATTGTGCGGATCCAGCTCGAACCACGGGCGCGGATTGAGGGACCACTTCGCCGAAACCACGCCGGGATCGTCGGTGTTCGTCTGCGGCAGGCTTGAGTCGAAGCGCCGCCACAACTCGCGGTGTGCCATGCGCGACTCGTTCGCGAACGGCAGCACGTCGCCTGCCGCCAGTGCCTGCCCGAGCCCAGCGCCGATATCGGTGCTGCGGCTGGCGATGATCTTGTCGCCGCCGATGCCGCCGGCAATGGCAAGGTAGGCATACGCGCCGTGTGCCATCGTGCCGAAAGCGATTTCGGTTCCTGCTCTGACGGCCATGGGGCGCCACATCGGCAGTCCGTCCAGCGTGGCACCGGTGAGTGCGACGACGCAATCGGCGTCGAAGCGCAGGTGCGGGCCGCGCAGGGTGATTTCCAGCGCGGCGGCATCGTCCGCGTTGCCGACCAGCAGGTTGGCCAGTCGCCGCGAGACATCGTCCATCGCGCCGGACGCACCGACGCCGAGCGCAGCGAAACCGTGGCGGCCCCCATCCTGCACGCTGGTCTGCCAGCCTGGCGTGAGAATTTGAATACTCATTCCGCAATGAATTTCACGCGCATGCCCGGCTTGAGCAGGGCCGGCGGATCGCGCGCGGGATCGAACAGGTGCTGCGTCGTGCGCCCAATCAGGTGCCAGCCACCCGGAGTTTCGCGCGGATACACGCCGGTCTGCGCGCCGCCGATGGCGACGGATCCAGCCGGCACGCGCGTGCGTGGTGTCGCGCGCCGCGGCATGTGCAGGGTTGGGTCCAGGCCGAGCAGATACGGAAACCCGGGCGTGAAGCCGAGCATGGCGACGCTGTATTCCGCTGCGCCGTGGCGTGCCACGACTTCTTCTTCGGACAACCCGGTGTGCGCGGCGACATCGGCGATGTCGGGTCCGCATTGGCCGCCGTAGGTCACCGCAATCTCGATGCTGCCAGTGTCCGTTGCTGCATCGGATGCAGCATTGTTCACAAGTGTACGCAGATGTTCGGCGACGCGATCGAAAGGCGCTTGTGCCGGGTCGGTGCTGGTCCACGCGGCTGGCTCGTAGCGCACGCACACGCTGGCATAGGCGGGCGCGATGTCCAAGATGCCGGGAAGCCGGACATCTTCGAGCGCGCGCGCAATCGCCAGCGCGCGCGCATTGATCGCGGCGTCGATGGTTTCGCCGCAGTGGATGAGCAACGCGCGATCGCCCAGTGCTTCGATGCGCGGCGCGTTCATGCGCTGGTAATGTCCAGCGCTTCGCGCAATGCATCAAGGCGATCGTGCAATTCAAGCGACGCATGCTGCACGCGTTCGCCGAATCCCCACACCGGCAGCGGCCATGCTGCATCGTTCGCGCGGCGCGCAATCACGTGCACGTGCAATTGCGCGACCACGTTGCCGAGCGCGGCGATGTTGAGCTTGTCGGGTTTTTCAAGCGTGCGCAGGACGCGTGCGCAGCGATGGATCTCGGCGAGCAGCAGTTGCTGAGCAGTGATGTCGAGGTCGATAAGCTCGCGCATACGCCAGCGCCGCGGCACGAGGATCAGCCACGGAAAACGCGCGTCGTCCATCAGCAGCACGCGCGACAGGTCGAGATCGCCGACGAGATGCGTGTCGCCAGCCAGGCGCGGATCGAGGATAAAATCCGGTTCTCCCAGCATGGTCAGGCGAGACTGCGCACGAACAGGTCCAGTGTGCGTTGCAGCGCGAGCTTCGCCGCTGCCGCGTTGTAGGCGTGCGCATCGGCATCGCGGTTGAAGGCATGGCCGCAATGTTCGTAGACGTACACGGGCGCGTCGGGCCAGGCGGCGCGCTGCTTGGCGATTGCCTCGGGCGGAATCGACGGATCGTCCGCGCCGAAGTGGAAGATCGCGGGCGCCTTGAGCGGCTGATCGAGGAATCCGACATTTCGCGCGCCGTAATAGCTCGACGCCGGCAGGCCGAGCACCTGCGCTGCGCGCAGCGCCACGGTGCCGCCCCAGCAATAGCCGACCACGCCGACCTTGCCGCTGGACCCGATCGATTCCGCGGCGCTCGCCACGGCCTCGACCGCGCGCTCCATGCCGACATCCATCGCCAGCACCTTGCCCTTGTCGATGCCGGGTTTGTCGTAGGCGAGCTCCACGTCGTTCTCGACGAAATCGAAGAACGCCGGCGCGATCGCGGTGTAACCGTGCGCAGCGAAGCCATCGGCCACGTTGCGGATGTGCGCGTTGACGCCGAAGATTTCCTGCACGACCACCACGCCGCCTTTCGATTTGCCGGCGGGTTTGGCCAGGTAAGCGCCGATGCAGTGCATGCCGGCCGTATTGAGTTTGATGCGCTCGCCCATGATCGTGCCCGCCCGGGAAACCGCACCCAGCGTATCCCCGCGCGCCGACTTGTCAACCACGCACACTCAGGCGGAATGCAAGACGACGCAGTTGCGCCCTGCCGACTTGGCCCTGTACAAGGCCTTGTCCGCTGCTTCGATCAATTGCTCCATGCGCGCCGGATGCGGCAGCTGCCGCAGCATGCTGATGCCAATGCTGATCGTGGCCGCCTCTGGCTGGCCGCGCAGGAACGTGGCCAGCGTTTCGGCGACGCGCGTGCGCAAGCGTTCGGCGAGTGCGTGCACGCCGGCGACATCGCAGCCGTCGGTCACGACCATGAACTCCTCGCCGCCATAGCGGCCGATGATGTCTTGCGCGCCCAAATGGTCGCGCAGCGTTTGCACGCCGGCGACGAGGACACGGTCGCCAAACTGGTGTCCGTGCGTATCGTTGATCTGCTTGAAGTTGTCGAAGTCGATCAGCAGCATGGCCAGTCCGGCGCCATCGCTGGCACCGTCGCACAGTCGCGCCTCGATCCGGCCCAGCAGGTGCCCGCGATTGAACACGCCGGTGAGCGGATCGGTGATGGCCGCCTGATACAACTCCCCCGCTTGTTGTTGCAGGCGCTCGTTCGCATCGCTGAGTGCCGAACGTTGGGTCTCGATCTGCCTGTTGCGCAGGGACAGTGCCTGATTGAGCCGGCGCGAGTTCGTGAAACGCCATGCCAGGATGGCAGCGAGCGCAAGCAGCGCCGCCAGCAGGGCGAGGCCAAAGTAGCGTTGCTGGAGCTGCTGTTGCAGGCGGACCGCCTGCAGCTGGTTTTCCTTCCTGGCCAACGCCAGCTGTTGCTCGGCTTCGGCGCGCGCATTCCGCGCCTGCATGGCCGCGAGGCGGCGGCTGGCGCCGGCACCGATCAATTCCTCGCGCAATGCCCCGCGTTTGCTCGCATAATCCAGCGCCGTTGCGCTGTCACCGTCCAGAATCGCCAAATGTTCGCCAAGGCCATAGGCTTCCAGCAGTCGCGGCTTGAAGCGAGTGGAATCGAGTTTCTGCATGGCCTGTTGCAGTCTTGCGCGTGCGTTGGTGCGATCTCCCTGGACCAGCGCTGCATTGGCCAATGCCAGCAGGCTGCGCGCGATGATTTCGTGCTGGTCCAGCGCGCGGCCCATGGCGAGTGCAATCTGCAGCGGGGCGACCGCTTCGGCAGGGCGATTCAGGCCAAGCAACGCGCGCCCGATTTCCAGTTGCTCGAAGGCCGTCCCGGGTGTGTCGCCCAGTACTTCGTCCAGCGCGAGCGCCTCGCGGGCCAGGACCAAGGCCCGAGCGTGGTCAAGCGTGTCGTTCAGGAATCCGGCGTAGCTGCCGTACACCTCGGCATAGCGACTCGGATTGCCGTTGCGGCTGGCCGCGGCGATGGCCTTTTCGAAATAGCCTTGGGCAGATGCCGGATCGTCGAGGTCGCGATACAGTTGCGCGAGGTTGCGATAGGTAATCGCCACGCGCCGGTCAAGGCGTTCATCGATGGCGACAGCTTGCAGTTGCAGGTCAAGCGCCTGCGCATATTCGCCGCGGTCGCGATGAATATTGCCCAGATACGTCAGCGCACGCGCGGCGACCGCATCGTCGTGCAGCATGCGCGCCATTTCCAGCGCGCCTTGTTCGCGTTTGGTCGCTGCATCGAGGTCGCCACGGTGGCGATCCAGTTGGCCGCGATAGACCGCCACGTACATGACCAGGCGCTCACTGCCGCTGGTTTTCGCGAACTCCTGCAGCTGCTGGGCAAGTTGCTGGACAAGTACGTAGTCGCCGTTGACCAGCGCGTTCTCCGCGCGCGTGGTGATCACCTCGCTGGCGTCCTCGATGGCGCCAGCGCGCGTGAGCAACGCCTGCGCGCGGGCGGCATGTGTGTCGGCAAGTTTTTGCGCGTTGAATACCGATTCCAGCAAGGCAACCTGGCGCTCGAAAGCTGCGTGCGCCAGTGGCGGCAGCGCACCGACGAAGGCGGGCGCAAAAATCGCGTAGGCGCGTTCAATGCGCGCAGCGACAAATTGCATGGTCGCGACGGCATTGGCGCGCGGATACGAAACCGGATTGGCCGTGTCGTTCGCGAGCGCGGCGATCGACAACAGGCAGGCTGCGAACGCCAGCCAACGCACATGGCTCGAAGTCAGGCCAGTCTTCATCCGATCAGCCCTGTATGCTCCGACCGCGGTTCCCCAGCGAACCGCAAACCGGGCAAGTGTAAACTACGCGCCTTTGCAGGAGCAAAAACGGTTCGCGCATGTCCAAGGTTTCGCCCAAAATCGGTTTCGTCAGCCTCGGCTGCCCCAAGGCGCTGGTCGATTCCGAGCGCATCCTGACCCAATTGCGGGTCGAGGGCTACGAGATCGTGCCGAGCTACGGCGCGGCGGACGTCGTCGTCGTCAACACCTGCGGCTTCATCGACGCGGCGGTGACCGAGTCGCTGGACGCGATCGGCGAGGCGCTGGCCGAGAACGGCAAGGTCATCGTCACCGGCTGCCTGGGCAAGCGCGCCGAGGTGATCCGCGAGGCCCATCCGAACGTGCTCGCCATCACCGGCCCGCAGGATTACGCGAGCGTGATGAGCGCCGTGCACAAGCAGGTGCCGCGCAAGCACGATCCTCATCTCGATCTGGTGCCGGCACAAGGCATCAAACTCACGCCGAAGCACTATGCGTACCTGAAAATTTCGGAAGGGTGCAATCACAAATGCACCTTTTGCATCATTCCGTCGATGCGCGGCGATCTGGTTTCGCGCCCGATCGACGAGGTGTTGATTGAGGCCGAAAAGCTGGTCAAGTCCGGCGTGCGCGAATTGCTCGTGATTTCGCAGGACACCAGTGCCTACGGCGTGGATGTGAAATACGCCGCGCGCGAATGGCGCGGCAAATCGCATCGCACGCGCATGACGGAACTGTGCGCGGGACTTGCCGAGTTGGGCGCGTGGGTGCGCCTGCACTATGTGTATCCGTATCCGCACGTGGACGAGGTGATTCCGCTGATGGCGGAAGGCAAGATCCTGCCGTATCTCGACATTCCGTTTCAGCACGCCAGTCCGCGCATCCTCAAGCTGATGAAGCGCCCAGGTTCCAGCAGCAAAGTGCTTGAGCGCATCAAGGCGTGGCGAGCCGTGTGTCCGGATCTCACGATACGCAGCACCTTCATCGTCGGCTTTCCCGGCGAAACCGAAAGCGAGTTTGAGGAGATGCTCGCGTTTCTCGACGAGGCGCAGCTCGACCGTGTCGGTGCGTTC
>DATJIL010000177.1:0-6078 GCA_035493385.1 Rudaea sp.
CTTGGCGTGACTCGCATTTACGGTAGTGGGTTCGATACCTTCGCCGATGCGCGGTTCTATTCCTGGCGCCGCGATGGGGCGAAGAGTGGGCGCATGGCGAGCCTGATCTGGCTGCAAAAGACGTCCCGCCACGCTTGAAACGAAGCGGTCCAAACCGCATAAACGGGACATCTCGCGGCCGTCCGGCCGTCTTCCTCTCAGGGTGACCCCATGCGAATGGACAAGCTCACTTCCCGCTTCCAGCAGGCGCTGGCCGACGCGCAAAGCCTGGCTGTCGGGCGCGACAACAACATGCTCGAGCCGGCGCACCTCATGGCCGCCTTGCTCGACCAGCAGGGTGGCTCGACCGTGCCCCTGCTCGCGCAGGCCGGCGTGAACGTACCGAGCTTGCGCACCCGTATCGGACAGGCGCTGGACAAGCTGCCGAAAGTCGCAGGTCAAGAGGGCAACATCAACGTTTCCAACGACCTGACGCGCCTGCTCAACCTGACCGACAAGCTGGCGCAGCAGCGTGGCGATCAATTCATCGCCAGCGAGTTGTTCGTGCTCGCCGCGTTGGACGACAAGGGTGAGGTCGGCCGCGCGTTGAAGGATTCCGGCACGAACAAGGCGAACCTGGAAAGCGCCATCGAACGCATGCGCGGAGGCGAAAAAGTGGAAAACGAAAATGCTGAAGACCAGCGCCAGGCGCTGGAAAAATACACGATCGACCTGACCGCGCGCGCCGAGAAGTCCAAGCTCGATCCCGTGATCGGTCGCGACGAGGAAATCCGCCGCGTCATCCAGGTGCTGCAGCGGCGCACCAAGAACAATCCGGTGTTGATCGGCGAGCCGGGCGTTGGCAAGACCGCGATCGTGGAAGGCCTGGCCCAGCGCATCGTGAACGGCGAGGTTCCGGAAGGCCTCAAGGGTCGCCGCGTGCTGTCGCTCGACATGGGTGCGCTGATCGCGGGTGCGAAGTTCCGTGGTGAGTTCGAGGAACGCCTGAAGGCCGTGCTGAAAGACCTCGCGAAAGAGGAAGGCAACATCATCCTTTTCATCGATGAGTTGCACACCATGGTCGGCGCCGGCAAGGCGGAAGGTTCGATGGACGCGGGCAACATGCTCAAGCCCGCGCTCGCGCGCGGCGAGCTGCATTGCGTCGGCGCGACCACGCTTGACGAATACCGCAAGTACATCGAGAAGGACGCCGCGCTGGAGCGCCGCTTCCAGAAGGTGTTCGTGGGTGAGCCGAGTGTCGAGGACACCATCGCGATCCTGCGCGGCCTGAAGGAGCGCTACGCCGTGCATCATGGCGTGGAAATCACTGACCCCGCCATCGTTGCCGCGGCGACGCTGTCGCACCGCTACATCACCGACCGCCAGTTGCCGGACAAGGCCATCGACCTGATGGACGAGGCCGCTTCGCGCATCCGCATGGAGATCGACTCCAAGCCGGAAGAGTTGGATCGTCTCGAACGCCGCCTGATCCAGTTGAAAATCCAGCGCGAAGCGTTGAAGAAGGAAAAGGACGCCGAATCGAAGAAGCGCCTGTCCGATCTCGAATCCGAGATTGCCAAGCTCGACCGCGAGTTTTCCGACCTCAATGAGGTGTGGAAGGCCGAGAAGGCGGCGGTGCAGGGCACCACGAAGATCAAGGAACAGATCGAGGCGGCGCGTGCCGAGATCGAATCCGCGCAGCGCCATGGCGACCTGGCCAAGGTCGCGGAAATCCAATATGGGAAAATTCCACAATTGGAGAAGCAGCTGCACGCCGCACAGGAAACCGAGGCCAAGGGTTTCAAGCTCCTGCAGCAGCGCGTGACCGCCGAAGAGATCGCGCAGGTCGTGTCGCGCTGGACGGGCATTCCGGTGTCGAAGATGCTCGAAGGCGAACGCGACAAGCTGCTGCGCATGGAAGACGAGTTGCACAAGCGCGTCGTCGGCCAGGACGAGGCCGTGCACGCGGTGGCGGATGCGATCCGGCGCTCACGCGCGGGGCTGTCCGATCCGAACCGGCCGAACGGCTCGTTCCTGTTCCTCGGTCCCACTGGCGTGGGCAAAACCGAATTGTGCAAGGCGCTCGCGGAATTCCTGTTCGATTCGACCGAGGCACTGGTGCGCATCGACATGAGCGAATTCATGGAGAAACATTCGGTCGCGCGCCTGATCGGCGCGCCGCCGGGCTATGTCGGCTACGAGGAAGGCGGCTATCTCACCGAGGCCGTGCGCCGGCGCCCGTACAGCGTGATCCTGCTCGACGAGGTCGAGAAAGCGCACCACGACGTGTTCAACGTGCTGTTGCAGGTGCTCGATGACGGGCGTCTCACCGACGGCCAGGGCCGCACCGTAGACTTCCGCAACACCGTGATCGTGATGACGAGCAACCTCGGCTCGGCGCAGATCCACGAGTATACGGGCGATTCGGAAGAAGACTACACCAAGATGAAGGCGGCGGTGATGGGCGTCGTGCAGGCGCACTTCCGCCCCGAGTTCATCAATCGACTGGACGAGATCGTCGTGTTCCGCGCGCTCGACAAGACGCAGATTCGCCAGATCGCGCGCATCCAGACGCAATATCTGGCCAAGCGCCTAGCCGAACGTCAGTTGTCGATGACATTGTCGGACAAGGCGCTCGACCTGCTTGGCAACATCGGCTTCGATCCGGTCTACGGCGCGCGTCCGCTCAAGCGTGCGATCCAGCAGCAGCTCGAAAATCCGCTGGCAAAGGCGATACTCGAAGGGCAGTTCCAGCCCGGCGACACGATTGCGGTGGATGCGGCAAGCGGTCGGCTAGTGTTCCACAAAGCCTGAAACAACAAGCCCGGCATTGCGCCGGGCTTTTTTGCGTCAACCAGAAGCCACGCTCAAAAATCGCGGGTGACGCGCACGCCGATCGTGCGCGGCTGCACCGGCACGATGTAGGTCTGCGCGCCGCAGGTGTCGGTCGCGCATTCGGCGTAGCGCGCGAGCTGGCCGCGGTTGTCGAACGCGTTCTTCAGGTAGAAGTCGAACGACCACAGGTTCTTCTTGAAACCCGTGGATAGGTCCACCGTACCGTAACCGGGCATGTCGCCGATGATCGCGTTCTCGTGCAGGCGCAGGTCGGTGCCGCGCCGGCCTTCGAAGAATCCCGCGGCCTGGAAATAACTGTCCATGCCGTGGAAATCGAAGCTGTAGCGGGCGGTGATGTTGCCCTTTTCACGCGCGGTCAGTGGCAGGCGCGTGCCCGAAGGCGCCTGCGGATCGGTGCAGTCGGTAATCGGATTGCCGTTGGCGTCCGTGGTGCCGCAGTAATTCTGGGTCAGCACCGCATCGTACAACGCCAGCCCGGCCGACACGGTCAGGTTGTAGGTGACGGCCCAGCCCAGGCTCGTTTCCAGGCCGCGAATGCGCGCCTGGTTCGCGTTCTTGATCTCGGTCAGGCCGTTCTGGCCGAGCAGGGAAAACTGGAAGTTCTTCCACTTTTCCTGGAACACCGCGCCATTCCACAGCAGATGGCGGTCCAGCCATTCGGTCTTCCAGCCGAATTCGAAGTTGTCGAGCTTGTCGGACTGGTACGGCGGCAGCGAGCCGCGCCGGTTGACGCCGCCCGGACGGAAACCCTGCGACCAGGTCGCGTAGATCATCTTGTCCGCATCGAGCTTGTAGGTAAGGTTGACCTTGCCGAGCGTGCCGTTTTCCTTGGTGTCCTTGTCCAGGTCCGAGCACGGCGCGCCCTCGAATGGCACCAGCGGCGTGAAACAGGTGGCCTCGCCCTGCGAGGTGCTGTAGCCCGGCGCGAATCCGTAAAAGCCCTTCAGGCCGTTGTCGGTCCAGTAGTGGCGGCCACCGATCGTGCCGGTGAGGCGGTCGGTGAAGTCGAAGTTCATCTCGCCGAACACGGCCGAGTCGTTGTCCTTGCGCACCTGCTGGGTCAGCCACAGCGTGTTCGGCCAGCCGGTGACGGACAGGTCCGAGCCCAATCCATCGATGATGTACTGCTGGTTGATGTCGTGCGACTGGCGCTCGTCGAATACGCCGGCGACGAAGCGCAGGCGGTTTTCCTGCGGCGATGCGATGCGCAGTTCGTTGCTTGTCTTGCGGTACTTGTCGATGCCCAGGATGTGCTGCGCCGGATTGATCAGGTTGCCGGCATTGTCGTGGATGTAGGCGCCATAGCCGGCGAGGGTGTCATACCAGAACGAGTAATCGCTGTAGTCCTGCGAATAGTGGTCGTCGCGGTTCAGGTGTGCCACTGCGTAAGTCAGGTCGAAGTTGCCGATCTTGCCCTTGACGGTCAGTGCCGCCTGCACCCAGCGGTCGTCGAAACTTTCCGGATAGAAATGCGTGAGTTTGAGATCCCCCACGTTCGGATCGAACGCGTTGATGCCGTTCGCATGCTGGGTCTGGCCGGCGACCATGGGCATGATCGACCAGTCCTCGTTGAGGTCGACCTTCAGCGCCGCGCGCGCGCCGCGCGTGTCGGCATCGTTGTAGTTGCTCTTCACGCGGTCGGTGTTGTTGACCGTGATGCCCGAGCTCGGATACGTGCGCGTGCCGTGGACGTTGTCGATGTAGCCGGCGTCGGTCTTGCTCCAGCCGACCAGGCGCAACGCTGAGTTCGAGGAGATCGGCAGGTTGACGTAGCCTTGGGTCACATAGCCGATGCCGCCGTTGTCCACAGAATTGAGCTCGGCACTGGCGCTGGCCGAAAACGCCGTCGGATCGGGCTTGTTGGTGATGATGCGGATCGTGCCGGATTCGGAACTGGCCCCGTACAGCGTGCCTTGCGGGCCGGCCAGCGCTTCGACGCGTTCGACGTCGTAGATGTTCATGTCCAGCGCGCCCTGGATCGTGGTGATCGGTTGTTCATCGAGGTAGATGCCAACGCTCGGCAGCGGCCCGGAATGGTTGCCGTTGCTGCCGCTGGCGACGCCGCGCATGTAGACCTGCGAGAAGCCCAGGTACAGGCTCTGGATGGCCACGCTCGGCAGCAGCTTGACGTAGTCGTGCATATCGGCGACGTTCATCTGCTGCAGCGTGTCGGTGCTGAGCACGTCCATGCTGATCGGCACGTCCTGTGCGTTCTCGGTGCGCTTTTGCGCGGTCACCGTGATTGTCTGCAGTTCGTGCGAAGCCTTCTTCGCCTTGGCGTTGTCGGCGGATGTCGTCGCCGGCGCTTGATTCTGGTCGGCGTCGATGGCAAACGCGGGCGCGAAGCAGGCCAGGTGGATGGCGGCTGCCAGCGGCAGGCGCGCAACGAACGCATGCCGGCGGCCGGATCGGGTGCTGTGGATTTTTCTCATGGTGCTGAACCCCTCGGTGTGGTTGTTTTTCCTGAAGTCCGTCCGTGAACGTAACGAGCATCGGTTTGAAGCTCACGCATATGGATACGCTTCGAGCGCGTTTCCGAGCGCGGCCTTGAGCGGAGCTAGCCAAGGCTCGAAATGCCGCCACTGGTCGACGCCGTCGCGGTAGATCGGCTGGCGCACCTGTTCGGAACTGGCCGTGCGCACCGGCCGCGCGTTTTCGAAGAAGCGCAGGCAGGCATCGTCGAACGGCAGGCCGCAGTAGTCGAGCAGTTGCCGCACTTGCATTTCGGTATCGGCGACCATGGCCTCGTAGTGCACGCGATGCACGCGGCCGGGCAACACCGCGTCGAAATGCGCCATCAGCTGCGCGTAGTCGCACCAGTAGCGGCCGAGGTCTTCGAGGTCGTAGCAGAAATTCTGGCCGCGCGCGAAATGCTGCTTGAAGCCGGAAAAACAGCAGGCCAGCGGGTGCCGGCGCGCGTCGACGATCTTTGCGTTCGGCAGGATGAGATGAATCAGCCCGACGTGCGCGAAGTTGTTCGGCATCTTGTCGATGAAGAACGGGCGGTCGAGCTTGCGGTGGATGCGCGTGCCGTCCAGGTAGGACTCGCCCAGTTCACGCAGTTCCTCGCGCGAACACTGCGCCAGCGCGTCGTGGTACGCGCCGGGCGCGCGGCTGCCGGTGCGCTCGCGCAGCACGCGCGTGAGCGAGATGAGCTCGGGCAGCTCCATCGTGCCTTCCACCAGCGGGTGGCTGGCGAGGATCTGCTCGATCAGGGTGGAGCCGGCGCGCGGCAGGCCGACG
>DATJIL010000178.1:0-6691 GCA_035493385.1 Rudaea sp.
GGCCAGATACGCGTACTGGTTGTAGGCGTCGTCGAGGATCAAAACCGGTCCGAGCGCGGCGATCCAGCCGATCCAGAAAACCAGACCGCGACGCCAACCCGCGCCGAGCGATGCCGACAAGACGATGCCCAGGCCGAGCAGGGCCGGCCAGTTCGCCAGATGCGTGCGGCTGGCAATCACTTCGAAGTGTCCGACCAGAAACGGGAAGACGGTGTACTCGGCAAATCGCGCCGGAATGTTGGCGAAGCTCCAGTGGTAACCGAACGTCGCAACGTGCGGAAACAGGATCGTCTGCAGGCGCAACCCCAGATAAATCAGCACGACGACGGCGGAGGCGGCGAATGCGGCAACGCCGACGCGGTCGCGACGGAGCAACACGGCGATCAACAAGGCGGCGGGAAACACGATCGCGGATTCCTTGCTCATGAGCGCGAGCGCGGTCAATGCCGCGACAGGCAACGCGTTGCCGATGATCGATCTCCAGCTATCCGTGTGCGGCAGGATCAGCGCATGGCGTAGCGCGAGCAGCATGAAGATCAGGTACAGCGAATCGCCGAACGTGCCCACCCAGCCGTGGGTGTAGACCGTGTACGGGATCAGCAGCCAGATCCAGCACGCCAGCGTCGCACGTCGTGGCGCGACATCGAGCTGCAGCAGAAGCGACCGCAGCAGCCACGCTGCCACGAGTCCGAACACGATGCGCACCAGATGCATCGCGATGGGGTGGTAGCCGATGAAGTGCGAAAGCAGCAACCACAGGTTGAACGTCAGCGGTCGGTATTGGAAGGGGCTGAAGTCGAACCACGCGTTCCATGGGACGTCGCCGAGCGAGGGTTTGTCGGCGAATGCCAGCCATTGCAGTTCATCGCTGCTGAAGTAGCCGGGGTTGAGGATGAGCGGCAAGCCGATGAGAAAGGCGATCAGCAGGAACACAAATGCACCCTGACCAGCATGCAAGATCATTGCCGGACTACCCGATCGATACGCCGAACCCGCGATGCTCATTTCGGAACCGTAACCGACGTCAGGCGAATCGCCTGCCGCATGTCCGGCACGAGCCAGACGAGGGTGTAAATCCCGTGCGGATCGAAATGGCGGATATAACCATCGAACCCACGCTTGCGAGGCGCATCGAAACGTAGAGCGGCGCTGCCTGGTTTGAGTTGGCTGAATTCGGCAAGACCCACGATCACGTCATTCGAATCGATAATCGCGATCTGCCCGCTCTTTTGAATCTGCGCGATGCCGCTGGATACCACTCCACTCACGCTCGCGAAAGCGGTTCCATCGATGCCGTCCGTGCCACGCGATGCGATGGCAGCTTGGACAGAGACATTTTTGCCGTCCGCAATCGACCAAGGACATGGTTTACCGACCATTTCCCACATCGGGTCGGCAAACATGGCCAAGTGCTCGCGCCGCAGCAGGTTGAGCGTCGCAAGCACGGTCGGCTTCCACGCTGCTGCGTTGTCGGGGAATTTGTCAGAATCATAGACGCCGCTGCGCGCAGCCGCGGCCGATTCCTGCGCGTTTCGATAGACGATGCTGGCCCACGCGACGCCTTGACGATGGGCCGGCCATAACGCGAAAGGCATCGCGACGAGAAAACAAATTCCTGCGAATTGCGCATATCTTCTCGGCGAATGCGCGAGGTCGAATGTCACAAGCAACGCCAACGCACACCAGAACAGGCTGGGCCAAACCATGTAGCGATCGGCGTAAACCTGATCCGGATACGTTTGCAGATAATCGAGTCTGCCAACCGCGAAAATCGCGGCACTGCACAAGGCGAACGAACCCATTCCAATGGCGACGGATTCCCAGGCCGTGAGCGTGCGCACGCCGCGCCAAAGCGCAATCGCGACGCGTGCGGTGAATAGCGAAATTCCGGCGAAGCCGATCGCAATTCCCAAACCGCGCCAGGACACCCCGGTCGCGCCGGCGAGTGCATTCGCACTGCTGCGCAACACATGGCTCGTGATCGCGGGCTTGTCCAATACCACCCATGCCGCTTGTGGATCGGCCAGCCCGAGCCAGCCGTTGATCCACGGCGACGAAAGCCACTGCGCCATGATGCGCAGGCTTTCCAAGGGACGGACATCCAGCATGTGTCTTACACCCTGACTCCCTGGCAACACGAGGACATACAGGACAAGGCAGCCGGTAAGCATTGCGAACGGCACGAACAGCCAGCGTGCCGGCAACCGCATGATCAACGCCAGGAGCACGATGGAAACGAAGCTCGCCGCACCGGGGCCGAAACAGAACATCGCGACCACACAGGCGGTGGCGGCAGCAATCATCCATGCCAGCGCACCGTTTCGGCGGGCACGATGCACGAAAAGACCCGCACTCGTCACGCACAGGGTCAGCAGATATGTGTGGACCGATTCGTTGCCGTGAAGCAGCATTCGAGAATTTGCCAGCCAAAGCACGCCGATGACGGCAAGCATTGTTCCGGCGCAACGTGCGACAAATGGAACGGATCTTTCGCGCAGTGTGACGAAGGTGATTATTGCGGCAGAGAGAAACGCGAACACGGCACCACAGACGATCTGCAGGCGCTGGTCGGCGGCGAACCAATGAATCTCGGCGACTCGAATCAGATTCGGAAAAATTGGCCGGTGGCCGTTTTCGAGCTGCAGGACGTTTTCGGGGAATGGCAGCGACAAAAAAGTGTGGTAGAGCCGCCATTGGTCAAGCATGGGTTGGCGCCAGGCGAAGTTGACTTCAGCACATAGCGCGGTCCAGGCATAGACAAAGGCAGAGCCGAGGAAGAGTGCGCACGCCACAACGCTTGCGCCGACGCGAAGCCATCGCCAGGACCGATGTGAGTTCGGGCTCGAGTTCGATGGCGAAATGGCATCCGCTGCGGAAAAAAGAGATGGCATTTTCATTCCGTCACGCGGAGCTCGGCAAACGCGAAGGATGCCACAAGACGTGGCAGCTATGCCTTCTGGCGCGCGCCCGCATTCCCCAATACCCGCTCTATCCCCGCCTTCGTCTGCGCGCGCAGCAGGCGCGGCGCAAGCTTGCGCAGGCGCGCGTGATCGCTGGCGGCGACGGCCTGGCGCACTTCGAGCAGCGAGCTCGGGTGCATGGAAAATCCGGTCAGGCCGAGCGCGATGAGCAGCGGCGTGCAGCGAACATCGGCGGCCATCTCGCCGCACAGGGTGACGGGCTTCTTCGCACGCGCGCTGGTGGCGATGATCTGCGCGAGCAGCTTGAGCACGGCCGGATGCAGCGGATCGTAGAGGTCGCCGAGCGCATCGTTGTTGCGATCCACGGCGAGTAGGTACTGAGTCAAATCGTTCGTGCCGATGGCGATGAAATCCACGTGCCGAATCAGCGTGGGCAGCGCGATCGCCGCGGCGGGTACCTCGATCATGGCGCCGAGTTCGTAGTGGTCGGTGATTTCGTGTCCGCTGCTGCGCAGCTCGCGCGCGCAAGACTCGATCAGGCCGCGTACTTCGACGACTTCGCTCGCGCTCGTGACCATCGGCACGAGGATACGCACCGGCCCGAACGCGCCGGCGCGGAGGATAGCGCGCAATTGCGCCGTGAACACCGCCGGACGGCGCAGGGCGAGGCGCACGCCGCGCACGCCGAGCGCGGGATTCGGCTCGGCGGCGAGCGCCAGGCCGGTGGCGTCGGCCTTGTCCGCGCCGAGGTCGAGCGTGCGGATCGTCACCGGCGCGCCGCCCATTGCCAGCACGACGTTGCGGTAAGCGGCAAATTGCTCCTCCTCGTCCGGCAGTTCGCGGCGTTGCAGGAACAGGAATTCGGTGCGGTACAGGCCCACGCCCTCGGCGCCGCAGGCACGCGCCTGGGCCAGGTCGGCTGGCATTTCCGCATTGGCGAACAAGTGGATATGTATACCATCGCTGGTGAGCGATGGCGCATGCTTGAAGCGCGCGAGCAGATCCAGGCTGCGCACCTGTTCGCGCTGGAACTGCCGGTAGCGGCTCAGGTCCTGCGCGGTCGGGTGGGCGACGATCTCGCCGGAGCCGCCGTCGACCAGCAGCAAGTCGTCTTCGGCGATGCGTTCCAGCGCCTCGCGCGCGCCGACCACCATCGGCAGGCGCAGGCTGCGCGCCAGGATCGCACTGTGCGACAGTGGACTGCCGCCAGTCGTGACGAGTCCGAGCACGCCGTGCTCGGTCAGGTGCGCGACTTCAGCCGGCGCGATCGTGTCGCCGACGAGGATGGTGCCCACGCGCGAGGCGATCTGGCGTTCGGCACGCGTGGTGTCGCGGTTGAGCACGGCTTGCACGCGGCCGACGACGTGATCGATGTCTTCGCGGCGGCTGCGGAAATAAGGATCGTCGATGGCGTCGAACGCAGCGGCGAGGCGGTCGCGCTGCATCTTCAGCGCCAGGCCGGCGCGGTAGCGGCCCTTGCGGATCAGTGCGTACAGGCCTTCGGTGAGTTCCGGATCGTCGAGAATGAGGCTGTGCGCGTCGATGAATTCGCCGACCTCGCGCGCCAGCGCGCCATGCAGTTTTTCGCGCAGCACCTTGAGTTCGTTACGTGCCGTATCCAGCGCGAGGCGCAGGCGTTCGACTTCGGCTTCGATCTCGTTTTCCGCCAGCGGACGCTCGTCGACGCGGATCTGGCTGGGCTGCACGAGGCGCGCACGTCCCAGCGCCATCCCGCGCGCTGCTGAAGTTCCACCGATGACGAAACGGCTACTCATGCACCCTCGTCGAATTTGCGCGCGAACAAATCCAACATTGCATCCAGCGCGGCGGATTCGTCCGGCCCGTCGGTGCGCAGCGTGATGCTCTGACCGATGCCGGCAGCAAGCATCATCACGCCCATGATGCTTTTCGCGTTGATCTCGCGGCCGCGATGAATCAGCCACGCATTGCTCTTGAAGCCCTGCAGCAGTTGCACGAGCTTGGCCGAGGCGCGGGCGTGCAGGCCGAGTTTGTTGGTGATAGTCACTTCCTTTTCAACCATGTTCGACGATTCCCGCGCGGCCACCATTGGCTGCGGTCTGTGCCAGTTCGGCCAGTGCCTGCTCCGGATAATTGAGCGTGCGCAGCAGCATCGGCAGGTTCAGGCCGGAGACGCGGCGCACCTCGAGTCCGAGTTCGGTCAGGCGTTGCGCGACATTGCTCGGCGTGGCGCCGTAGACATCGGTGAGCACCAGCACGCCTTCGCCGGAATCGAGTTTGCGCACGCGCGCGGCGGCGTCGCGCAGCGCGGCATCCACGTCGCTGCCGGGCGGAATCGCCTGTGCCTCCAGCATCAGCGGCATGCGGCCGAGGATGTGACGCGCAGTGGCGATCAGCGCATCGCCCATCGCCTCGTGGGTGAGTAAAAGTATACCGACGCTCATTCCAGCTCCCGGTGGAAGGTCAGCACCTGTTCGCGCGCGGTGCGGAAATGCGCGGCGAGTTGCTCGGCCAGGTACACCGAGCGGTGGCGTCCGCCGGTGCAGCCGATGCAGATCGTCACGTAGGAGCGGTTCTCGGCCTCGAAGCGCGGCAGCCAGGCATCGAGGAAATCGCGGACTTGGGCGAGGTATCGACCCACGTCTGGCTTGCCTTCGAGCCAGGCACGCACCGCGGCGTCGCGCCCGGACAGCGGTCGCAGCGACGCCTCCCAGTGCGGATTCGGCAGGCAGCGCGCATCGAAAACGAAATCCGCATCCGCCGGCACGCCGCGTTTGTAGGCGAAGGATTCGAACAGCAACGACAGCGGCCCGCCGGCCATGCCCAGCTCCATGGCGATCAAGCGGCGCAACTGGTGCACGTTCAGGTCGCTGGTGTCGATGCTGCGCTCGGCGACGGCCTTGACCGGCTCGAGCAGCACGCGCTCGCGTGCGATCGCGTCCCCGAGCGAAACGCCCTCGCCGGTGAGTGGATGGCGCCGGCGCGTATCCGAATAGCGCTTGAGCAGCACCTCGTCGCGGGCGTCGAAAAAGATCAGGCGCAGTTCGATGTCGCGCCGGGCCAGATCGGCAAGGATCGCCGGCAGCCGGCCCAGTTCCTGCGGCCGGTTGCGCACGTCGATGCCCACCGCCAGGCGCGGATGCACGCCGGCGCGCATCGCCTCGTCGACGAAGGCCGGCAACAGCGCGCCAGGCAGGTTGTCGACACAGTAGTAATCCATGTCCTCCAGCGCGCGCAACGCGATGGTCTTGCCCGAACCCGACATGCCGCTGACGATGATCAGGCGGGTAGAGGGGGTGGCGGTTGGGTTGTCGGGGGTGGTCGACATGACGGGTCTGGAGTCGTAGCTTGATCAGTATATTCGTCCAAGAGGAAATTCGGTGGAGAGTCCATCCATGGCCGACTGTTGAGCTAGAATGTGAAGCTAAGCTAATAGGGGTAAGCAATTCTTTTGTATGAAAAGAAAAATCACTGCTGGTCATCATTCTGCGCCGCCCTTGCGGGAACGCATCCGGCGGGCACGGGAAGCGTTGGGCCTTAGCAGGGCGCAACTGGCGCGCAAGGTGGGGGTCAGCGCCAGCGCGGCGGTGCAGTGGGAACGGCCGCATGGAACATCGCCAAGCGCGGCGAACCTGATTGCAATCGCAAAGATTACCGATGTTTCATTCGAGTGGCTGTCCACCGGTAGGGGATTGCCGCGCGTGGGCGGCAATGAGGAAACCTCCGCAATCAGCCGGGATTGCATGGCGCACGACCTGTTCGAGGAGCGCGTTTTGCTGCTTGCCCGGAAT
>DATJIL010000179.1:0-3505 GCA_035493385.1 Rudaea sp.
GGCCTGGGAAATCACGCCGCCCGGCGACATCTTTCGCGTATTCGAACGTGGCGGTCGCAACATCGCCACCACGTTCCCGGAGATCGGCCTGCCCGGCGAAGCCGGCCTGCTGCAACGCCTGGAAGAGCCCGGCCGCCCGGATATCCGCCAGTCCAACCGCGGTCCCGGCACGGGATCGCGCGTGGCGATTCCGGTGCTCAACGTCGTCAAGACGCGCCTGAACGACCCTTTCATCTGGATGCTCGGCACGAACGACAATCCGGGCGACTACCGCTCGTCCGGCTGCTCGGCCTGCCACGTCGTCTACGCGAACGACCGCGACACTTTCCATTCGGCGATCTACGCCAAGTACGGCAATACGGGCCTCTCGCAGGAAGCCGACCCGACCATTTCGCACGCCGAATCCGGCCATCCGCTCAAGCACGAGTTCACGCGCCAGATCCCGACCAGCCAGTGCATGATCTGCCACATGCACCAGCCGAACATGTTCATCAACACCATGCTCGGTTACACGATGTGGGACTACGAGTCCGACGCGCCGGCCATGTGGCCGAAGCAGCAGAAATATCCTAGCGCCGAAGAGCAACGCAAGATCCTCGACCGCAATCCCGAGGAAGCGGCGATCCGCGGCAAATGGGGCGATCCGAACTTTTCCAAGGACGTCTCCCTGCTCAATCCGCAACTCAAGGACACCCAGTTCGCCGACTACCACGGCCACGGCTGGAACTTCCGCGCCGTGTACGCGCGCGACCGCAAGGGCGATCTGCTCGACAAGAGCCGCGCCATCGTCGCCAACGACGACCCGGAAAAATTCAGGAAGGCCGTGCACCTGCAATCGATCCACGTCGACGTGGGCATGCAGTGCGTGGATTGCCACTTTTCGCAGGACAACCACGGCAACGGCTACGTCAAGGCCGAGGTCATGGGTGCCGTGGAAATCCAGTGCCAGGATTGCCACGGCACGGTCGATGCGTATCCGACGCTGAAGACGTCCGGCCCGGCGGCCGGGCCCTACGGCCGCGACTTGTTGTTGATCCGCAACCCCGACGGGAAGAAGCGCTTCGAGTGGGTCGACGGCAAACTCATCCAGCGCTCGGCGGTGACGCCGGGACTGGAATGGATGATGACGCTGACCAAGGACAGCGCCGATCCGAAGTCGCCGATGTACGACGCCAAGGCGACGCAGGCGCACACCGTGTCCGACAATCCGGATGCGATGAAATTCGGCGCGGACGTGCCCAAGGCGCAGCGCGCGCACAACGAAGACAAGATGCTCTGCTACGCCTGCCACACCTCGTGGACGACGAGTTGCGGCGGCTGCCACCTGCCCATCCAGGCGAACTGGAAAACCGAACGGCACAAATACGAAGGCGGCTTCACGCGCAACTTCGCCACCTACAATCCACAGGTCGCGCGCGACCAGATGTTCCAGCTCGGCGTGCACGGCGACGTCAAGGATCACAAGATCGCGCCGGTGCGCTCGTCCTCGGCGCTGGTGCTGTCGTCCACGAACATCAACCGCGAGAAGATCTACGTGCAGCAGCCGCCGATCGCGGCCTCGGGTTACTCCTCGCAGGCGTTCGCGCCGCACTATCCGCATACCGAACGCAAGACCGAAACCAAGCAGTGCGACGACTGCCATCTGGCGAAATCCAACGACAACAACGCGATCATGTCGCAACTGCTGCTGCTCGGCACCAAGTTCGTCGACTTCATCGGCTATCACGCCTGGGTCGGCGAAAACGGCGGCGTCGGCGCGGTGCAGGTCACCGAATGGGACGAGCCGCAGGCGGTAATCGGCAGTTACCTGCAGAAGTACGCCTATCCCGACTGGTACAAGGCGCACGAAGCCCGCGGCCAGAAATTGCAGCACGCGGCCGAGCACAACGCCGGCGACGCGCAATGCCTGCAATTGCGCGGCGAATACCTGTACGTCGCCGAAGGTGCCAAGGGCATGCGCGTGTACGACGTGGCCAGCGTGGCGAACAAGGGCTTTTCCGAGAAACTCGTCACCGCGCCGTTCTCGGCGCTCGGCCAGGACACGCACATCGCCAGCAAGAACGCGACCTGCGTCGTGCTCGCCACCACGCAGCCGGTCGCGCCCAACCGCAATGTCGGCGAGCTGATGCGCAAGGACAACGAAGAGCAGCCGATGGCGCCGATTTACAAGTACGCCTTCATCACCGACGCGGTGGAAGGCCTGATCGCCACCGACATCGAAACCCTCACCGACGGCGAGCCGCGCAACAATTTCCTCAAGCGCCAGCTCACCTGGAACGAGAACGGCGTGCTCGACGGCGCGCGCCACCTCGCCATTGCCGGCGACACGTTCTATGTGTCCACCGACAAGGGCGTGGTCGTGCTCGACATGAGCGATCCGCTCAAGCCGAAATACCTGGCGACGATCGCCATCGCCGGTGCGCAGGCCGCGCAGGTGCAGTTCCGCTACCTTTTCGTGACCGCGCTGGACGGCTTCCACGTCGTGGACGTGACGCATCCGGATCGCCCGGATGAGGTGAAATCGGCTTTCGTGCCGCTGCGCCACGCGCACAAGCTGCACGTCGCGCGTACCTACGCCTACGTCGCCGACGGCGCAGACGGCATCGCGATCATCGACGTGACGCGGCCGGAACATCCGTTCGTCTACCAGATGTTCAATGCCGGCGGAAAAATCGACGACGCGCGCGACGTCGTCGTCGGCACCACGAACGCCTCGCTGTTCGCCTACGTCGCCGACGGCAAAAACGGCCTCAAGGTGATCCAGCTCACCAGTCCCGAGTCACAGCCGAACTTCTACGGTTTCTCGCCGGAACCCAAGCCGCAACTGATCGCCTGGTATCCGACGAAGAAACCGGCGTTGTCGCTGTCGCGCGGCCTCGAGCGCGATCGCGCGGTGGACGAATCCGGCAACCAGATCGCCGTCTTCGGCCGCATCGGTTCGCGCCCGTTCCATCTGGAGGAGATGCAGCGCCTGTACCTGGACAAGGACGGCAAGCCCTGGTTCGTCGACGATTCACCGGAAAACAAGCGCCTGCTGCCCGCCGCGCAGACGGCGCAAGAACCCGCTTCGGCGAATTCAACCAGCGCCCCGCCACATTGAACATGCGCCGTGGCGCCCGGCGCCACGGCGTGACCTCGCGCAATCTGCCGCGAAAATCCCGTTTGGCATTCCGCTGGTGTGCGGAGTAACCTCGGCTTCCAGTCACTTCGTTTCCTCCCATGCCAGAAACACCAGCCGTCCAGACCACGGAGCGGGAAATCTTTTCCCCGAGCCAGCTCGTGCGCCTGGCGCGCAACCTGCTCGAAGACGCGTTTCCGCTGATTTGGGTCGAGGGCGAAATCTCGAACTTCGTGCGCGCCGCGTCCGGCCATATGTACTTCGCGCTCAAGGACGCGCAAGCCGCGGTACGCTGCGCGATGTTCAAGCCGCGCAGCGCGTACCTGCGCTTCAAGCCGGCCGACGGCATGCGCGTACTGGCGCGCGTGCGCGTCGGCCTGTACGAAG
>DATJIL010000180.1:0-6309 GCA_035493385.1 Rudaea sp.
GTCGTGCCTGGTCTTCTCGCGCCAGAATCTTGCGCACCAGCCGCGCACACCGGCCCAAATCGCCGCGATCGAATTCGGCGGCTACGTGCTGCGCGAGGCGAGGAACGGCAAGCCGGATGTGATCCTGATCGCCACCGGTTCAGAAGTCGGCCTTGCGGTGCAATCCGCCGACGCCCTGGAAGCCGAGGGCATTGTGGCGCGCGTCGTCTCCATGCCGTGCACGAACCTTTTCGACCGGCAGCCGCTGGCGTATCGCGATGCCGTGTTGCCACCGGCATGCCGCAAACGCGTTGCCATCGAAGCCGGTGTCACCGATTTCTGGCGCAAGTATGTCGGTCTTGATGGCCATGTCGTCGGCATCGACACGTTCGGCGCCTCCGCCCCGGCCGATGCGCTGTTCAAGGAATTCGGCTTTACCGTCGACGCGGTCGTGGCGGCGGTGAAATCGCTGCGCTGACGGGTCAGATGCGCGAGTAGTTCCAGCTCAGCATGTGCCCGTCGCGGTACGGCATGATCCCGTGGAACGGCCGCGGATCGGCATCGAACACCAGCGGCAAAAAATTCCTGTCGCCTTCCCACAGGGGCAGGCCGGAAATTTTTTCGATATCCACCCATTCTAGCGTGCCTTCGGCGTTGCCTTGCAGCGGCGTGCCGGTGAAGCGCGGCACGACGAAGAGGAATCCAAACCAATCCTCGCCATGCTTGCCGAAGCCGGGCCAGCTGATCGTGCCGCGCAGTTGCAGCTCGTCGCATTCGATCCCGGCTTCCTCGCGGATCTCGCGACGCATGCCGGCGAAGACGTCCTCGTCCGCTTCGAGCTTGCCGCCAAGGCCGTTGTACTTGCCCAATTGGTGGTCGTCCGCGCGCGCGTTGCGGTGGATCATCAGCACGCGGCGGCGATCCGGCGACAGCACGTAACCGAGCGTGGCGAGGATGGGCGTGTAGGGCATTGGCTTTCTCCGGGATGCCGGATTGTAACCGCGGCCCCAGATTGGCTTGCGCTACAATACGTTTTTCCTTGGCGTATCGGAGCCATTCATGACGGTGAAAGTCGCGATCAACGGTTATGGCCGCATCGGCCGCAACATCCTGCGCGCGCTGTACGAGGCGAACCGCACGCATGAAATCAAGGTGGTCGCGGTCAACGATCTGGGCGACGCCGAGACGAATGCGCACCTGACCCAGTACGACACCGCGCACGGCAAGTTTCCGCACGAGGTCGGCGTCGATGGCGGCGATCTGATCGTCAAGGGCGACCGCATCAAGGTCTGCGCCGAACGCGATCCGGCCAAGCTGCCGTGGAAGGACCTGGGCGTCGACGTGGTGCTGGAAAGTACCGGCCTGTTCACGTCCAAGGCGAAGGCCGGTGCGCACATCGCGGCTGGCGCGAAAAAGGTGATCATCTCCGCGCCGGGCGACAAGGACGTGGACGGCACGTTCGTGATGGGCGTCAACCACGACCAGCTCAAGGCGGCACACACGGTCATCTCCAATGCCTCGTGCACGACGAACTGCCTTGCCCCACTGGCCAAGGTGCTGCACGAGAAGATCGGCATCGTGCATGGCCTCATGACCACGATCCACGCCTACACGAACGACCAGGTGCTGACCGACGTCTATCACAAGGACCTGCGCCGCGCGCGCAGCGCGACGATGTCGCAAATCCCGACCAAGACCGGCGCCGCCGCCGCGGTCGGCCTGGTGTTGCCGGAATTGAACGGCAAGCTCGACGGCTTCGCCATGCGCGTGCCGACGATCAACGTGTCGGTGGTCGACCTCTCCTTCGTCGCCAAACGCGCGACGAGCAAGGAAGAAATCGATGCCGCGGTGAAGGAAGCGAGCGAAGGCAAGCTCAAGGGCATCCTTGGCGTCAACACCAAGCCGCTGGTGTCGGTGGACTTCAACCACAATCCACTGTCGTCGATCTACGATTCGACGCAGACGCGCGTGATGGAAGGAACGCTCGTGAAAGTGCTGAGCTGGTACGACAACGAGTGGGGTTTCTCCAACCGCATGCTGGACATGACCCTCGCGTTCGTCAACGCGAAGTAACCGCGCCGCTGGCGGGCCCGTGCGCGGGCCTTGCCGATTCCGCATCGTTTCCACTTGCGACCCGCAGGTTCGCGGGCGCGTGCCCACGTAATTCGCACGCGCCATTCCCGAAATCATTCGACAGACAGGAAAGATCTCCTGTCATGGGGCGAACGCATCCGAGCGGACGAAACCCGTCGCCTGCGTTTGCACAATCCAATGCGGCAATTCGGGAGATGCGAAATGAATACGAGAAAATTGGCGATTGCACTTGCGATATCGGCGTGCCTGCTGCAGGCAGGACTGGCAACGCGGGCCAACGCCTGCTCGGCGCCGAGCTTGAAGGGAACTTCCAATACGGCGTGGGCGGCACCGGCCCTGCCGAGTGCCGAAATCGCCGCGATGGCGGCAGGCGCGGTACCGGCCGCGAGCGGACCGAAGGCGGCGAGTTTCGCCGGAGTCGGCCTGCTCCGGCCGATCGTCGGCATGTGGAGGTTCGCCTTCACGGCGAAAGGCAACGGCACGAACGGGCCGCCGGACGGCACGCCCATTGATGCCGGATTCCAGATCTGGCATGAGGATGGCACCGAGCTCATGAATTCCGGCAGGCCGCCGGCGACCGGCAGCTTTTGCGAGGGCGTGTGGGAACAGCAGAACTGGTCGAACTACAGCCTCAACCACTGGGCGTTGTCGTGGGATTTCGATCCGGACACCGGCAAACCGACAGTGTTCGTCGGGCCGACCAACATCCAGGAACAGGTGAAAGTCGACATTACCGGAAACAGTTTCAGCGGTGCGTTCTCGCTCACCCAATACGCACCGGATGGAACAACTGTGCTCGGTGGCGTGAAAGGTGTAGTCAACGCTACGCGCGTGACCATGAACTGATGGTTGTCGATATGGCGGTGTGCTGCGGCGTGTCCGGATGGATGCGCCGCAGTTGCCACGTGCGCCGAAGGTCAGTGCTCGTTCTTGTCGGATTGGAACGTCTCGATCAACGCGATCTGCAGGCGCGAATGCAGCTTGACCAAAATCTGCCGCAGCAGGATCAGGACCAGCGCGGCCATCGCCAGCACCGCGACCAGCAATTCCGCCGGCGGCAGGATGCTCGACGACAACGCGCCAACCAGCAGCAGCATCGCGGCGATTGAAACGGCGGGCAGTACTTCGGCAACGACGCGCCGCGCGCGCTCGGTGTGGCGTCCGGCATGCACGCCCATTTCCGCGAGCAGCATGGCCAACGCCTTGAGCTTGCGGTAGGCGGCGATCAGGAACGGCAGCGAGAGCAGCAGCGCCGCGCCCCACAGCAGTGCGTTTGCCAGCGGTCGATGCGGCAGCAGCGTAGCGATGTCGGCGGCGCGCGCGCGCGCGAGCCAGGCGATGCCGGCGAAGATCGCCGCGACCAGGCACAGGTTCACGAAAGTCTGCAGCAGGATGCGCCGCACCATCGCGGCGATGACCGCGCGGTCGCCCTGCAGGCGCAGGCCTTGCAGCCATTGCGTATACAAATGGAATATGCGGCGCAACGGGTAGGGCATGGCGATGTGCAGGCGCCGCGCCAGCGGGTCGGAAGCGCGGATCAGGTACGGCGTGAACAAGGTGGTGATCGCGGACACCGCCACGGCGACCGGATAAAGGAAGCCGCTCGTCACCTTCAGCGAAGCGCCGAGCGCGGCGATGATGAACGAGAATTCGCCGATCTGGGCCAGGCTCATGCCGACGCGCAGCGACACGCGGCCGCTCTGGCCGGCGGCGAACGCGCCGGCGCAGCGCGCCACGATCTTGCCGACGACCACGACGGCGGTGATCGCCGCGATCGGTCCGGCGTAGTTGACCAACGCCTGCGGATCGAGCTGCAGTCCCACGGCGACGAAGAAGACCGCACTGAACATGTCGCGCAGCGGCGCGATCAGGCGTTCGATGCGCGCCAGGCTGCGCGCCTCGGCGACGATCACGCCGATCACGAACGCGCCGAGTGCCACGCTGTAACCGAGCCAGGTCACCAGCAGGCAGAAGCCGAACAGCAGGCCGAGCACGCCGATCAGCAGCATTTCGTCGCGGCGGAAACGGGCCACGTAATCGAGCAGGCGCGGCACGGCCAGAATGCCGATCACGAGCGAGGCGACGAGGAACACGGTCAGGCCGCCGAGCGTGGCGAGTACCTCGCCCGGTACCACGGTGCCCGTCGCGGCGACGCCGGACAGCAGCGCGATCATGGCGATGGCAAGCACGTCCTCGACGATCAGGATGCCGAAGACGATGTGCGCGAACGCCTGCTGCTTCAGGCCCAGTTCGTCGATCGCCTTGATCGTGATGGTGGTCGAGGAGATCGACAGCATCGCGCCGAGGAACAGCGCGTCCATGTTGCTCCAGCCGAAGGCCAGACCCAGTTCGTAGCCGAGCCACAACATGGTGACGATGCCGGCGAGCGCAGCGACCACGGCGGTGGCGCCGACCCGGCGCAAATGGCGCAGCGAGAATTCCAGGCCCAGCGCGAACAGCAGGAAGATCAAGCCGAGCTCGGCGACCGTGCTGATGCTTTGTTCGTCGGTGACCAGCGTGTACGGCGGCGTGTGCGGGCCGATCAGCACGCCCGCAGCGATGTAACCGAGTACGACCGGCTGGCGCAGCAGGTGGAACAGCACGGTGACGATGCCCGCGGCGAGCATGATCACGGCCAGGTCCTGGATGAAGGCAATCGTGTGCATCGGACGCTCCGGGACGGTTCCTCATGGTCGCCGATGGGCGCAGTGGGCGCAAGCTCGTTGCGCCGCAACGCCACGCTGTTGACGAAGTTGCCGCGGATATGTTCTCATATGGACGTCTAAATGGCCAAACAAAAAGAAGGAGCGGAAATGCCCCGCGCGACGGAAATCGGTGTTGCCCTGATCGGCGCCAGCGGCCGGGTCGGCCGACAGGTGCTGGCGTTGATCGCCGCGCACGGTGCGGTGAGTCGCTTGCGGCTCGTGGCGGTGGCCAATTCGCGCACGCATCTGCTGGTGCCGGCGGGACTGGATCCGAACGGCGCCGTGGAACGGTTGCAGACGGCACCGCCGGCGGATGCCGATTTGCTGACCACGGCGCTCGCCGCCCTGCCGCGCCCCGTGGTTATCGTCGATTGCACGGCCAGCGCACAGGTCGCCGCGCAGTACCCACGCTGGCTCGGTGCGGGCATCGACATCGTCACGCCGAACAAATTCGGGCCGTCGGCGGAGCGGCCGCTACGCGATGCCATCGCCGCGGCCCAGACGGCGGGCGGCACCTTGCTGCGCGACTCCGGCACGGTCGGTGCGCACCTGCCTTTGCTCGGCACATTGCGCGAACTGCGCCAAGCCGGCGACCAGGTCGAGTCGTTCGAAGCGGTGTTGTCCGGCACGCTATCGTTCGTGCTCGGCAGCGTGCAGCAGGGCCAGGCGCTGTCCGCGGCGGTACATGGCGCCATCGCGCTGGGGTTTGCCGAACCGAATCCCGCGCGCGATCTTTCCGGCGAGGATGCCGCGCGCAAGCTCGTGATCATGTTGCGCGCGCTCGGTCACGATGTCGCCTATGTCGACATCGAGCGCGTGGCCCTGGTCGAACCCGGCCTCGTCGATGGCGTCGAAGCCGCACGGTTTCCGGCGGTGCTGCGCGAAGTGGACGAGACCTGGCGAGCGCGCACGGCGATTGCTGACGCGCGCCACGAACGATGGGTGTATCGCGCAACGTACGCGCACGGCCGCGCACGCGTTGCGCCGGAGCGCATCGCGCTCGAGCACCCGTTTGCGCGCCTCGCATCCTGCGAAAACGCGTTGATCCTGCGCAGCAAGTACTACGCCGCCGCGCCACTGACCATCGCCGGACCCGGCGCCGGCATCGACCTCACCGCTACGGCGGTGTTCGCCGATCTGCTCGACGCGGCGCGCCGCCACGCTGCCGCGCCGGTTGCGGAATTGGCGGCCGCTGCGGCCTGAGCGCGCCCCTGAATTACAATAGGCGCTTTCCATTTTTGGAGAGCGTGAATGTCGATCCTGCGCATGACCGATCTGGACCTTGCCGGCAAGCGCGTGCTGATCCGCGAGGATCTGAACGTACCGCTCAAGGACGGCAAGATTACCGCCACGCAGCGGCTGGACGCGGCATTGCCGACGATCCGCCACGCGCGCGATGCCGGTGCGCGGGTGATGATCCTGTCGCACCTGGGCCGGCCCAAGGAAGGCGTGTTCGAGGAGTCCGAATCGCTCAAGCCGGTAGCTGACTGGCTTGGCCACGCGCTCGGCAAACCGGTGCGTCTCATTCGGG
>DATJIL010000181.1:0-3860 GCA_035493385.1 Rudaea sp.
TGCCCGCAACCCTTGCAGGTGCGTGCGTCCAGCGAACGGTAGAAGCGCTCGAATACGGCCGGGAAATCCGTTTCGATGTTGCCGAGCGTGAAGAATTCTTCGTACAGCTTGTGGTTGCAGCGCTCGCAGAACCAGAGCAGGCCATCCTTCTCGTGCGACAGGCGCTTGCGCTCGATGACGAGGCCGATGGAATTCGGCATGCGCTGCGGCGAATGCGGCACGCGCGGCGGCAGGTAGAACACTTCGCCGGCGCGGATCGGGATGTCGCGGGCGCGGCCTTCGTCCTGCACGCGCAGGATCATTTCGCCTTCGATCTGATGGAAGAATTCCGGGCCTTCGTCCCAGTGGTAGTCGGTGCGCGCGTTCGGTCCGCCGACGATCATGACGATGAAATCGCCGTCGACGACGCACTTGTTGCCGACCGGCGGCTTGAGCAGGTGCCGGTGCTCGTCTATCCATTTCTTGAAGTCGATGGGCGGGGCGAGCATGTCAGCGTCCTTCCGGCAGCGCGGCAACGCATTTCAATTCAATGGCGATCGGCGTCGGCAGTGCAGTGATGCCCAGCGTGGTGCGGCAGGGTTGCGCGGCGGTGAAATATTCGGTGTAGATCGCGTTGTACGTGGCGAAGTCGCGTTTCATGTCGGTGAGGAACACGGTCACGTCGACGAGGTCTTGCCAGCGCGCGCCGGCCGCTTCGAGCACGGCGCGCACGTTGGCGAACACCTGCCGGCATTGGGCCTTGATGTCGTAGGCGGCGAGCGTGCCATCGGCGGCGTACACATTTCCCGGGATCGCGTTCGTGGCCGGATCGCGCGGCCCGACGCCGGACAGAAACAGCAGGTTGCCGACGCGCCGCGCGTGCGGATAGGCGCCGACGGGCCTGGGCGCGGCGTCGGTGTGGATGCCGTCGCTCACGGCTTGCCGCCCTTGCCGTCTGCGGCAACCGTCACTTCGCGCGAAGTGATGATGCGGTTGCTGCGGTCGAGCGCATTGATGCGGTATTTGCCGGGGCGCAGGAACAGGCGGCTTTTCACCGTGCCGGGATCGGTCTGCACGCGATCGGCCATGTCCGTGCCGGGCTGCATGATGTTGAGCAGGACGCGGTCGGCGGCCACGGCATCGTCGCCTTCATTGGCGTAGTGCGCTTCTATCAGGCAGGGGAAACGCCCACGGCACATGTCGCCCGCGACCGGATAAGGCGTGCGCAGTCCGCCCAATGCCAGCCAGTCCGGGCGCATATCGTTGTGGGGATAGGACGGGAACACCACACTCAAATCGTATTCCTTGGGTTTCAGCGTCCAGGTCTGCTTGCCATCGACGAACACGATCGGCCAACTCATGTGGAAGGCGTCGACGATGGCGGTGTAGTAGGGATGATCCTGATCCGGGCGTGCATGCTGGATCATCATGGTCTGCTCGATGCATAGCGGATCGATGCCGGACATCTTCTCGAAAAATTCCGCCATGCTGCTGCCGCCGAGGTACTTTCCGGTCTTCTGGATATGCGCGAAGCCGGCGTCCACGATCAGGCGCGCGTTCGGGTCCTGTTTGAAGACGTGATAGAGCTTTTGCGCGCCGGCCAGTTCGCGCGGATCGCCGGCGCCGGCGTTTTCCACGTCATAGGCGATGACCTTGAAACCGAGCTTGAGCGCGGTGCGCACCATCTCGCCATACAGCGGTTCGTTGATGTAGAAGCCGCTGTCGGGCGTCGGATAGCCGCGCTGGTTGAGGTTCTCGTCGTTGCGGTACAGGGTTTCGGCGGCGAAGTAATTGAAACCCTGGGCGCGCAGCTTCGGCAGCATTTCGATGGTCAGCGTGCGCGTCACCGGTGCGCTGTGCGCCTCGTTGAAGAACACCGCCTTGCGGTCCTTGGCCAGCTCGAGGATCACATCCGCGGCGGGCTTGGCCTGCCAACCGCTGCCGAGTGGCGTGGGCGCATCGTCAGGCTGCGCCGGCTGGGCGATGGAAAAGCTCGCCGCCGCGCCGTCGTAATCGCCGATGAAGGTCTGGAACCACGAAAGGTACTGGCCGAAAATGATCTGGAACGCGCGTTCGTGGTTCGCGTCGTATCGGCCTTGCATGTACACGTATTGCGCGAGCAGGCCGGGCAGCTTGCGCGCGTCGTGCATGATCTTGTCCGACTGGTCGGCTGCGCGCAGCTGCTGGTTGCGCCATTCCGACGGCGACATTTCGCTTGCGCGCGGCGTGGTGTGTTCGGTATCCGCGGCAGCGAATTGCGCGAATCCGACGCTGGTCAGTATCAACAATTTGCACGGTAGGGCAAGGAACCTGCGCATGCTCACTCCAGGTTGATGCAGATGTTTTTCGGTTCGGTGAAGAATCTCAGCGCATCCACACCGCCTTCGCGGCCGAGGCCGGATTGCTTGACGCCGCCGAACGGCGTGCGCAGGTCGCGCTTGAGCCAGCAGTTGATCCAGACGATGCCGGACTCCAGGCGTGCGCCGACGCGGTGCGCGCGCGCCAGGTTCGTCGTCCACACAGACGCGGCGAGGCCGTAGTTCGTCGCATTGGCGAGCGCGATGGCCTCGTCCTCGCCGTCGAACGGAATCAGCGTCGCGACCGGGCCGAAGATTTCTTCCTGATTCGTGCGGCAGTCCGCGCCGAGCCCTTCGATGACGGTCGGGGCGACGAACCAGCCCCCGGTACAGCGGCCTTTTGCATGCACGGCATCGCCGCCGCACAGGATGGTGCCGCCTTCCTCGCGCGCGAGCGCGATGTGGCCCATGACCTTGTCGAAATGCGCGCGCGAGACCAGCGCGCCGAGATCGTTTGCAGGATCCAGCGGATCGCCGACGCGCAAGGCGCGGACTTTCTCCACGAACGCGGACTTGAATTGCGCGTAGATCGATCGCTCGACGAGCACGCGCGAGCCGCACAGGCAGATCTGACCCTGGTTGGAAAACGCCGAACGCACCAGGGTCGCCCAGTTTTTTTCGTTCGTTTCCCAGTCGGCGAAGACGAGGGTGGGATTCTTGCCACCCATTTCCAGCGAGGTTTTCACGAAGCGTGGCGCGGCAGCGGCCGCGATCGCGGCGCCGGTGCGCGTGGAGCCGGTGAACGAGATCGCCTTGATGCCGGCATTCCTGATCAGCGCCGCACCGGTGTTCGCGCCGCTGCCGTGGACGATGTTCAGCACGCCGGGCGGAAGTTCCGCATCGATGCAGACCTGGGCGAACATGGCCGCGGTCAGCGGCGTGATTTCCGAAGGCTTTGCGACGACGGTGTTGCCGGCGGCCAGTGCCGGCGCGATCTTCCAGGTGAACAGGTACAGCGGCAGGTTCCACGGCGAAATGCAGGCGACCGCGCCGAGCGGCTGGCGCAGGGTGTAGTTGATTGCAGTGCCGTCCATCGCGTGTGCCTCGGACGAGAACTGCGCAATCGCGGTGGCGAAGAAGCGCAGGTTCGATATCGCACGCGGAATATCGAGACTTCGCGCCAGCGCGACGGGTTTGCCGCTGTCGCGCGATTCGGCCTGCGCGAATTCTTCCAGCCGCGCTTCGAGCAGATCGGCGATCCGGTTCAATTGTTGCGCGCGTTGTGCGACGGGCGTGGCCGACCATGCCGGGAACGCACGCGTTGCGGCGGCGACGGCGGCGTCGATATCCGCGGCGTCCGATTCGGGACAATCGGCAAAGTGCGAGCCGGTGGCCGGTTCGAATACGTCGAGCCATTGACCGCCGTGCGGCGGGCTGAGGCGACCGTCGATGTAGTTGGCTAGTTTCAGGCGTTCGGGCATGGCCTAACTGTAACGCCCACGGCCAGGTTGCGAAACAGGCGGGAAGTCATCCCGCGAACAAGGATCGCTGCACCGGTGCGAAGCTGCGCCGGTGTGCGGCGCA
>DATJIL010000182.1:0-4748 GCA_035493385.1 Rudaea sp.
CGCAGGGCGCGCTCGGCCTCGCCGAATTCGCGCTGTGCCGTATGCAGGCTGGCCAGGTTGCACCAATTCTCGACCGATTGCGGCGCGAGTTTCAGGGCTTGGTCCAGCGCATGCCGCGCGACGTCGAATTCGCCCTGCTGCAGGGCGCAAACGCCGGACAAACGCCATAGCTCCGGCTGCTCCGGATAGCGCCGCAACAGGATCTCGGCGCGCGCGCGCGCCGGGCCGAGTTCGCCCTGCGACAGCAGTTCGATCAGCTCGGTGAGTCCTTGGCTTAGGGCGGGGTCGAAAGTCACAGGCCGCTCCGCGATGCGGATGCGAATGTTGCCACAAAAGCGCGCCGTTACGCCGACAACGCCTGCATCTGCTGCGCCTGGAACTCCTGCGCCAGCGGATCGAGCAGGGCGTCGAGATCGCCGTTGAGGATTTCCGGCAGGCGATGCAGGGTCAGGCCGATGCGGTGGTCAGTGACGCGGTTTTGCGGGAAGTTGTAGGTGCGGATTTTCTCGCTGCGGTCGCCGGAACCGACTTGCAGCCGTCGGCTGTCGGCCTGGGCCGCGCTTTGCTTGGCGCGCTGTTCGTCGAGCAGGCGCGCTTTCAGCAACGACAATGCGCGCGCGCGATTCTTGTGCTGGCTGCGCTCGTCCTGGCATTCCACGACGATGCCACTGGGCAGATGTGTGATGCGGATCGCCGAGTCGGTCTTGTTGACGTGCTGGCCGCCGGCGCCACTGGCGCGGAACGTGTCGATCTTGAGGTCGGCGGGATTGAGTTCCACGTCTTCGATCTCATCCATCTCCGGCAGGATCGCCACCGTTGCCGCCGAGGTGTGGATGCGGCCCTGCGCCTCGGTCGCCGGCACGCGCTGCACGCGATGCGCGCCGGATTCGAACTTCAGGCGCGCGAACACGCCCGCGCCTTCGATGCGCGCGACGATTTCCTTGTAGCCGCCGTGCTCGCCGGGATTCGACGAGAGGATTTCCACGCGCCAGCCGCGCGTCTCGGCGTAGCGCGCATACATGCGGAACAGGTCGCCGGCGAAGATCGCGGCCTCGTCGCCGCCGGTGCCGGCGCGCACTTCGAGGAAGATGTTGGCGTCGTCGCGGTCGTCCTTGGGCAGCAACAACACGTTCAATTCGCGGTCGAGCGATTCGTGCCGCGCTTGCAGTTCGGCGATTTCGGATTCGGCCAGTTCGCGCAAGTCGGGATCGTTGAGCATGGCCCGCGCTGCGGCCAGCGATTTTTCCGTCGCGTCGAAGCGCGCGAGCGTTTCGGCGAGTGGCTGCAATTGCGCGTATTCGCGCGACAGGTCGCGGAAGCGCGCGTTGTCGTTGGTCGCCTCGGGCTGGGCGAGCAGCAGCGCGACTTCCTGATGGCGTTCGGCGAGTGTGTCGAGCCGGCGCCGGATCGACGGCATCATGCGTCGGAATCCTTGCTGTCGTCGGTCGCTTCGAACAGGCGTTCGGCGGCACGCAGCAGCTCGGCGTCGCCTTGCATCGCCGCGGCGCGCAGATTCGCGCTGGGCGCGTGCATGAGCTTGTTCGTGAGCGTGTGCGCGAGATAGTCCAGCGCCTGTTCCGGCGTGCGTCCGTTCGCGAGCAGCGCGCGTGCGCGGGCGAGCACGGCGTCACGCTGCTGCTCGGCGGCGCGACGCATCAGCGGCAACGGATTGCCGCTGTCGAGCGCGTGGCGCCAGGCGAGGTAGTGCGTCACCGACAGGTCGATCAATGCGTCGGCTTGCGCAGCCGCCTCCTGGCGCGAGCGCAGGTTCGCGTCGACCGCCTGGCGCAAGTCGTCGATGGTGTAAAGGTATACGTCTTCCAGCGTGGAGACTTTCGTCTCGATGTCGCGCGGCACGGCGAGGTCGACCAGGAACATTGGCCGGCGCCGGCGCGCGGCGATTGCGTCGGCGACCATCGCGTGCGTGAGCACCGGTTCGCGCGCCGCGGTGGAACTGATCACGATGTCGGCTTCGGCCAGGTGCCGCGGCAGATCGGCCAGGGTGATGGCGTAGCCGGAAAAACGCCCGGCCAGCGCCTGCGCGTTTTCCAGGGTGCGGTTGGCGACGATGAGACGCCGCACGCGCGACTCGGCCAGATGGCGGGCGGCCAGTTCCATGGTTTCGCCCGCGCCGATCAGCAGCACGCAGGCCTCGCCCAGGTTCGCGAACAGGCGTTCGGCCAGGCGCACCGCGGTGAACGCCACGGATACCGGATTGGCGCCGATGCGCGTCTCGGTGCGCACGCGTTTGGCCACGGCGAAGGTTTGCTGCAGCAGGCGTTCCATCGGCGCGCGCAAGGTGCCGGCATCGCGCGCGAGCTGGTAGGCGTCCTTCACCTGGCCAAGAATCTGCGGTTCGCCGAGCACCATGGAATCCAGGCCCGTGGCGACGCGAAACAGGTGGCGCACCGCGGCGTAGTCGGCGTGGCGGTAGAGGAACTCGTCGAGGCGGCGCGCATCCAATTCATGATGGCCCAGCAGCCAGTCGCGCGGCACGGTTTCGGCGCCGGCAGCCACGTCCACATACACCTCCGTGCGGTTGCAGGTGGACAGAATCAGCGCCTCGTTCACGCCGGTCTGACGCGCCAGATCCGACAATGCCTCCGGCATCGCTTCGGGTGCGAACGCCACCTTTTCGCGCACCGGCAGGGGCGCGGACTGGTGATTGAGGCCAAGAGCGATCAGGGTCATGCAAGCACGGTCGTGTCGGCTAAACTACAGACGTAGCGACTGGAAAATTTCGATGACAACATTGTACCGCCTTCCCGCTGCCGTCTTTGCGACCATCCTGGCCGGATGCGCCAGTGTGCCGGCTGGACGGCAGGCCGCCGTTTCGAACCAGCCGCTGCGGCATCTGGCGGCTACGCCGGTGGCCCCGGAGGAAGATGTGCTGGCGATGAAACTCGCCGGCCAGTTCGCGCTGGAAAGCGGCGATGTCGCCAAGGCGGCGCATGAATTCGCGCGCGCTGCGGTGCTTGCCGACGACGCCGATCTCGCCGACGAGGCGGTGGAAGTGGCGATCGCCGCCAAGGATTGGGACCTGGCGCGAACCGGCATCGCGCGTTGGCAGCAGTTGCGGGCGGACGATCCGGCGCTGTGGCAGGCGCGCGCGCGCGTCGCCTTTCACGATGGCAAGCCCGATGCGGCGCTGGAAGACCTGCAGAAGCTTGCGCACGAATCCGACGGCAAGGGCTGGAGCGCCATCAGCCGCGTCCTCATGACATCCGCGGACAAGCAACAAGCCGGAGCGCAGTTGCGGGAATTGGCGACGCCCGAGGCGCTCGGCAAGAAATCCAATACCTGGATCGGCGCGAGCCAATTGGCCGTTCATTTGGGCGCCGACGCGCTGGCAGACACCTTGGCCAAGGATGCCATTACCCGTTTCGGCGATGCGCAGGCCTACGTCTGGGGCGCCGAACTC
The DNA here is from genome assembly GCA_035493385.1 of Rudaea sp. Taxonomy (GTDB): domain Bacteria; phylum Pseudomonadota; class Gammaproteobacteria; order Xanthomonadales; family Rhodanobacteraceae; genus Rudaea. Next base: position 3,422 of record DATJIL010000182.1, read on the forward strand.
AAGCTCAAGCGCGGCGACAAATCCGGCGCGAATGCGCTGTTCGTCGAAGCACTGAAACGCAATGCCGGCGACACGCACCTGCGCGTGGCCTATGCGACCGTGCTCGGGCAGATGGGCGAGAATGCCGAGGCGGCGAAGGTGCTCGCCACCGGCAAGCAGGACGATTACCGCTACTCCGCACGCGCCGCCTATGCCGCGCGCGCGAACGACAAGTCCCTGATCGCGCCGCTGTACAAGGAACTGCTCGCCGACAAGGCGCCGCGCAACGGCACGCGCCTGAACCTGCTCGGCGAAATGGCCGAACTGCTCGATCACAAGTCCGAAGCGCTGGCCTGGTACGAAAAAGTTCCAGTTGACGACGATCGCTGGCCGCAGGCGCGATTGCGCACTGCCTTGCTGCTCGATCAGACCGGCCACACGGCGCAGGCGCTGGATCTTCTGCATCAGTTGCAGGCGCGCAGCGGCGACGACGACCGGCAGGTCGGCGACGCGTTCCTGATGGAAGCCGAAATCCTCGACCGGCGCCAGCGCGGCGAAGAAGCCGTCGCCGTCTACGACCGCGGCCTGCAGGCGCTGCCGGATGATCCGCGCCTGCTCTATGCGCGCGCCCTGCTCAATGGCGACCTCGATCACGTCGATGCCTCGGTGCGCGACCTGCGCCGGTTGCTGGCGTTGCAGCCGGGCAACGCCGATGCGCTCAATGCGCTGGGCTACACGCTCGCCGACCGCACCAAGGACCAGGCCGAAGCGCTGACCCTGATCGAGAAGGCGCTGACGCTCAAGCCCGAAGAGCCCGCCATCATCGACAGCATGGGTTGGGTGCAATACCGGCTCGGCCATCTCGAACAAGCCGTCGAACGCCTGCGCACGGCCTACGAGAAACAGCCCGATCCGGAAATCGCTGCGCATCTGGGCGAGGTGCTGTGGGTTTCCGGGCAAAAGGCCGAAGCGAAGAAAATCTGGGCGCAGGGACAGAAGAAGGATGCGAAGAACAAGGTGTTGCTGGAAACGATGAAGCGGCTGGAATCGTGACGTATACGTTTCCGCAATTTTCAGCGCGCCTCCTTCTGGCGCTGACGTTGCTCGCGCTCGCCGCCTGCGCGCCCGTGCGCGTGCGCGAGACGCCCGCCGCGTTGGCCGCGCAGCAGGCGCGCGAGGCGAAACTGGCACCGCTCACGCACTGGAACCTGACCGCGCATATCGGCGTATCCAATCGCGGCGACGGCGGCAGCGGCGACCTGACCTGGGAACAAAACGGCGAGGCCTTCCGCTTCACCGTGCGCGCGCCGGTCACCGGCAAGACCTGGATGCTGAGCGGCGATGCCGG
>DATJIL010000183.1:0-19165 GCA_035493385.1 Rudaea sp.
CGGCCCGCCGCACAAGGCGTGCAGGCTATCGAGCCGCGCGCTCATTTGCGCCCGCGATGGATGTCGTGGGTGGCCACGCCGACGCTCGACGGCGGCGGCACGAACCAGTCGGGGTGCGCAAGGCTGGCGCGCATGTCGGCCAAACCTGCCGCCCAGTGTTCGCGCATCGTGGCCGCCCCGAATGCGTAATCCTTGTACTGCTCCTCGTAGGGTTTGGCGCGATAGATCAGGTGCACGACGTTCAGACACGCCTCGCCGAGCCATGGCGCGAGTTCGCGCGCAAGGGGCGCGGGCAGGCGCTTGCCGGGCAAGGCGTGCGCGAGCTTGCGCAATGCCGTGCGCAATTGCTGGCGTTCGGCGAGGCGGTCGGTGCCATGTCGGGTGCGGCTGGAATACTGGATGTCCTTCTGCCGTTCGAGCACATCGGAGAGATTACGCGGCAGTTCGCCACGCGCGCTCCACAGGTCCACCTGCAGGGCCAGCATGTCGCCTTGCGGTTCGCTGTCGATGACGTATTCGAGCGGCGTGTTCGAGACCACGCCGCCGTCCCAATAGAATTCGCCATCGATCTCGACTGCGGGAAATCCCGGCGGCAACGCGCCTGAGGCCATCACATGCTCGGCGCGGATTTTCGTGGCGCGGTTGTCGAAATAGACGAAATTGCCGCTGCGCACGTTGACCGCGCCGACCGCCAGGTGCGGTGCGGTGCGGTGATTGATGCGATCGAAATCGACGAGTTCCTCGAGCGTGCGCTTGAGCGGCGCGGTGCTGTAGACGCTCGCCGTCGCCGGATCGTGCGCATTCCACAGCGTGGCCGGCGGACGCGGCACGAAGAAGCCGCTCTGCCCGAACGCGAGCGCATCCAGCGCGCTGGCGGCGTTGGCAAGACTGCGCCAGGGCTCGACCGCGGCGAACGCCGACATCCACTGGCGCCGCCAACCTGCTGTGCGCCGCGCCAGCGGCACGGCCGGAACGGAAATGCGTTCCCAGAATTCGCGCAGCCGTTCAACGCGATGCTGGGGCGGGTTGCCGGCCAGCAGCGCCGCGTTGATCGCGCCGACGGAAATGCCGGCGAACCAGTTTGGCGCGATACCGGCTTCGTGCAACCCTTCGTAAACGCCGCACTGATAGGCGCCGAGCGCGCCACCGCCCTGCAGAACGAGGGCGACGTGCGCGTAGTCGCGCACGGCCGCGGCTGGCGTCTGGGTGGATTTGCGACGCTGCGGCTTGGCGGATTTTTTCGCGTCACGCGCGCGCGCCGGGCTCACTGCATGAACCAGCCGTGGCTGACGACGATGCTCTGTCCGGTCAGCGCGTTGGTTTCGAAGCCGGCGAAGAACAGCGCGCAGGCGGCGACGTCGTCGACCGTGGTGAATTCGCCATCGACGGTGTCCTTGAGCATCACTTTCTTGATCACATCGTCTTCGGAAATGTGCAGTTCCTTCGCCTGTTCCGGAATCTGCTTTTCCACCAGCGGTGTGCGCACGAAACCGGGGCAGATCACGTTGGCACGCACGCCATGCGCGGCGCCTTCCTTGGCCACGACTTTGGCGAGGCCGATCAGGCCATGCTTGGCAGTCACGTAAGGCGCCTTGAGCTTGGAAGCTTCCTTGGAATGCACCGAGCCCATGTAGATGACGCTGCCGCCCTTGCCCGCCGCATACATGCGCTTCAGGCAGGCACGCGTGGTCAGGAAGGCACCGTCAAGGTGGATCGCGAGCAGTTTCTTCCAATCCGCGAACGGGAATTCATCGATCGGATGCACGATCTGGATGCCGGCGTTGGAAACCAGGATGTCGACGCTGCCAAGATCTTTCACGGTCTTTTCCACGCCGGCCTCGACCTGGTCCTCGCTGGTCACGTCCATCATCACCGCCGAGGCCTTGACGCCGCGTTTGCGGATATCCGCCGCGGCCGCGTCGGCGGCGGCCTGGTTGATGTCGGCGATGGCGATATGCGCGCCGTTGTCGGCGAGCACTTCGGCGATGCGCTTGCCGATGCCGCTGGCAGCGCCGGTGACGAGGGCGACCTTGTTTTTCACGCTCATGGTTTTCTCCTGGGGTTGGTGTTCAGTCCTCGCGCACCGCGTTTTTCACATCCACCCCCAGGTCGCGCAGCTTGCGGTACAAATGCGTGCGTTCCATGCCGGCCGCCTTGGCCAGTTTGCCGACGCTGCCGCCGGCCTGTTGCAACTGATGCTGCAGATAGGCGCGCTCGAACTGTTCACGCGCCTCGCGCAGCGGCAGGTCGAAATCGATGCCGGCTGCACTCGGCGCAACCGCAGACGCGACCGCACCGAGCGCGGCTTCGACTTCGGCCGGTTCCACATCCGCGGCACCGCCCATCACCAGCACGCGCTGCACGAGGTTGCGCAACTCGCGCACGTTGCCCGGCCAAGCGTAGGCGCACAGACGTTTCTGCGCCGCGTGAGCAAAGCGGCGACAGTGAAGCCGATCGCGGCCGGCGAAGAAATCCGCGTACAGATTCAGCAGTTCCGGAACGTCTTCGGCGCGCTCGCGCAGCGGCGGCACGGACAAAGGTAGGACATTGAGCAGGTAGTAGAGTTCCTCGCGGAACGCACCGGCCTTGACCTGCGCATCCAGATCGCGCGCGCTCGCGGCGATCACGCGCAGGTCCAGCGGCGCCGGTTCCCGGCCACCGCTGCGCACCAGGGCGCGGCGCTGCAACACGCTGAACAGTCGTTGTTGCAACTCGGCGTCGAGATCGGCGACTTCGTCGAGGAACAGCGTGCCGCCGTTGGCCTGCTCAAGCAGGCCGGGCTGCACGCTGTTCGCATCCTCGGTGCCGAACAGCGCGGCCACAAGATGATCGCGCGGAATGCTGCCCGCCGCGACGGCGACGAACGGACCGTTGCGGCGCGGGCCGTGTGCGTGCAGCCAGCGCGCCAGGGTTTCCTTGCCGGTGCCGGCTTCGCCGCGAATCAGCACGCTGGCATCGTGCTGCGCGAGCTTTTGCAGTTGCGTGCGCAACGCCGCCATCGGCTTGCTCGATCCCACCGGCTCCAGCGGCAAGGCCAGGCGCTGACGCAGGCCTTCGTTTTCGTGGCGCAGGCGGCTGGCTTCGCGTGCACGCTCGAGCGTGAGCAGCAGTTTCGCCAGCGAAATGGGCTTCTCGATGAAATCCCAGGCGCCCAGGCGCGTGGCCTCGACCGCGGTTTCCACCGTGCCGTGGCCGGACATCATCACGACGGGACAGGCCGCGAGCACGCCCGTCGCCGCCCATTCGCGCAACAGGGCGATGCCGTCGGTGCCGGGCATCCAGATATCGAGCAGGATCGCGTCGGGACGCTCGCGCTCGCGCGCGGCGCGCGCCTCGTCGGCATTCGCGGCGAGGATGGCGACGTAGCCCTCGTCCTCGAGGATTTCCTTGACGGTGCTGCGGATATCCGGTTCGTCGTCGACGATGAGTACGCGTCCGGCGCTCATGGAACGGCCTGTGGCGAAAATGCGACGTGCAAGAATAACGCGTTTCGACGCTTTGCGAAGAAATTAAGTTTGCGCCGCTAGAATGCGCGCGCCCGTTTGGATCCTTATCTTCATGGCAATACCGATAACACCGTTGCTCATCCGTTACGGCCGCCTCGGCGACATGCTGCTGCAGGAACCGTTGCTGCATCTGTTGCGCCAGCGCTATGGAGCGCCATGCCGGATCATCAGCGCGGGAACCTGGACCGGCGCCCTGTATGCGGCGCATCCCGACGTCGGCGAAATCACGCAGTTCCGCTCGCGTCGCACCCTGCTGGCGTTCAGCCCGGAACGCTGGCGCGCGATCGCCTGGCTGCGCCACTTCGCAGGCCCCATCTACATTTCCGAGGATTCGCGCGGCTCGCTCAAGCACATCCGCTGGTTGTTGCGTTGGGCGCGCGTGCCGCGTGAGCGCTGCTTGTTCATGCCCGACATCGGCGAGCAAACGGATGAACACAAGGTCGAACAGGTACTGCGCTTCGGCCGCACGACGCCGGCGGCGTTTCGCGCGGCCGACTATCCCTGGCGTGACGACGACGCACATGCCGCGCCCCGCCTGTACCTCGACGCAAACGACCATGCCGACGCCGAGGCCTGGCTGCGGCAACGCGGTCTCATGGAGGCACCGCTGATATTGCTGCAGCCGGGCAACTGGCGCCTGCGGCGCTGGTGGCAACGGCGCGAAGTCGATCCGAAATTCTGGCCGGTTGCATCGTGGGTCGGCCTGCTGCGTGCCATGCACGAATCCCTGCCGGCGGCGAACCTGCTGCTGTGCGGATCGCCCGTGGAAACGCCGGTGTGCGAAGCGATCGCGCGCGAAACGAATTTGCCTCAGGTAAAACTGGCGACGACAGACTTGCCCGTGCGCCGTCTGCTCGGCGTGCTCGAACGCGCGCACAGCATGGTCTCGGTGGACTCGGGACCGGCGCACCTGGCTGCCGCGATGGGCTGTCCGCTGGTCGTGTTGTACGGCGGCAAATACGGTCCGCAAAATTGGGCGCGCCGCAGTGCGTTCGGCCAGCCGATCGTCAATCTCGGCGCGCAGCCTCCCGAGGCCGGCGTTGCCCAGATCGCTCCCGCGCAGGTGTTCGAGGCCTGGCGCGGATTGTCGGCGGCCCGGCCAGCGTTGCCCGATGCCGACCGCGCGGGCATGGGTTAACCTTCGTGACCATGCCCGACACCGCCCGCCCGCAACTTTCCGCCTGCATCATCACGCGCAACGAAGCCGACCGCATCGTCGCCTGCCTGCGGTCGGTCGCGTTCTGCGACGACATCGTGGTGGTCGACTCGGCCTCCACCGACGCCACTCGCGAACTCGCGCAGGCGCACGGCGCACGCGTGCTCGTGCGCGCGTTCGACGGCTACCGCACGCAGAAGGATTTCGCGGTGCGCAATGCGCGCCACGACTGGGTGCTGTGCCTGGACGCGGACGAGCGCGTCACGCCGCGGCTGCGGGCGGCGATCGAGGCGGCGCGTGCCGGCGGTTTCGCCGGCGCGGCCGGCTACCGTTTTGCGCGCGCGACGGAATATTTCGGCGCATTCCTGCGCCACGGCAACGCGTATCCGGATCGCGCCATGCGCATGTTCGACCGCCGCCGCGGCGGCTGGCGCGGCGATCGCGAGATCCACGAACACGCCAGCGTCGACGGCACGGTGGCGGCGCTGGATGGCGACCTGGAGCACCGCGCCTACCGCTCGCTGGCCGACCAGCTCGGACGTTTGCAGCGCTACGCCGAACTCATGGCGCGACACCACCACGCGCGCGGTCGGCGCGCGCACTGGTGGAACCTCGTGCTCAATCCGTTCTGGCGCTTCGTGCGCGGCTACGTGCTGCGCGCCGGCTTCCTCGACGGCTGGCGCGGCCTGGTCTACGCCTGGGTCGAGGCGAACTACGTGCGCCAGAAATTCGTGATGCTGTGGCTGCTCGATCGCGGCTACGCAATCTGACGATACTGCGGAAACCCACGGCCTCAGTGCGCTGTGACCGCGGCCGCGCCGGGCACTTCTCCATCGCGGCAGGCAGCGGCCACCGCATCGGCGCGGAACAGCCACCAGTCGATGCGGTTGGACGAACCGACATCGACGGCGCGGCTGCGCAGGATGCAGGGATCGAGCGCGGTGTCGGGCAGGAGGATCCAGCGTTGCGCGGGCGCGGCTTGCTGCCAGCGGATCGCCGCCGACAGCTGCTCGCGCCAGGGTCGGGTGAACCCGAAATCCCTGGCCGGACGATCGGCCATCAGCAGGTTCTGTTCCTTCCAGGCCACGAGTCCGAGTTCGCCCTGCACGCCGAGGCGCGCGCCGACCGCGCGCATCAGGCCGCGCGCGGAACTCGCGTCGTTGAGCGCCGGCTGCACGCCGAATCCGACGCAGACCCAGAACGCGGTGAGCACCAGCGTGCACACGCGCAAGGGACGGCGCGGGCCGAGCCAGGCGCAGGCGGCGATCCCGGCCAGTCCGAACGCGGCGAGCCAGTCCCAGATCGGTGCCGCCTGTGCATCCAGTTCGCGCGCGACGAGCTGGCGCAGGCCCCAATCCGGATTCATCCAACCCGCATACACGCCGACGCCGAGCGCACCCGCGGCAAGCAACGCGCACAGCGTCCACAGCAGGCGCGCGGGCCAGCGCGTGGCATCGAGAATCCGTGGAATCTGCGGCGCCGCGGCGAGTGCCAACAGCGGCAATGCCGGCAAAATGTAGACCTCGCGCTTGCCCGCCGACACGCTGAAGAACACCACGACCAGCGCGACGAAACCGAGCAGCACGGCGTAGCGCGCATCGTGCTCGCGCAAGCTCCGCCACCACGGCCGCACCAGCCACGGCAGGAAAAGACTGAGTGGCAACCACTGCAGCGCGATCACTTCGAGGTAGTACCAGGGCGGCTGGTCGTGATGCCAGGCGTCCAGATAGCGTTGCGCGGTCTGGTGGAACAGGATGTTGTTCGCATACGCCGCATAGGCCGGGTCGTGATGCGCCTGCACCGCGAGCAGCATCGGCACCAGCCACAGCGCCACGGCGACCACGCACAGCGCAGGTGCGAGCAGCCAGCGCCAACCGCCAACGAAGCGCAACTCGTCCTGCGCCGGGTTTTTCCGGCGAATCCACAGCCACGGCAACACGCAAAAAAAAGCGATGAAACCGACGCCCTTGGTGATGATGCCCAGGCCCGCGGCGAATCCGCCGAGCATCCACTGCCGCCAGTCCGGCCCGCGCAGCAGATGCCGCAGCAGGCCGTAATTGGCCAAGGTGATCAGGAACGTGACCATCGGATCGATCTGCGCGCGCCGCGCCTGGAACGTGAAACCGATGGCGAACAGGGTCAGCCAGGCGGCGATCAGTCCCGTGCGCCGGTCCCACAGGCGCCGGCCAAGGTCGTAGACCAGCAGCAAGGTTCCCAGCGACGCGAGCAACGACGGCAGCAGGAAGGCGATGCGCCAGTGCCGCGTCAGTTCATACGCGGCCGCTTGCAGGGCCATGAACAGCGGTGGCTTGTCCGCGTACAGTTCGCTGCCGCGGTGTGGGAACAGCCAGTCGCCGCTTTGCACCATCTGCTGGGCGACAAGGGCGAAACGCGGTTCGTCCGCCGGCCACGGATCGCGCAGGCCCAACCCGGCACCGAGCACGCACACGGCGAGCAGGGCAAACAGCCAGAAAGCGCGGCGTTCGCTCGCCGTCGCGGCGTTCATGCCACGGCCTCGCGCGGCAGGCGCAGGACGAACATCGCGCCGCCGCCGGCACGATTCTCCGCGCGGATGCTGCCGCCGTGTTCCTCGGCGATTTTCTTCGCGACGGCAAGGCCCAGGCCCGTGCCGCGCTGCTTGCTTGAGGTGTAGGGCTCGAACCAGCGCTCGCCGAAACCCGCGGGCAGGCCCGGGCCATTGTCGGCAACGGACAGTTCGATCCACTTTTGGCCATTTTCCACAAAGTCGCGCGTCGCTACCTCGATGTGCGGCTTGCGCGCGTCGCCGATCGCTTCCAGTGCGTTCTTGATCAGGTTGTGCAGCAGCTGGCGCAGGCGGCCGGCATCCGCGCGCAGCACGGGCTCGTGCGCCTCGAAGCGGCGCGTGAGCTGGATGCGCTGGTCGTTCTCGTACAGATCCAGCACTTCGCCGGCGAGCGCGTGCAGGTCCAGCGCGCGCGCCTCGATCTGCGGCGGCCGTGCATAGTCGCCGAACGCATTCACCAGCGACTTGAGCGCCTCGACCTGGGCGACGATGGTGTGCGTGGCGCGGTCGAGCACTTCGGTGTCGTCCGCCGGCAGGCGCCCGAAAAAGCGCCGGCGCAGGCGCTCGGCCGCGAGCTGGATTGGCGTGAGTGGATTCTTCACCTCGTGCGCAAGGCGGCGCGCGACCTCGGCCCAGGCCGCGTCGCGCTGGGCGCGGTCGAGCTGGGTCAGGTCGTCGAACACGGCGACACTGCCGGCGTCCGCGCCGGCCAGTTCCGCTCCGCGCAACAAGAGCAAGCGACGTTCGTCGCCGCGCACCAGCACCACTTCCTCGCGCCACTCGCGCAGGCCTTCGCGGACGTGTCGCAGGATCGGATCGAGCAACGGTGCCAGTTGCGGCTGATCGCGGCGCAATACGGAAAGAGGCTGACCGACATAGCGCGCCAGCGGCAGGTCGAGAATGCTTTCGGCGGCGCGGTTAAGCGTGCGCAGCGTGCCTGTGCGGTCGATACCGAGCACGCCGGCGGACAGGCGCTCGAGCACGGCCTTGAGGTACGCGCGCTGGTTCTCGGTTTCCTGCGCGCTGTGGGTCAGGCGCGCATTGGATTGTTCCAGCTCGCGCTGCATCTGGTTGAACGAAGCAAGCAGGAATCCGAGTTCATCGCGGCTGCCGACCGGCAACGGCGTGTCGTAGCGGCCCGCCCCGACCGCGCGCGTGGCCGCGGCGAGGCGGCCGATCGGCGCCGTCAGCCGGCGCGCGATGCCGAACGCCAGCATCAGCGCGAACAGCACCGACAGCAGCAACACGAAGGTGAGCACCAGGGTGAACGTGAGCTTGAGCGAGCCGCGCAGGAATTTCAGGCGCTGGAAATCGAAATTCGCCTGCTCCACGCCCGTGGTCAGCGCCTGCAGGCGCGCCGGCAAGGGATACAACGCCTGCAACAGGCGCTCGCTGCCGGGAGCAGTCGCCGGCAACGGATCGACCACGCGCAACACGAGGCGCGCACCGAGCGGCTCGGCCGCGGCGTAGTGGCCGTTACCCTGCACCTGCAACAGTGCCGCCGAATCCGGATACGCCGGCGTAAGCAATTGCGGATCGGCACTGGCCGTGGCGAGCACGGACTGGTCCTTGCCGAACACCGCCAGTTGCAGCGCGCCCTGCGCATCGATCGCGATATCCAGTTGTTTCTGCAAATCCGCATCGGCGCTGTCGTGCAGGGTCCGCGTGAGCGCCGCGCTTTCCTGCTGCGCGGCCTGCAGGCGTTCGTCGAGGTAGACGCGGCCGATTTCCAGCGCATCGTCCATGGCGTGTTCCATGCGTACGTTGAACCAGGTTTCGATGGTCGCGTCGAGAAAATTCAGGGCGAAGCCGTAGACCACGAATACCGGCGGCAGGGCGAGCACGATCAGCATCGCCAGCACGCGCCGGTTCAAAGTCGCGCCGGGCGCGCGTTCGCGCAATTCCCGACGCAGGCGCAGCAGGCGCTGGACGATGATCGCGACCAGCGTCGTCAGCGCCAGCACGCAGGCGCCGAGCATCCACGGGTACCAGGCGCCCAGCCGGCTCGCGCCGCCGGCCGCATCGTTGGCAAGCACCAGCGCCGCGGCCAGCAGCACGGCCACGGCCAGCGCCGGCAACGCGCGCCGCGTGATGCGCGTCAACCGGCCCGCGGGAGCCACGCGTAGTCTCCGCTGTCCATGTGCCATGCCGATCGCAGCACGGCAGGCAGGCGCAGCGCGCCGGGCAATTCATCGCGATCGAGCGCGATGCGCACGCGCAATCGGGTCGCGCCGGCAGCGTCGAATCCGGGCAGCGGCAGGCGCAGGTTTTCCATCGCTGTCAGCGCCAGCGCACGTGCGGCATAGTTGCGCGTCGATGCGTCTTCCACATCGCGCAACTGGTACTGGCGCGACAGCGGGAAATAGCGCAATTGCACGTGCCGCCGGATCCGGGTCGACGCGAAACCGGATCGCTGCGCGCTCAGCGTCACCACGAACGGCAGTTCGATGCCGTGGTCGAGCGCACCGAGCACCTGCGCATCCGGTTGCCAGTCGCTGCGCACGGTCAGCGTGCCGGCATCGAGCGAGGCCGAACGCAACACGAATGCGCCCGGCGCAGGCGCGCAGGCGCCAAGCGCGATGCACAAAAATATACTAATTATGCTTTTCCAATACCGCATAAAAAAATCCGTCCATGCCGGATTCCCCCGGCAGGTTCTGCGCGCCCGCGCCCGCCGCATGCCAGGACAGCGGCGGTGCCATCGGTTGCGCGTCCGCGCGGGCGGACACGAATGCTTCGATTCGACGCGAGTTTTCGTCCGCCAGTACCGAGCACGTGGCATAGACTAAGCGCCCGCCGCTCCGGAGCAAAGGCCACAGCGCCTCGAGCAGGCGCAACTGTATCGCGGCGAGGGCTGGAATATCCGCCGCACGCCGATGCAGCTTCACGTCCGGCTGGCGACGGATGATACCGGTCGCCGAACACGGCGCGTCGACGAGGATGCGGTCGAACGGGCGGCCATCCCACCAGCCGCGCGGATCGGCAGCATCGCCCACGCGCACGTCGGCGGTCAGGCCAAGACGCGTCAGATTCTCGCGCAGGCGCGGCAGGCGCCGTGCATCGCTGTCCAGCGCGGTCAATTCCACGTCCGCCGTTTCCAGAATATGCGCGCTCTTGCCGCCGGGCGCGGCGCAGGCATCGAGCACGCGTTGACCGTCATGCAGGTCGAGCAGGCGCACGGCCTGTTGCGCGGCGCCGTCCTGCACCGAAAACAGGCCCTGGCTGTAACCGGGCAAACTGGTCACGTCACGGCTGGCATCGAGGATCAACGCGTCGGGCGCATCCTCCGGCACGCGGCAAACGACGTCCTGCTCTGTCAATTGCACAGCGAAATCCGCACGCGCAATACGGCGCCGGTTGACGCGCAACCACAGCGGGGCTGGTGCGTTGTTCGCGGCAAGGATGGCTTCGGTCTGATCCGGCCAATCGGCGTCGAATTTTTCGATCAGCCAACGCGGATGCGCCGTGCGCGTCACCGCATCGCGATCCAGCTGCGCGCGTCGCGTCTCGCGCTCGCGCAGCCAGCGCCGCAGCACGGCGTTGACCACGCCCGCGAACGCCGGCTTGCGCAAGGCGCGCGTGGCCTCGACCGTGGCGGCCACGGCGGCGTAGTCGCTCAGGCCCATGATTTCCAGTTGCACGAGGCCGAGCACGAGCAGGGCGTGGATATCGCTTTCGCGCTCGCGCAACGGCCGTTCCAGCAGGCTGCCGACAGCGGCGTCGAAGCGCAGCCACCAGCGCGCGCCCTCGTGCAGCAGGCTCGACAACAGTGCGCGGTCGCGCGCATCGTGCAACTTTGTGGACAATGCGGCAAATGCAGCACGCAGCGACTGTCCGGCGACGACGCCGGCCAGCGCCTGCGCTCCCAGCGCGCGCGGGTCGGGGCGACTTGCGCTCACGCGCGTTTCAACTCGGGGCGTGCGTTCAGGTAATCGGCCGCGGTCACGACACGCCCGCCGGCACGCTGGAGCCTGATCACTCGCAGCGCGCCTTCGCCGCAGGCGACATCGATGCCGTGCTTCGTGGCCGCGATGACGGCACCCGGACTCGCACTACTGCCCGGCATGGCTTGCGCACCCCACACGCGCACGCGCTCGCCGGCCAGGTCCGCTTCCGCGACCGGCCAGGGATCGAAGGCGCGCACCTTGCGCTCCAATGCGATGGCTGATTCGTTCCAGTCCAGCCGTGCCTCGGATTTTTCCAGCTTGTGCGCGTAAGTCACGCCGGCTTCCGGCTGCGGTTGCGCGGTCAGGGTCTCACCCGCCTGCGTGCGGCGCAGCCCCTCGCCAAGTGCCTGCGCACCCAATGCGGCCAGCTTGTCGTGCAGGCTGCCGCCGGTGTCGTCCGCGGCGATGTCGATTTCGCGGCGAAGCATGACAGGCCCGGTGTCGAGCCCGGCTGCCATGCGCATCAGACACACGCCGGTTTGCGTGTCGCCAGCGAGGATCGCGCGCTGTATCGGTGCGGCGCCGCGCCAGCGCGGCAGCAGCGAAGCGTGCACGTTCCAGCAGCACAGGCGCGGAATCGCCAGCACCGCGCGCGGCAGGATCAAGCCATAGGCGACGACGACGAGCAAATCGGGATTCAGCTCGCGCAAGCGTGCCTTCGCATCCGGCAATTTGAGCGATTCGGGTTGTTCGACGACGAGTCCAGCCGCCAGCGCGGCCTGCTTGACCGGACTTGCCGCCAGTGCGCGGCCGCGGCCGGCCGGGCGGTCCGGTTGTGTATACACCGCCGCAATTTCCACATTTTCCGCGAGGCAGGCGCGCAAATGCGGCACCGCGAACTCAGGTGTGCCGGCAAAAACCAGCCGAAGCGGCGCGGGCATTGTCAGCTCAGGCCGTGGCTCGATGAGCTTTTTCCAATTTTTTCCTGACCAGCTCGCGCTTGAGCGGCGACAGATAATCGACGAAGAGTTTTCCGATCAGGTGATCCATTTCGTGCTGGATGCACACCGCGAGCAGGCCGTCGGCGGCGATGCGGATCGGCTGGCCGTCGCGATCCTGCGCTTCAACGACGATGCGCTCGGAACGTTCCACATCGGCGAAGATTCCGGGTACGGACAGGCAGCCTTCCTGGTAGACCTGCGCGCCTTCGCGTTCGAGGATTTTCGGGTTGATCAGGGCCAGCGGCGCGTTCTTTTCCTCGGAAACATCGAGCACCAGCAGTTGCTTGTGCACGTTGACCTGGGTTGCGGCCAGGCCGATGCCGGGCGCGGCATACATGGTCGCGAACATCGAATCGATGAGCGCGTGCAGGGCCTTGTCGAACACGGCCACGGGTTGGGCCTTGGTGCGCAGGCGCGGGTCGGGGAATTCCAGGATGTTCAGCATGGCATCGATATGGGGTGCGGGCGCACCGGCTCAAGCGCCGGCAAAGTATCGGGATTTCGGAAAAATTCTACGCCGATTCGACACTTGGCGCGACTTTGTCACCGGCTTGCCCGTTGGGTTGGCGATTTCGTGCAGGCCATCATTTGCGCCGTTAAAATTTTCGTATACACTCGGGAAGCCCTTTGGGAATCAGGTAATTGGCAGCCATGCTTAAAAAACTACCTGCAATTTGTGCCGGATTGCTGCTCACGCTCACGGCTTACGCCGCCTCGGTGCAGCTTGCGAAGGATCATCCCGACACCTACACGGTGCGCAAGGGGGACACGCTGTGGAGCATCGCGGCGAAGTTCCTGCAGAAACCGTGGCAGTGGCCGGAAGTCTGGCAGGCCAATCCGCAAGTCCGGAATCCGCACCTGATCTATCCGGGCGACGTGCTCAGCCTCGCCTATCTGAACGGCAAGCCGGGCATCGGTTTCGCCGGTCGTGGCGGCATCGAACCGCATACCCGCGCCGAGCAGCTGGAAAGCGCGGTCAAGCCGTTGCCGCTGTCGGCGATCGAGGATTTCCTGAAGAAGCCGCGCCTGCTCAGCGAGGACGAATTCAAGAAGGCGCCGCACGTGGTCGGCATCGAGGACCACCACATCAACGGCGCGACCGGCCAGTTGATCTACGTACGCGGACTCGATGCCCAGCCGGGCCAGCGTTATGTGCTGGCGCGCCCGATCGGGCGCTATTACGAGATCGCTGGCAAGGACGGCCGCCCAAGCGAGATATTCCGCCAGGACATGCAGGACCGCGACGACCGCCCGAGCATGCTCTGGCACCACGGCCCGGATCATTTCACCCTGCACGGCGATGTGCATTTCCTCGGTTACGAGATGCTCCAGTACGGTGAAGTCGCGGCAACCCACGCCGGCAATCCGGCGTCGGTGCTGGTGACCAGCACCGATTACGAGGTGCGCGCCGGCGATTATGTGCTGCCACCGGAAAGCCGCCAGTTCGATTTCCAGTACGTGCCGCACGCGCCCAAGCAGGTGCCGCCGGGCATGCGCGTGGTCGCCTTCGCCGACGCGCTGAACGCGGTCGGCCGCCTGCAGGTGGTGGCGCTCTCCGGCGGCGCCGCGGACGGCGTGGAGAATGGCCAGACGTTCTCGATCTTCCACCCGGGCGACGTGGTCACGGATCGCAGCGATTATCCCGACGGCAGCGTCAAGCGCTTCTTCCATCCTGACGATGCCAAGGTGCAATTGCCGGAGGAATACATCGGCCACGCCATGATCTTCCGCACCTTCGACCGCGTCAGCTACGGCCTGATCATGGATGGCATCCGACCGGTGCATCTGGGCGACAAGCTCTACGATCCCGACCATACCTGACGCATCAAGGAATTCTTGAGTCGAACGGCGCGGATCTCCGCGCCGTTTGCATTTGCGCATCCGCTACACTCGCGCCATGCCGCTCGAAATGCCCACCGACGAAACCCGCGCCTGGCTGGCGCTGCTGCGCGCGCCGGGGCTGGGCGCGTCCGCCGTGCGCGAACTCGTCGGACGGCACGGCAGCGCGGCCAGCGCACAGGCAGCCGCTGCGCGCGACGCACGCGTGGGCGCGGAAGCGCGCGCCTGGCTGGCTGCACCGGACGCAGCCGCGATCGAACGCGACCTCGCCTGGCTCGCCGCACCGGATCATCATTTGATTGTCGCCACCAGCGAAGACTTTCCGGCCCTGCTACGCGACGCGGCCAACCCACCGGCCGCGTTGTTCGTGGCTGGCGATCCGGCCTGTTTGTGGTCGGCACAGATCGCCATCGTCGGCGCGCGCAGCGCCAGCGCCGGGGGATTGGCGAACGCGCGAGCCTTTGCCAAGGCCTTCGCGCAAGCCGGCAACACGGTCACCAGCGGACTTGCGGAGGGTGTCGACGGCGCCGCGCACGAGGGCGCGCTGGAAGGCGGCGGCAAGACCATCGCCGTGCTCGGCACCGGGCCGGACCTGGTCTATCCGCGCCAGCACCGCGACTTGGCCGAACGCATCGCGGCGCACGGCGCGCTGGTTTCGGAATTTCCACCCGGCACGCCAGGCAAACCCGAGAATTTTCCACGCCGCAACCGCCTGATCGCGGGCCTGAGCCTGGGTGCGCTGGTGGTGGAAGCGGGACTGAATTCCGGATCGCTGATCACGGCGCGCCTGGCCGCCGACGCCGGCCGCGAAGTCTTCGCCCTGCCCGGCTCGATCCATTCGCCGCTTGCGCGCGGCTGCCACAAGCTCATCCGCGACGGCGCGAAACTGGTGGAAACCGCCGAGGAAGTGATCGAGGAATTGCGCGGCCTCGGCGGCTTGCTCGCCGAAGGCCTGCGCCGACGCCTTGACGCACCCAGCGCGCCGGCACCGGTGTCCGCCGCAGCACAACGCGATCCGGATTATCAGCGTCTGCTCGGCGCACTGGGCGCCGATCCGGCGGCGCTCGATGAACTCGTCGGGCGCACCGGGCTGCCTGCCGCGGCCCTGTCCTCGATGTTGCTCGTGCTTGAACTCGATGGCGCCGTGACTGCCGAAAACGGGCGTTATGCGCGACGTTGAAGAACATGCATGCTTGACACCAAGCCCAAACCTGTGGGCACACTGAAATAAGAAGGGCCCGGTCGAACCGGGCCCATTGCATCTATAGACGGCACTCGCATGGCCAAGAATCTGCTCATCGTCGAATCGCCTGCCAAGGCCAAGACGATCAATAAATACCTCGGCAAGGACTTCCAGGTCCTGGCTTCCTACGGTCATGTCCGCGACCTGAAACCGAAGGAAGGCGCGGTCGACACCGACCGCGACTTCGCGATGCACTACGAGCTGATCGACAAGAACGAAAAGCACGTCGACGCCATCGTCAAGGCTGCCAAGGGCGCGCAAGCGCTGTATCTGGCTACCGACCTGGACCGCGAAGGCGAGGCGATTTCCTGGCACATCGCCGAAATCCTCAAGCAGCACAAGCTGCTCGACGGCAAACAGGTGCACCGCGTGGTATTCAGCGAGATCACGCCGCACGCGATCCAGGATGCCGTCGCGCATCCGCGCGAATTGTCGCTGGATCTCGTCAACGCGCAGCAGGCGCGGCGTGCGCTCGATTACCTGGTCGGCTTCAACCTGTCGCCGGTGCTGTGGCGCAAGGTGCAGCGTGGTCTGTCGGCCGGTCGCGTGCAATCGCCGGCGCTGCGCATGATCGTCGAGCGCGAGGAAGAAATCGAAGCGTTCAAGGCGCGCGAATACTGGAGCATCGAAGCCGATTGCGCGCATCCGGTGCAGCGCTTCGCCGCGCGCCTGACCCGCCTGCGCGGCAAGAAGTTCGAGCAGTTCGACCTGACCAACGAAACCGACGCACACGCGGCACGCGACGGACTGATCAAATCCGCACAGGGACGGTTGATCGTCAGCGAGGTGCAGTCCAAGGAACGCAAGCGCCGTCCCGCGCCGCCGTTCACCACCTCGACGCTGCAGCAGGAGGCCGCGCGCAAGCTGGGATTCTCGACCAGTCGCACCATGCGCCTCGCGCAAGGCCTGTACGAAGGCGTCGCGCTCGGCGACGAGGGCACGGTGGGCCTGATCACCTACATGCGTACCGATTCGGTGAGCCTGGCCAACGACGCGATCGCGGAAATCCGCAAGGTCATCGCACGCGACTACGGCGCGCGCGCGCTGCCCGAGCACCCGCATCTCTACCGCGCCAAATCCAAGAACGCGCAGGAAGCGCACGAGGCGATCCGCCCGACCTCGGCGCTGCATACGCCGGCCAGCATGGCCGGCTTCCTCAACGACGATCAACGCAAGCTCTACGATCTGATCTGGAAGCGCGCGGTCGCCAGCCAGATGCAGCACGCGACGCTGAACACGGTTTCGGTCGATTTCGATGCCGGTGGCGATTCCACGTTCCGCGCCAGCGGCACTACCGTGGTCGACCCGGGATTCCTTGCCGTGTACGAGGAAGGCCGCGACGCAAAGGCCGTAGAGGAAGAAGACGAGAACCGCAAGCTGCCGGCGATGAAAGTCGGCGAGGCCATCCCGCTCGCGCAGGTGCTGGCCGATCAGCATTTCACCGAGCCGCCACCGCGTTATTCGGAAGCCTCGCTGGTCAAGACGCTGGAGGAATACGGCATCGGCCGGCCGTCGACCTACGCCAGCATCATCCAGACCCTGCTCAACCGCGAGTACGTGCTGCTCGATTCGCGTCGCTTCCGCCCGACCGATGTCGGCCGCGCCGTGGCGAAGTTCCTGGCCGGCCATTTCACCCAGTACGTGGATTATGACTTCACCGCGAAACTCGAGGACGAACTCGACGCGGTATCACGCGGCGAGGAAGACTGGGTGCCGCTGCTGCGCAAGTTCTGGACGCCGTTCAAGTCGCTGGTCGCGGAAAAAATCGAAACCGTGGATCGCGGCGAAGCCGGCGGCGAGCGCGTGCTTGGCGAAGATCCCGCCTCCGGCAAGCCGGTGTCCGTGCGCCTGGGCCGCTATGGGCCGATGGCCCAGATCGGCGGTCGCGACGACGAGAAAAAGCGCTTCGCCTCGCTGCGCCCAGGCCAGAGCATCCATACGATCTCGCTCGAAGACGCGCTGCACTTGTTCAAGTTGCCACGCGATCTCGGCCAAGCGGACGATGGTGAAACCATCAGCGTCGGCATCGGCCGCTTCGGCCCGTTCGTCAAGCACGGCAAAACCTACGCGTCGATCAAACCGCCCGACGATCCGTACACGATCGAACTGGCGCGCGCCAAGGAAGTGCTGCACGAGAAAGCCGAGGCGCTGCGCAATCGCGTGATCGCGAGTTTCCGCGACGGCGCGATTCAGGTCCTGCGCGGCCAATATGGTCCCTACATCACCGACGGCGAGAAGAACGCGCGCATTCCGAAAGATCGCGAACCGGCCTCGCTGACCGAAGCCGAGTGCGCCGAACTGCTCGCCGCGGCTCCGCTGCGACCCAAGCGCGGACGCTTCGGCAAGGCGGCGAAAGGCGCGCCGGCCAAGTCCGCCGCGAAGGCAAGTACCACGCCGGCGAAAAAGGCCGCAACGAAGAAAGCGGCCGCGAAGAAGACTTCTGCCAAAAAGGCCGCGGCGAAGAAGCCTGTTGCCAAAAAGGCCGCCCCGCGCGCGAAAGCACCCGCGACCTGAAACGATGGATGCGGCACTGCAAGCGGCGGCAACGGCGCTGCGATCCGGCGGTGTCGTCGCTTATCCGACCGAGGCGGTCTACGGCCTCGGCTGCGATCCGCACGATCGTGCCGCTTTCGAGCGCGTATTCGAGCTCAAGCAGCGTCCGCCCACCCAGGGCGTGCTGCTGATCGCCGCGGATTTCGCCCAAGTGGAAAAGTATATCGACTTCGCGCGCGTGCCTGCGGAGGCGCTGGCGCGTGCGCGCGCAACCTGGCCCGGCCCGCACACCTGGATCTTTCCGCGTGCAGCTTGCGTACCGGACTGGATCGCTGGCAGTCACGCCGGCATCGCCCTGCGCGTGACCGCGCACCCGCTCGCTGCCGCGCTGTGCCGCGCGTTCGGTGGTGCGCTGGTGTCGACCAGCGCCAACCGCCACGGCGAGCCGCCGGCGCGCACGGCGGCGCAGGTACGCAGCGCCTTCGGCGATCAACTCGGTTATATTCTCGACGGCGCGGTTGGCGGCCAGGAGCGGCCAACCCCGATCCGCGACGCGATCAGCGGAGAACAGATCCGGACTTGAGGGGGAGGGAACGTGTCTGCGGTCGTTGGAATCCATGCTGCTTCACCGCCTGCGTTGCCATTGCTGGCCGATGCGGATGTGTCGCGCATCCTCGCCTGGCGCGAAGACAAAGCCGTAAGCGCGGGCCAATTTCTGGCCGAGGTCGGCGCGCTGGCCGCACGGTTGCCGTCGGCACGCCACGTCGTGAACCTGTGCGACGACCGCTATCGCTTCATCGTTTCATTTTGTGCCGCCGCCGTAGCCGGCCAGTCGAACCTGCTGCCGGGCACGCGCACGCCGCAGGCCATCGCGGAAACGCTGGACGCCTATCCGGACAGTTACGTGCTGGCCGAACGCACTCTCGATCCGGCGCCAGCGCGGCAATTCTTGCTGCCGGAAACCTTGCACGGCGGCACTGCGGCTATGCCGGCATTGCCGCCGGATCGGGTCGTCGCGATCGCCTTCACCTCAGGCAGCACCGGGGTCCCGAAGGCAAATGCGAAGACCTGGGGCGCGGTGTGCGCGAGCAGTGCGCTCAACGCCGGCGCCGTCTGTGCCAACGGTGCCTCGAACATTGTCGCGACCGTGCCGCCGCAGCACATGTACGGACTTGAACTTTCCGTGCTGCTGCCGTTGCGCAGCCGCGCCGCGATTCATTCGGGACACCCGTTTTTCCCGGCCGACATCGCGCGTGCGCTCGCACAGGTTCCGGCGCCGCGCGTGCTCGTGACCACGCCACACCACCTGCGCGCGCTGCTGCGTTCCGGTACGGATCTGCCCGCCCTCACCGCCATCGTCAGCGCGACCGCACCGCTGGATGCACAACTGGCGAGCGCTGCGGAAACCCGTTACGCGACACGCGTGATCGAGTTGTTCGGCTCCACCGAAACCTGCGTCATCGCCGAGCGTCGTGCCACGCGCGACGAACCGTGG
>DATJIL010000184.1:0-11236 GCA_035493385.1 Rudaea sp.
GTCGGCGCAGTCGCTGGCTGCGCGGGCAAGGGTTCGAACGCCGAAGGTTTCGGTGCGGTCGAGGCCGATGCCAGCGGCGCGGTCGTCGCGGCTTCACCAATGCCCGACGTCACCGCCTGACCCGGCTGCGGCTCGATGACGACCGGCGCTGCGGACGCAATGTTCGGCGCAGTCGGCGCGCTCAGGCGCAAATCCTGCCCGACCAGAATCCGGTACGGCGAAACAATGCCGTTCCACGCGGCCAGATCGCGGAAATCCAGGCCATGCTTGAACGCGATCGAATACAGCGTGTCGCCGTGCACGACGTGGTAAGTCGTTTGCGCGGGTGCCGCAGATGTGGACGATGCCGGCGCGTTTTCGTTCGGCAGCGACAAGTCCACCACCGGCGCGGGCGGATTCGACGCGCATCCCGCCAGCCAGACCGCGGCGGCAACGAACGGGAATCGCAAAATCGCACGGGCGGTTATCCGCATCGGATACCTCTCAGCGCAGGTACTTGAAGTAGATCACGATCAAAACAATGAGCGCGATGATCGCCCAACCTATCCATTCGATCCAGCGATGGATCGCCTTCTCGGCGCGTTCGCCGCCGAGGCGGATCAGACCGCACAGCAGGTAAACGCGCTTGCCTCGGCCGACCGCGATGCCGGCAAGAAACGGCAGCATCGGCATGCCGACGATGCCGCAGGCCCAGCTCGCGACCTTCATCGGGATCGGCACGAAACCGGCCGCGACCAGCAGCCAGAACGCCTTCCACGGATGCGCCACGGCGTCGGCGCGGAATTCGGTGACCAGCGAATCGAGATGGGAAAGCATGCCGGAACCGGCCAGATACGGGCGCAGCGCGTCGAAGGCGTAATGGCCGAGCGCGTAGCCGATCAGCGACCCGACCAGCGAGAACGCGAGGCTGATCGAGGCGTAGCGCGCCCAGCGCGCGGGCTTCGCCAGCGTCATCGGCGCGAGCATGAATTCCGGCGCGATTGGAAAGATGAAGGCTTCGACGAAGCTCAATCCGGCCAGATAGGCCTGCGCGCGCGGATGCGCGGCCCAGCGCAGGGCGATCTCGTAAAGCGGCTTGAACAATCGCATCAGGTCACGCCGCCGAGCAGCGGCACGAAACTGACGTGGCCCAGCATTTCCGCTTTCCACGCCTCGCCCTCGCGGCGGTAGCGCAACAGGCGCTGTGCGCCGGCGGGGCCGACCGGCGCGACCAGCACGCCGTCTGGCGCAAGCTGCGCGAACAATGCGGCGTCCACTTCCTCGCCGGCGGCGGTGAGCATGATCGCGTCGTAGGGCGCGAACTCGGGCCAACCGAGCTTGCCATCGTCGTGCCGGCTGCGGATGTTGTCGATGCCGAGCTTGCGGAAACGCCGGCGCGCGTCGCGCAGCAGTTCCTCGATGCGCTCGACCGTGTACACATTTCCACAAAGCGCAGCGAGCACGGCGGCCTGATAGCCCGAGCCGGTGCCGATCTCCAGTACCTTGTCCGGAATCTTCGGCTCGATCAGCGCCTCGGTCATGCGCGCCACGACCCACGGCTGCGAGATCGTCTGGCCCAACCCGATCGGCAGCGCGGTGTCCTCGTAGGCGCGCGAGGCCAGAGCCTCTTCCATGAACAGGTGACGCGGCAGGCGCGTGAGCACGTCGAGTACGCGGCGGTCGGCGATGCCTTCGGCCTTGAGCCGTTCGATCAAGCGATCGCGCGCGCGCTGGCTGGTCATGCCCAGGCCGCGCGCCTCGGGCGTGGGGCGGGAAAAGACATTCATGCGACGCTGCCCAGTTCGTGCGTCAGCGAGCCGACCCAACTGCTGACCTTTTCCAGTGCCTGGAAGCGCGTGAGGTCCACATGGATCGGCGTGATTGAAATGAAGCCGTCGCGCACCGCGTTGAAATCCGTGCCCGGGCCATCGTCCTCGGCTTCGCCGGCCGGGCCGATCCAGTACATGGGATGGCCGCGCGGATCGCGTTGCGGCACACACGGCGCGGAGCGATGCCGGCGCCCGAGGCGGGTCACCGCGAAGCCATGCAATTCGGCCCAGGGACGGTCCGGCACGTTGACATTGAGGATGGTGTCGGCGGGCAGCGGATCGACCAGCAGGCGTTGCATGATCGACAACGCCGCCTGCGCCGCGCTGTGGAAATGCACGCCGACATGATCGGCGGAAACCAGCGACACGGCGATGGCGGGCAGGCCGAGGAAACGGCCTTCCATCGCCGCCGAAACCGTGCCGGAATAGATCACGTCGTCGCCGAGGTTGCCCGAATTGTTGATGCCGGAAACGACGATATCGGGTTCATGATCGAGCAGGCCGGACAGCGCCAGATGCACGCAATCGGTCGGCGTGCCGGAAACACGGTAGCGGCGCTCGTCGAGCTTCATCACCCGGATCGGCTGATCCAGGGTCAGCGAATTGCTGGCGCCGGAACGGTCGCGGTCGGGCGCGACCACGGTGACTTCGCCCACGATCGAAAGCCGTTGCGCCAGGATCTGGATGCCCGGGGCGTCGACGCCGTCGTCGTTGCTGACAAGTACTCGCATAAGCCGCCTATTCTATCAATTCGCGCCGCTGTTTAATTGACGTATCCTCGGTCCATGCGCAAATCCAAATCCGTCACCATCAGCGAAGACGACCTGCGCCTGTTCGCCGACGCGGTCGGGCCGGTGCGGCGCCTGCATGCCCGCGAACGGGCCGACGCGGCGCCGAAGCCGGCGCCCGAGCCAATCCAGTCGGATCGCGACGAGGCCAGCGTGACCGATGAACTGCTCGACAGCGCCATCGACCCGGCGGCGATCGAGGTCGGCGAAGAACTGAGTTATCTCAAGGACGGCCATTCGCCGCGCCTGCTGCGTCAGCTCAAGCGCGGGCACTTTTCCATTGCCGACGAAATCGACCTGCATCAAATGACGGCCGCGGTCGCGCGCGAAGCGGTCAAGCTATTCCTGGACGAGTCGCGCCGCGACGGACGGCTGTGCGTGAAGCTGATCCACGGCAAGGGCCTGCGCTCGCGTGCCGAAGGACCAGTGCTCAAGCGCCTGGTCGACGGCATGCTGCGCCGGCGCGCGGATGTGGTCGCCTTCGCCTCGGCCAAGCCGGCCGAAGGCGGGACAGGCGCGGCGGTTGTGCTCCTGAAACGGCTTTAGACCGAGCCTCGATAATCGAATATTTCTCGCAATAAAACAGTCGCATAGGCGCCAGAGTTCAAGTAGAAACTCAACTCGATGGCGGCGTCCTGAAGCCAGTGCAATTCCAACTCGCGTGGACGCAAAACCAGACTGCGACGCTCCTGGCGAAGTCCCGCGGCGGCAAGTCCCGCGGCCAGATCGGCAAATCGTGCGGCGACGGAATTTTCCAGTTCCGCCACCGCATCGCGCGAACGCAAGTCTCCAGCGCCCCACATCGGCCCGGTCGGCGCGATATCGCCGCTTGCGTGACGCGCGAGCAACTCGGGGGTAAGCGACTCCGGGCCGAAGATGCTGTGCGTGCCGGCGAGCATGAACACATCGCCGTCGAGCGGACGGTTCCAGTTACCCCTTTCGACGCGCTCGGCAAGCACGGCATTGAATATCTGCGAGCGCGCGGCGGACAAGAACAGCGAGCGTTCGTGGCGTTGCACACGCCTTCCCTGAAACATGGCCCTGGCTTTCTCGACATTCGACGCTTCGCGACCGAAGCGCTGCTCGCCGAAATAATTCGGCACGCCCTGCGTCTGGATCGATGCGACGATGCGCGCTGCGGCATCGCGGTCGCCTTCGACCTCGCGCAGCACGATGCGGAAGCGATTGCCCTTGAGCGCGCCGCGCTGCAACTTCCTGGAATGGCGCAGCGCTTCGAGCACGCGGAATTCCGCATGTGCGAGCGAGGCCCAGTCCGGATCGGCCTTGCCCGGCAGGTGAATCGAAAACGTCTGCCGGGTAACGGCGTGGCGATCCTTGAGTCCCGCGTAGCTCACCGCTTCCGCCCGCACGCCAGCGAAGCGCGCAAGTTCCTTGGCCACGAAATCCGTGTTCGCGCCGCGCTTTTCCACGCGCACGAAGACATGCTCGCCCGCACCATCCGGCGCGAAGCCCAGGTCTTCCTCGACAAAGAAATCCTCGGGAGTTGCGCGCAAAACGCCACGCAAGGGCGGGCCGCCGAAAGCGCGAGGCAAATCCATCTCAGGCTGCAGTCAGCAATACGACCACAAACGCGGCGATGCCTTCGCCGCGCCCGGTGAAGCCGAGTTTTTCGCTGGTTGTCGCCTTGACGCTGACCTGGCCAACGTCGCAACCCAGGTCGGCGGCGAGATTCGCGCGCATCGCCGCAGCGTGCGGCGAAATCTTTGGCGCCTCACAAACGATGCTGATGTCGGCATTGCCGAGCCCGAATCCGCGTTCACGCATCAGGCCTGTGCAGTGGCGCAGGAACATGCGGCTGTCGACGCCGCGCCAGCGCGCATCCGTCGGTGGAAAATGCTGGCCGATATCGCCGAGCGCGAGCGCGCCGAGAATCGCATCGCACAGCGCGTGAATGGCGACATCGCCGTCCGAATGCGCGACGATGCCGCGCGTGTGTGCGATGCGCACGCCGCCGACGACGACATGATCGCCGGGCCCGAAGGCGTGGATGTCGATTCCCTGACCGATACGCATCAATCCATCCTCGATAAAATGAACTGCGCCAATGCGAAATCCGCGGCGGTCGTCACTTTGATATTGTCCTCACTGCCTTCCACGAGCAAGGGTTTGTGGCCGGCGCGTTCCATTGCCATCGCTTCGTCGGTGACGGCGATGCCGGCGTCGCGCGCCGATTCCAGCGCCTGCATGAGTTCGCCGAGGCGGAACAGTTGCGGCGTCATCGCTCGCCAACGCGCCTCGCGCGGCTCGGTCGCGACTACCCGCCCCTGTGCGTCCGCGCGCTTGAGCGTGTCGCGCACCGGCGCGGCGAGCAACGCGCCGCCGGCGGGAACGCCCAGTTCGAGCAGGCGCGAAACATCCGCCGCACGCACGCATGGCCGCGCCGCGTCGTGGACAAGTACAAAATGGGATTTTTCCACTTGTTCGGGCAGCGCGCGCAATCCGGCCAGCACCGAATCCGCGCGTGCGGCGCCGCCGATGGTCGTGCTCACCGGCTTGTCCTCGAACGTGAGCCACTTCGGCCAGCGCGCGTCGCCGGCTTCGAGCACCACCATCAGCCCGGCGACACGCGGATGCGCAGCCAGGCGCTCCAGCGTGTGCAACAGCATGGGTTTGCCGGCAATCGGCAGGTATTGTTTCGGTACTTCGCCGCCAACGCGCACACCGCGGCCGGCTGCCGGCACCACGCACCACAGCGCGTCAGTGTCCGCCATTGCCGGATTTCTGGTTGGCTGGTGCGGGTTCCACGACCTGGTAGAACACCTCGCCGGGCTTGATCAGGCCGAGTTCGGAACGCGCACGTTCCTCGATCGCGCCCTTGCCGGATTTCAGGTCTTGCACTTCGGCGGACAGCGCCTCGTTGCGCTGCTTGAGTTTCTGATTCTCGGTTTTCTGCTCGGATATGCGTTCCTGCAGGCGCCACACGTCGCGCATGCCGCCCTCACCGGTCCAGAATTTTATCTGCAACGCGATCAGCAGGATCAGCAGGATGAGGGCGATATAACGCAGCACACGCGAACGCTCAGCCGATCAAGCCCGGCACGTTCGGAAACGCCGCGCGGCCCGCGTACTTCGCGGACGCGCCGAGCGCTTCTTCGATGCGCAGCAACTGGTTGTACTTGGCGACGCGGTCGGAACGGCACAGCGAACCGGTCTTGATCTGTGTCGCCGTCGTCGCCACGGCAATGTCGGCGATCGTGGTGTCCTCGGTTTCGCCGGAGCGGTGCGAGACGACGGCCGCGTATTTCGCCGAATGCGCCATCAGGATCGTTTCCAGCGTTTCGCTCAAGGTACCGATCTGGTTGACCTTGATCAAGATGGCGTTGGCGATGCCGTCGGCGATGCCGGCGCGGAAGATCGCCGGATTGGTGACGAAGTTATCGTCGCCGACGAGCTGGATTTTCTTGCCGAGCTTCGCGGTCAGCGCCTTCCAGCCATCGCGATCCTGTTCGGCGACGCCGTCCTCGATGGTGATGATCGGATATTTGGCGCACCAGCCGGCATAGAACTCGATCAACTCGGCGGACGACATCTTCCTGCCCTCGCCGGCCAGATCGTACACGCCGCCGTCGAAGAACTCGGAACTGGCCGCATCCAAACCAAGGTAAATGTCCTTGCCGGCTTTGTAACCGGCCTTGGCGATCGCTTCGAGGATGACCTCGATCGCATGTTCGTTGGATTTCAGGTCCGGCGCAAAGCCGCCTTCGTCGCCGACCGCGGTGTTCAGACCCTTGGCCTTGAGCACGGATTTGAGCGCGTGGAAGATTTCCACGCCCGCGCGCAGCGCTTCGGCAAAGCTCGGAAGGCCCACGGGCAGTATCATGAATTCCTGCATGTCGACGTTGTTGTCGGCATGCGCGCCGCCGTTGACGATGTTCATCATCGGCACCGGCAGCGAAGGCGCGTGCGAGCCCGCGAGATATTTCCACAGCGGGATTTTTTTCGATGCGGCCATCGCGTGCGCATTGGCGAGCGAAACGCCGAGCAGCGCATTCGCGCCGAGCTTGCCCTTGTTCGGCGTGCCGTCGAGGGCAATGAGCCTGGCGTCGAGGCCTTTCTGGTCCGCCGCATCGAAACCCTTCAGTGCCTGCGCGATCGGGCCATTGACGTTGGCGACCGCGTTGCGCACGCCCTTGCCAAGGTAGCGCGACTTGTCGCCGTCGCGCAGTTCGACCGCCTCGCGCGATCCGGTCGAGGCGCCCGATGGCACGGCTGCGCGACCGAATGAACCGTCAGCGAGCGTGACTTCGGCTTCCAGCGTGGGATTGCCGCGCGAGTCGAGGATTTCGCGGGCGTGGATTTTCGTGATCAGTTGACTCATCGGAGAACTCAAAGAGGTTGTGATTTCGCGACGCGATCCAGCGCGACCAGGGTTTCGAGCAGAGTCGCCATCTTGCCCAGCGGCCACGCATTGGGACCATCGCTGAGCGCCTTGTCCGGATCGGGATGCGTTTCCATGAACACGCCGGCTACACCCACGGCCACCGCCGCGCGCGCCAGCACGGGCACGAATTCGCGCTGGCCGCCGGATTTGCCGTCCGCGCCGCCGGGCAACTGCACCGAGTGCGTGGCGTCGAACACGACCGGACAGCCGGTGTCGCGCATTACCGCGAGACTGCGCATGTCGGAGACGAGGTTGTTGTAGCCGAAGCTCGCGCCGCGTTCGCAGACCATGATCTGCTCGTTGCCGACCGCCTTGGCTTTCGCGGCGACATGCTTCATTTCCCACGGCGAGAGAAACTGGCCCTTCTTGATGTTGACGGGTTTGCCGGCGCGCGCGACGTTCTGGATAAAGTCGGTCTGGCGGCACAGGAAGGCCGGCGTCTGCAACACATCGACGACCGCGGCGACTTCGTTCATCGGCGTGTATTCGTGCACGTCGGTGAGCACCGGCACGCCGACCTGGCGCTTCACTTCGGCGAGAATTTTCAGGCCCTCTTCCATGCCCGGTCCGCGGAAACTCGTACCAGAAGTGCGGTTGGCCTTGTCGAAACTCGACTTGAAAATGAAGGGAACGCCGAGCTTGGCGCTGATTTCCTTGAGCGTGCCGGCGGTGTCGATCTGCAACTGCCGCGATTCGATCACGCAGGGTCCTGCAATCAGGAACAGCGGTTGGTCGAGGCCGACTTCAAAACCGCAAAGCTTCATGCCGAGGCCACCTGCGCAAGACGCGGCGCGGTGCGCACGGCTTTCTGCTCGCGCGCGGCGCGCACGAAGCCCATGAACAGCGGGTGTCCGTCGCGCGGCGTGGAGGTGAATTCCGGATGGAACTGGCAGGCCACGAACCACGGATGCTGCTGCTCGGACAATTCGACGATCTCGACGAGCAGGTCGTCCATCGACTTGCCGGCGATCACCAGCCCCAAATCCTCGAACTTCTGCCGGTAGCGATTATTGAATTCGTAGCGATGGCGATGGCGCTCGCGGATCACGTCCTGACCGTACAGCGCGCGCGAGATCGTCCCGGCCTTGAGGCGACATTCCTGCGCGCCGAGGCGCATGGTGCCGCCGAGGTCGGAAGTCTCGTCGCGTTTTTCCACTTCGCCCGTCCCGCTCGTCCATTCCGTAATCAGCGCGATCACGGGGTCGGCACAGTGCTTGTCGTTTTCCGTCGATCCTGCGCCCGGCAAGCCGGCGATGCTGCGCGCGAAATCGACCACCGCCGCATGCATGCCGTAGCAGATGCCGAAGTAGGGAATCTTGCGTTCGCGCGCGAATTTCGCCGCCGCGATCTTGCCCTCGAAACCGCGCTTGCCGAAGCCGCCGGGCACGAGGATGCCGTCGACATCGGCCAGAATTTCCGCTCCGCGCGATTCCACGTCCTCGGATTCGAGCCAGCGCAGGTTCACGCGCGTGGACTGTTTCAAGCCGCCGTGGCGCAGCGCTTCGCCAAGCGATTTGTACGCATCCTTGTGCTCGACGTACTTGCCGATGATTGCGATGCTGACTTCGTCCTTCGGATGCTCGACGGCTTCGACGGTACGTTCCCATTCGGCCATGTTCGCGGGTTTGGCGTCGAGCTTGAGTTGCGCGACGACGATGTCGTCCAGCCCCTGCTCGCGCAGCCACAGCGGCAGCTTGTAGATCGTGTCGACGTCGACCGCGCTGATCACGGCCTTTTCCGGCACGTTGGTGAACAGCGCGATCTTGCGCCGGTCGGTCTGCGGCAAGGGCTGCTCGCTGCGGCACAGCAGTACGTCGGCCTGGATGCCGAGGGCGCGCAGTTCCTTGACGGAGTGCTGCGTCGGCTTGGTCTTGATCTCTCCGGCGGCCTTGATGTACGGCACCAGGGTCAGGTGCATGAACAGGGTCTTGTCCATGCCCTGCTCGATGCGGATCTGGCGGATCGCCTCAAGGAACGGCTGCGATTCGATGTCGCCGACCGTGCCGCCGATCTCGACCAATGCGACGTCGTAGCCGCGCGTGGCTTCATCGATGCAGCGCTTGATCTCGTCGGTGATGTGCGGGATCACCTGCACCGTGGCGCCCAGATAATCGCCGCGGCGCTCCTTGCGGATCACGGCTTCGTAGATTTTTCCGGTGGTGATGGAATTGCGGCCGGTCAGGCGCGTGCGCACGAAGCGCTCGTAATGACCGAGGTCGAGATCGGTTTCGGCGCCGTCGTCGGTGACGTAGACCTCGCCGTGCTGGAACGGGCTCATCGTGCCCGGATCGACATTGATGTAGGGATCGAGCTTCATCATCGTCACGCGCAGACCGCGCGCTTCGAGGATGGCCGCGAGCGAAGCCGAGGCGATGCCCTTGCCGAGAGAGGACACCACGCCGCCGGTAACGAAAATCAGGGGAGTCATGCGCAGCACGCCGATGCTGGTAAAGGCGTATTCTACCGGCGTTCCCTCAGGCTTGCGAGTGGCTTGAAATTTGTTGCGCGCTCGTCGAGTATGCCGCGCCCTCGGAGAAGTAGCCTCACGCATGAGCAGCCGTTACAACGCCGCCGATATCGAAGTCCTTTCCGGCCTTGAACCCGTCAAGCGCCGCCCCGGCATGTACACCGACACCTCGCGCCCGAACCATCTGGCGCAGGAAGTCATCGACAACTCAGTGGACGAGGCCCTGGCCGGGCACGCCAAAACCATCGAAGTGATCGTGCACACCGACGGTTCGGTGGAAGTATCCGACGACGGCCGCGGCATGCCGGTGGACATCCATCCCGAGGAAGGCATCCCGGGCGTGGAACTGATCCTCACCCGCCTGCATGCGGGCGGCAAGTTCTCGAACCGGAATTACGCCTTTTCCGGCGGCCTGCACGGTGTGGGCGTTTCGGTGGTCAATGCCCTGTCAACGAAGGTGGAAGTGGCGATTCGCCGCGACGGCAATGTCTATCGCATGGACTTCGCCAATGGTGACCGCGCCAGCGATCTGAAAGTCGTCGGAAGCGTGCCCAAGAAGCAGACTGGCACCACGTTGCGCTTCTGGCCGGATCAGAAATACTTCGATACATCAAAGTTTTCCCTGCCAAAACTCAAGCACGTTCTACGCGCCAAGGCAGTGCTGTGCGCCGGCCTGACCGTGCGCTTGCTCGATGAAGCCACAGGCGAAAACGATGAGTGGTTCTACGAAGACGGCCTGCGCGACTACCTGCGCTCCATGTTGGGCGCTGCCGACTATCTGCCGAGCGATCTGTACCTGGGTTCGCTCAAGCGCGAAACCGGCGCGGTCGATTTCGCACTCGCCTGGCTGCCCGAAGGCGAACTCACTCAGGAAAGTTACGTCAACCTGATCCCGACGATCCAGGGCGGCACGCATGCCAACGGCCTGCGCACCGGCTTGACCGAAGCGCTGCGCGAGTTCTGCGACATCCGCAACCTCTTGCCGCGCGGCGTAAAGCTGGCGCCCGAGGACGTTTGGGATCGGCTGTGCTTCGTGCTGTCGCTGAAAATGCAGGATCCGCAGTTTTCGGGACAAACGAAAGAGCGCCTGTCTTCGCGTGACGCCGCCGGCTTCGTCGAGAACGCCGCGCACGACGGCTTTTCCCTGTTCCTCAATCAGCACGTGGAACTCGGCGAAAAGATTGCCGCCATCGCCATCGAACGCGCGAGCCTGCGGCTCAAGGCCGAAAAACAGATCGTGCGCAAGAAGATCACGCAGGGACCGGCGCTACCCGGCAAGCTCGCCGACTGCGCGTCCAGCGACTTGTCGCAAACCGAACTGTTCCTCGTTGAAGGCGACTCCGCCGGCGGCAGCGCCAAGCAGGCGCGCGACAAGGATTACCAGGCCATCCTGCCGCTGCGCGGAAAAATCCTGAACACCTGGGAAGTCGAATCCGGGCAGGTGCTGTCTTCGCAGGAAGTCCACGACCTCGCCGTCGCCATCGGCTGCGACCCGGGCAAGGACGACATTGGGGGATTGCGCTACGGCAAGATCATCGTGCTCGCCGACGCGGATTCCGACGGTCTGCACATCGCCACGTTGTTGTCCGCGCTGTTCCTGCGGCACTTCCCCACGCTGGTGCGCGAAGGTCACGTCTTCGTCGCCATGCCGCCGCTGTTTCGCGTCGACGTGGGCAAGCAGGTGTTCTACTGCCTCGATGATGCCGAGCGCGACGCGCAACTGGCCCGGATCGAACGCGAGAAGATCAAGGGCGCGGTCAACGTTACCCGC
>DATJIL010000185.1:0-2606 GCA_035493385.1 Rudaea sp.
CGTGCCGGAGAATTGGTCCACGACGTACACGCAGTGGCTGGACAACATCCAGGACTGGTGCGTGAGCCGGCAACTGTGGTGGGGCCATCGCATCCCGGCCTGGTTTGATGAGGCCGGCAACATCTTCGTCGGCGAGGACGAAGCCGATGCGCGCGCGCACGCGCAGACGCCGCCCGTGGGTGCGCTGCGCCAGGACGAAGACGTGCTCGACACCTGGTTCTCGTCCGCGCTGTGGCCGTTCTCGACCATGGGCTGGCCGGGCGATGCGCCCGTGACCGAGGACGGCAAGATCGTCGCAAACTGGAAAGACGACCAGGCCTACCTGCCCAGCGCCGTGCTCGTCACCGGCTTCGACATCATCTTCTTCTGGGTCGCGCGCATGGTCATGGCGACGCAGTACTTCACCGGCAAGGTGCCGTTCCGCGAGGTCTACATCAACGCCATCGTGCGCGACGCCGAAGGCCAGAAGATGTCGAAGTCGAAGGGCAACACCATCGACCCGCTCGACCTCATCGATGGCATCGAACTCGAAGCACTGGTGAAGAAGTCCACCGTTTCGCTGCTGATCCCGCAGGTGCGCGAAAAAGTGGAAAAGCGCATCCGCAAGGAATATCCGCAAGGCATCGCGCCGGTCGGCGCGGATGCATTGAGATTCACCTTCGCCGCGCTGGCGACTTATGGACGCACGATCAATTTCGATCTCAAGCGCGCCGAGGGCTGCAAGAATTTCTGCAACAAACTGTGGAACGCGGCGCGCTTCGTGCTGATGAACTGCGAAGGTTTCAGCACGCCGGCTAGTGCGAAACTTGCGCCGAAGACGGATGCGGAAAAGTGGATTTTGGCGCGTTTTGCCAAAACCCTCGCCGAAGTAGAAGCGCAGATGCCGCTGTACCGCTTCGACCTGGTCGCGCAGGCGCTGTACGAATTCGTCTGGAACGACTACTGCGACTGGTTCGTGGAGCTGGCCAAACCCGCGATCAACGGCGCCGACAAGGCCGCCGCCGATTCGACGCGGCATACTCTGCTCGTCGTGCTCGAAGCCGTGCTGCGCGCGCTGCACCCGATCATCCCTTTCATCACCGAGGAAATCTGGCACGAGGTAGCGCCAGGACTCAGTGTTGCGGGCGATTCGATCAGTACGCAGGCCTACCCCCACGCGACGGATTTTTCATCCGATGCAGCAGCCGAAGCGGAAACCGAATGGCTCAAGGCCGTGGTTTCGTCGGTGCGCGGTATCCGCAGCCAGATGAACATCGCACCGGGCAAATCCATCCCGCTGCTGTACGCGAACGGCAGTGCGGCCGATCGCGCGCGCGTGACGAAATTCGCCGACGCCATCGCGTTCCTGTCGCGCACCGAATCGCAGCGCTGGCTCGCTGCCGGCGAAGTAGAAGCGGCGTCCGCTGCCGCCATCGTCGGCGAAATGAAAATCCTCATTCCGCTCGCCGGACTCATCGACGTCGACGCGGAAAAAGCGCGACTGGCAAAGGAAATCGCGCGGCTCGACGGCGAAAACGCGAAGTCCAACGCCAAGCTCGCCAACTTCGGCCCGAACACGCCGGCGGTCGTCGTCGAGCAGGAAAAGCAGCGCGTCGCTGAGCGTTCCGCGCAACTGGCCGCGCTGCGCGAACAGGCGCAGCGGCTGGCGGCGATGTAGCTTTACTCCGGCTGCAACAACTCCATCGCCATCACCACCGCATCCTCGCGGCCGCGCTTGGCCGGGTAGTAGTTCGGGCGCTTGCCGATTTCGTTGAAGCCGAGCTGGTCATACAGCCGGACCGCGTGCGCGTTGGATGGCCGCACTTCCAGGAAGATGCGTTCGGCGCGATGCCAGCGCGCGAGGTCGATCAGGCGCTTCACCAGGCGCGTGCCGTGGCCCTGCCCGTGCTGCGCCGGCGCGACGCAGACGTTGAGCACATGCGCCTCGCCGGCACCGGCGCTGAGCACGCCGTAGCCGACGACTTCGATGCCGTGCGCGAGCACGATGCAGTCGTAGCCGGCGCGCAGGCAGTCGCGGAAGATGCCGTGCGTCCACGGATACTCGTAGGCCGCAAGTTCGATCGCGGCGACCTGTTCCAGATCGTCCGCCGTCATCGTGCGCAGCGCGGGATACGGCTCCTTGAGGATGGCGACCATGTCAGTTTTCGCGCAGGCGCCGCGCCAACGGCTTCAAGGATTGCCACAGCGCGCGCTTGGCTTTCGCATCGCCGCGTATCGCGGACGCATCGATCTCGATGATGCCATCCGCCGCCTCGGCGTCGCGCACGCGCTCGCGCGCGACACCGAGCGCCGCCGGCAACAGGGCGAACAGACGTTCGGCGGATTCGCCGCCGTCCACGCAAACGCAGGCTTGCGCGTCGACGCCGATGCGCATCGATGCGGGCGTGGCTGCCGCGGCGCGCAGGCGATAGACGGCTATGCCCATCGCGGCGAGCATCGCGCTGCGTTGTGCCTCAGTCGGCATGTCCGCTCCCGAGCGCGGCAAGGTCCGCATAAAATGCCGCGAAATTCTTGTCGACGGCACGGCCAAAAGCGTCCACCGTTGCAGTCATGCTGGAGTCGGCGGCCGGAATCTGTGCGGCGTAGCTGCGCTCGATCAGCGGCTC
>DATJIL010000186.1:0-4998 GCA_035493385.1 Rudaea sp.
CGAGTTCGGTACCGATGAAGCCGGCAAGCTCTACGTCATGGACGAGATGCTCACGCCGGATTCCTCGCGCTTCTGGCCGGCCAACAAATACCGCGTCGGCATCAGCCCGCCGAGCTACGACAAGCAGTTCGTGCGCGATTACCTAGAAACGTTGGACTGGAACAAGACCACGCCCGGCCCGAAGTTGCCTGCCAGTGTGATCAAAGGCACGGCAGCGAAGTATGCCGAGGCCTTGAACAAGTTGGCCGGCATCGTGCTCGACTGAGCACGACACCGGCGCAAGCACCTACCAGATCTTCACGCGCTGCTCCGGCGCCAGGTACAGCTTTTCACCGGCCTTGACGTCGAACGCCGCGTACCACGCATCGATGTTGCGTACGGTCTGCGCGCGGAACTGCGCCGGGGCGTGCACGTCGGTGGCAATGCGCTGGCGTAGCGCGGCGTCGCGAATCTTGCTGCGCCAATCCTGGCCAAAGGCGAGGAGGAAACGCTGGTCGCCGGTGAGATTGTCGATCGCGGGTGCGGGCTTGCCGTCCAGTGACAGGTGGTAGGCCGCGTAGGCAGCGGTCAGGCCTGACACGTCGGCGATGTCCTCGCCGAGGGTCTGCTTGCCGTTCACGTGCAGGCCGGGCAGCGCCTCGTAGCCGTCGAACTGCTTGGCCAGCGCGTCGGTCGCGGTTGCGAAGTGCGCCGCGTCGGCGGGCGTCCACCAGTTGGCGAGGCGTCCTTGCGCATCGAATTCGGAACCGGTGTTGTCGAAGCTGTGGCTGATCTCGTGGCCGATGATTGCGCCGATCGCGCCGTAGTTTGCGGCCGCGTCGGCCTTGGCATCGAAGAATGGCGGCTGCAGGATCGCGGCGGGGAAGTTCAGCGCGTTCTGCAACGGCAGGTTCACCGCATTCACCGTCTGCGGCGTCATCCACCACTCGCCGCGGTCGATTGGCGTTCCGATCTTGGCCTTCTGGTAGGCGTACTCGAACGCGGCCGCGCGCTGCTGGTTGCCGAGCGCATCGTCCGCCTTGATCTTGAGCGTGGCGTAATCGCGCCAGGTTTCCGGATAACCGACGCCGACGTGCAGCGTCACGAGTTTTTCCTTGGCTTTCGCCTTGGTTTCGGGCGCCATCCAGACAAGATTGTCGATGCTCTTGTCGAACGCGGCGACGAGGTTCTTCACCATCGCCTGCACTTCGGTCTTGGACGAGGCGGGGAAATATTTCGCGACGTAGGCCTGGCCGACCGCATCGCCCAGGTCCGTGTTCGTCGCTTCCACCGCGCGTTTCCAGCGCTCGCGCTGTTGCGGCGTGCCCTGCAGGGTCTGGTCGTAGAAGCCGAAGTGCAGGTCGGCGAAGGCCTTCGGCAGCAACGGCGCGGCATCGTCCAGGGTGTGGAAGGCGAGCAGGTCTTTCCAGCTGTCGATCGGCTCGTGCGCGGTCAGCGCGGACAAGCCCGCGATGGCCTTGGCCTGCCAGGCATCGATCTGCTTGACCTGGTCGAGCCCCGCCGCCTTGAAGTATTCCGGCCAGTCCAGGCCAGGCGCCTTCTTGGCGAAATCCGCGTTGTTCCAGACGTTGTTCGCCTTGTGCGGATCCTCGCTGTCGACGAGGCTTTCCTGCGCCTGCGCGATCTTCGTTTCCAGCGCCAGGATCTTCGCAGCCTTGGCATCCGCATCGGCGATGTTCGCCTGCTTCAGCAACGCGCCGACGTAGGCCTTGTACTTGTCGCGGAACTCGACCATCGCCTTGTCGGTGGAGAGGTAGTAATCGCGACTGGGCATGGCGAGGCCGCCCTGCAGCAGGTAGGCCATGTTCGTGGAGGCATCTTCCAGGCCCTTGGTCACGAACAGGCCGAACAGATGCGAGGTATGGAAATGCGTGGCGTTGATCGGATCCACGTCTGCGCGCAGGCGGCTGCCGAGCACGCGCGCGAGGTCCGCGCGGCTCCTGATCGCGGCGATCGCATCGAACGCCGGCTTGAGCGGATCGAGGCCGGCCTTGTCGATGGCAGCCTCGTCCATGAAGGCGGCGTAGTAATCGGCGATCCGGCGCGCATCGCTGCCGGTCGCGGGATTGGACGCGCCCGCAGTCTTGATCAGGTCGCTGGTCTGCTGCTCGGCCTTCTCGAACACCTCGAAGAAGGTGCTGGTGTTCGAGCGATCCGGTGGAATCGTCGCGGTCTTGACCCAGGCACCGTTCGCGTAGGCGAAGAAATCGTCGCCGGGCTTGACGTCGTGGTCGATGGCGGCCAGGTCGATGCCGACGGACGGCGCCGGCGCGGCGGGTT
The DNA here is from genome assembly GCA_035493385.1 of Rudaea sp. GTDB lineage: Bacteria > Pseudomonadota > Gammaproteobacteria > Xanthomonadales > Rhodanobacteraceae > Rudaea. Next base: position 2,281 of record DATJIL010000186.1, read on the forward strand.
GCGCCGGCGCACTGGGGGCGACTTTCGCGGCGGGCGGCGGCGGAGCCGGCGTCTGCGAACAAGCGGCGATGCCGCAGACGATGGCGGCGGCGAGCAGGGTTCTGGCGTGCATGGCAGCGCTCCGAATGATGGAAACGGCATGATCGCCGCGCGGCGCGGCGAACGCAATCGCAGGAAGTCATGCCGCGTCCGTGCGGCATGCGGATTTCCCGACGCACCAAAAAACAAGGCGCCCGCAGGCGCCTTGTTCAAGGTGACTCCGACGAATCCGTCAGCCGGCGGGCGTGGCCATGCCGGCAAACATGCCGAACATCGCGGCACCGAATACGAACATCAAAATGACGCCGAGGATGATCTCGATGATGATCTGGATAAGGGTGACCAGGCAGGCCCTGCCGAAGCCCATCTGCCCACCGTCTTTTTTCAATAAGGCGTTGCTGATTGCCGCATACGCCAGGAACACGACGATGAGCGACACCAGTGACGCGAGTCCGCCCATGCCCAGTGCCATGCGTACCAGCCAGCTCACGATGAAAGCGGCGATAAACTGGACGATGACCGTGCCGACCGAGATCGGGAACTTCGGCGTGAAGCCGGCTCCCACGCGCGCGGCCAACATCAGGATGCCCGCGCCGATGGCGATGCCAATGGCGAGGGCGATGACGGCATAAAGAATTGCGGTAACCATGGATTCTCCCCGAAAAGTGAAGGTTGGTGGTACGGATTGCGCATCCTGCGCGACTGGCTTCCACGGCGTCCGTACCGGGCAGCTCCCTGCATAAACGCAAAAAGGCGGCAAAAGCGAACGTCAAACCCCCAGGAACCCTACTTTGCCTCCATGGCCCGTTCCCGCGGCCGCAACAACCAGCGGCACAGTGCCGGCAGGAACACGATCGCGGCGATCATGTTGACCACGAACATGAACGTAAGCAGCACGCCCATGTCGGCCTGGAACTTGAGATCCGAGAAGATCCACAGGCCGACGCCAACCGCGAGCGTGAGTGCGGTATAGAAAACCGCGATGCCGGTGGTCTTGAGCGCGATGAAATACGATTCGGTCAGCGACTTGCCCTGCTGCATGGCCTCGCGCATGCGCGCGAAGATGTAAATCGCGTAGTCCACGCCGACGCCCACGCCGAGCGCGAGCACAGTGAGCGTGTTGACCTTCTTGCCGATGCTCATCTCCACCATCAATGAATGGCCCAGCTCTGTCACGAGAACGAGTGGCAGCACGATGCACAACGCCGCCAGCGGGTTGCGGAAACTGAGCAGGCACATCACGAACACCGCGGCGTAGAGCAGGTACAGCATGGTGTGGTCGACCGCGCGCACTTCGTCGTTGATCGCTGCCATCACGCCGACGTTGCCGGTGGCCAGGCGCAGGTTGACTCGGTTGCTGACGAAGGTCTTGCCCTGTGCCTGCGCATCGTTGAATTCCTTGCCCAACTGCGCACGCAGGTTCACGTCGGGCCCGGCGAACGCGTCGTTGTCGGCGCGGAATTGCTTCACTGCCGCGATCACGCGGTCGATCGTCGTCGCACGGTGGTCGGTCAGGAACATCATCACCGGCATGGCGCTGCAGTCGCCATTGAGCAAACCCGAATCCGTCTCGAAGCCCTGCGTATCCTGGCGCAGGGCGTCGTTGTCGCGCGGCAGCTCGCGCCAGCGGATATTGCCTTCGTTCCAGCCGGCGTTGACGATCTTCGCCGCCATCGGCAGGGAGATGACTTGGGCCACGCCCGGCACGTTGCGCATGTGCCAGGCGAAGCGGTCGAGCGTTTCCATCACCGGATAGCTCGTCGTGCACGCGTTCGGCGCGACTTCGGCAATGACGTTGAGGATGTCCACGCCGAGTGCGAACTTGTCGCTGATCAGCGCCGCGTCGCGGTTGTAGCGCGAATCCGGACGCAGCTCGGCCACGCCCTTCTGCGCGTCGCCGATCATCACGCGGCTGCCGTAATGCGCGGCCACGGCCCACATGGCCAATCCGATCAGGATGACGACCGCGGCCGGCACGGGCCGACTGAGCTTGGCGAGCACGGTCCACAGCTTGTCGAACTGGGTGAGCTGGCGCAGGCGCCAGTTGCGCTTGTTTGCTAGGTGGCGCAGCGAAGTGTACGAAAGCAGGACCGGCAGCAGGATGAGGTCGGTCAGGATCGTGAGCGCGACGCCGACGGTGGCGGTGACGGCGAGTTCGAAGATGATCCGCACCGGGATGATGAGGATCGTGGCGAAGCCGATGCAGCCGGCGATCAGCGCAACCGTGCCGGGCACGAGCAGCATGCGGAAGGCGAGGCGCGCCGCGGTTTGCGGATCCACGCCATGGCGCTGGCGCAGTTCTTCGACCGTGCCGTCCTCGAGGCCACCGAAGAACAATTCTCCGCGGAAGCGGTTAATCATTTGCTCGCCGTGGCTGACCGCGATCGCGAAGATCAGGAACGGCGTGAGCATGTTCATCGGATCGATGCCGAAGCCGAGCAGGTGCAGCGCCCCGAGCATCCAGATCACGGCGATGAGGGCGCAGGTCACGGTGAGCGTGGCGAGCTTGGTCGAGGCCGAGTACGCGAACAGCAGCAGCCAGGTGAACGCGACCGTGATGAAGAAGAACACGATGACAGATTTCGCGCCGGTGCTGATGTCGCCGACCATCTTGGCGAAGCCGATGATCGCGACCGTCGTGTGTTCGTTCTCGTATTTCTTGCGAATGCCTTCGAGCTG
>DATJIL010000187.1:0-3365 GCA_035493385.1 Rudaea sp.
CAACGACGTCATGCAATTGCCGCCCGAGCTGCTGCGCAAAGGCCGCATGGATGAAATATTTTTTGTCGACTTGCCCGATGTCGCGACGCGCGCCGACATTTTTCGCATCCACCTCAAAAAGCGCAAGCTCGATCCCGCGAAATTCGATCTGGCGCAGCTCGCGGTAGCCGCCGACGGTTTCTCCGGCGCGGAAATCGAGCAGGCGATCGTCGCCGCGATCTACGAGGCGCTGGCGGTCAAGCAACCGCTCTCAACTCAGCACGTGCTCGGTGAAATCGCGCACACCCAACCGCTGTCGGTGGTGATGGCCGAAAAAGTCGGCGCGTTGCGCCAGTGGGCCGCCGGGCGCACGGTCAAGGCGGACTAACGCAGAATTCGCGGCGTCGGGCGCGCGGGCGTATAGTCGACCGTTCAGCCTCTGTAAAGCGCGCCGGTTCGAATCGCTGATAAATGCCACTTAACAACTCCATGGATCGCAATCACCAGTTCCATACGCAACTCACCGATCTGGCCGCGCAGCTCGCCGCGCGGCAACCGGCGATTCTGCAGGCATGGCGCGATGCCGTCGAACGCGATCCACAGCTGACCACCGCATCTTCGCTGCCCCGCAAGCAGTTGAACGACCATATTCCACATGTGCTGGACGCGTTCGGGCACGAGCTGCGTGCGCGGATCGCGAACGACCACGCCGAAGCCCGCAAAGAATCGCAGGAAGACGCGGCCGCCCACGGCCTGCACCGGTGGCAGCAAGGTTACCATTTGCGCGAAGTCGCGCGCGAGTGGGCGCACCTGCAACTGTGCCTCGCCGACGAATTGAGCCGCTATGCCGCCGCCCATCCCGAGCTTGAACCCGAGGTGATGCCCACGGCGTATCGTGCGCTCGCGCGCGTGTGCGGCGAAGGCGTAAGCGATAGCACTGACCAGTATTTCGAGATGCAGCAAATCGAAGCCGCCGGTTACGTCAGAGATCTGGAGGCGGCGCTGGAGCAAGTGCGCGAGCTCGAGCGCCAGCGCGCGGAGTTGTGGCGCGAAGCGGCGCACGACCTGCGCGGCAAGCTGGGCGTCGTGGTCAACGCCACCACGGGCTTGACGCTCGCGGATGTGCCGCAGCCCGTGCGGGACAACTTTCTGCGCCTGCTGCAGAGAAATGTCTCGTCGCTGCATTCCATGCTGGACGATGTCATGGGGCTGGCGCGTTTGCAGGCCGGTCACGAGCAGCGCGTGATCAAGCTCATCGATGCGTCCGCCCTCATGCGCGAGCTATGCGAGACGCTGCAGCCGCTCGCTGAAGCGCGCGGATTGTTTCTCAAGCTCGCCGGCCCGCCTGAGTTCGCGGTCGAGGCGGACGCGGTCAAGCTGCAGCGAATTATCCAGAATCTGCTCATTAACGCGTTTAAATACACTCAGCAAGGCGGCGTGACCGTGAAATGGGGCGACAGCCGCAAGAATGACCCTGAGCGCTGGATGCTGATCGTCGAAGACACCGGCCCCGGTATCCATGCGGGTCCCGGTGCCCCGCTGGCCGAAGCGTTGGAAGACGCGACTGAAGGGGCACGCCAGGTGGAAATCACCGGTGAGAGCGCGGCGCAGCGGGACGCGAGCAAATCCGCGCTCGCTGCCGGCCAGCCGCCGGACAAGCGCCCCGTTCATCAGGAACGCGGCGAGGGCATCGGACTCGCGATCGTCAAACGGCTGAGCGAATTGCTCGATGCGACCGTCGAAATGACGTCCGAACCGGGCCAAGGCACGATAGTGCGGATAGTTCTGCCGCGTCATTACCCGAGCGCACAACAGAAGCCCTAGGCGGCGCGATAACCGTTGGCGCACGCCGGAACTAACCGCGCGTTTTGAGGCACTCACCAATGGAGTGCCTGCATGACCTTATTCTCGACGATAGCCGCCGTTTCCGGCCGCGTGGCGCAGACGCCGAGCCGGCTCGCCAAAGTGCGCGAAATCGCGGAATGCCTGCGCGCGCTCGAAGCGGCGGAGGTGCCGCTCGCGAGCGCGTTTTTGAGCGGTGAGACGGTGCAGGGCAAGCTGGGCGTGAGCTACGCCGCATTGCGCGCGGCGAGCGCCACCGTTCATGCGCCGGCGCCGGAACTCACCATCGCGGACGTCGATAGCGCATTCACCGAGCTCGCGGCGATTGCCGGCAGCGGGTCCAATGCCAAAAGAACGCAACGCCTGCAGGCGCTGATGGCGCGCGCCACGCCGGACGAGCAGGATTTTCTCGCACGTCTCATCGTCGGCGAGCTTCGCCAGGGCGCGCTCCAGGCGCTGGTGCTCGAAGCGGTGGCTGCCGCGAGCGGCGTCAAGCTGGCCGACGTGCGCAAGGCGGCAATGTCCGCCGGCGGCGTGGGGGAAGTCGCGCAGGCGCTGCTGCAGGAGGGCGCCGGCGGGCTCGCGCGTTTTTCAATAAGGCTGATGCAGCCCGTGTTGCCGATGTTGTCCCAATCCGCGCCGGACGTCGCGCACGCGCTCGAGGCGCTGGGCACCGCTGCGCTCGAGTGGAAAATCGACGGCGCTCGCGTGCAAGTCCACAAGCGCGACGACGACGTGCGCGTTTACACGCGCAATCTCAACGACGTCACTCAACGCGTGCCGGAAATAGTCGGCGCGGTGCGCACGGCCTCGCGGCGCAACCTGATTCTCGATGGCGAGGCGATCGCGTTGCGGCCCGACGGCGCGCCGCTGTCGTTTCAACTCACGATGCAGCGTTTCGGGCGCAAGCTCGATGTCGAAGCGAAGCAGCGCGAGCTGCCGCTGTCGGTGTTCTTTTTCGATTGCCTGCTGTGCGACGACGAAGTGCTCGCCGACCGTACCGCAAGCGAGCGCTGGTGTGCGCTCGAAAGCGCGCTAGACCCGCGCTTGCTCATTCCGCGAATTGTGACCGCGGACGCTGCCGCGGCGGCGCAATTTTTCGAACAGGCGCTAGCGCAGGGTCACGAAGGCGTGATGGCGAAGTCGCTGACCGCGCCGTACGAAGCCGGCCGGCGCGGCGCGGGCTGGATCAAGGTCAAGCGCGCGAATACGCTGGATCTGGTGGTGCTTGCCGCGGAATGGGGCAGTGGCCGGCGCAGCGGCTGGCTCTCGAACCTGCATCTCGGGGCGCGCGATGAAGCGAACGGCGGCTTCGTCATGCTCGGCAAAACCTTCAAAGGTCTGACCGACCAGATGCTCGAATGGCAAACCGGCGAGTTTCTGCGCCTGGAAACCCATCGCGACTCGATGACCGTTTACGTACGCCGCGAACTCGTTGTCGAAATCGCGTTTAACGAAGTGCAGGCGAGCTCGCGTTACCCCGGCGGGCTCGCGCTGCGCTTCGCGCGCGTGAAAGGCTATCGCCCCGACAAGAACCCGGAAGC
>DATJIL010000188.1:0-4353 GCA_035493385.1 Rudaea sp.
CCGGTTCAGCAGGCATTGCATCGAGGGTGGCGGCGATGACCTCGGCAATCGCCAGGTAGGGCAACGCGCCGGCGAGGAACGCCGCCACGGCGATTTCGTTCGCGGCATTCAGGATCGCCGGCGCGGTGCCGCCTGCGGCGAGTGCGCGCCAGGCAAGATCCAGGCACGCGAACGTGGTGCGGTCCGGCGCCTCGAAATGCAGCGTGCCCGTGCGCAGCAGATCCAGGCTCGCCACACCCGATTCGATCCGTTCCGGCCACGCCAGGCCATGCGCGAGCGCGGTGCGCATGTCCGGGTTGCCGAGTTGGGCCAGGGTCGAGCCGTCGGCGTATTCGACCAGCGAATGCACGATGCTCTGCGGGTGCACGACGACCTCGATCTGGTCCGCGCGCGCGCCGAACAGCCAGTGCGCTTCGATCACCTCCAGGCCCTTGTTCATCAATGTGGCCGAATCGACCGAGATCTTGCGCCCCATCACCCAGTTCGGGTGCGCACAGGCCTGGTCCGGCGTGACCGTGGCCAGTTGCGCACGCGTGCGCCCGCGGAACGGCCCGCCCGAGGCGGTGAGCACGATGCGGCGCACGCCGGCACGTTCGAGATCCGGCCGGCCGCCGGGCGGGCGATCGACATCGGCCGTCCCCGATCGATGGGGCAGGCATTGAAATATCGCGTTGTGCTCCGAATCGATCGGCACCAGTTCGCCGCCGCCTTCGCGCAGGGCTTGCAGCAGCAGCGGGCCGGCCATGACCACGGCTTCCTTGTTGGCCAGCAGCAGGCGCTTGCCGGCGCGCGCAGCGGCAAGGGTCGAGTCCAGTCCCGCCGCGCCGACGATGGCGGCGATGACGATATCCGCATCGGCACAAGCCGCTTCGCGCAAGCCGGCCTCGCTGGACATGGCGCGTGTGGGCAACTTCGCCGTGGCCAGCTTCGTACGCAGTTCGGATTCGAGCGCCGGATCGGCGATCACGGCCAGGGCCGGACGGTGCCGCACGCACAGGGCCACGAGCGCATCGACGTTGCTGTGGGCGCTGAGCGCGGCGACGGAGAAGCACTGCGGATGGCGCGCGATCACGTCCAGCGCGCTGGCGCCGATCGAGCCGGTGGCGCCGAGCACCGCGACGCGCTTCATAAGCCGAGCAGCAGTTTGCCCAGCGCGAACAGCGGCAACAGGGCGAACAGGCCGTCGAGGCGGTCGAATACGCCGCCGTGGCCGGGAAACAGCGCGCCGGAATCCTTGACGCCGGCATGGCGCTTGATCAGGCTTTCGAATAGGTCGCCGACCACGGAAAAACACACGCAGAGCGTGGCGAGCACGACGAGTGCGAAAAGATCCAGGTTGCGCACGCCGAGCAGGCAGCCGCCGATCGCGGCGACGACGGTGGTGGCGGCGAGCCCTCCGTAGACGCCGGCCCAGGTCTTGCCGGGACTGATCGCCGGTGCGAGTTTGCGCCGGCCCCAGCGCATGCCGGCGAGGTAGGCGAACGTATCCGCCGACCAGCCGAGCAACAGCGCGTACAGCGCCCACCAGTTTCCATGCACCGGTGCGGCGTGGATGCGCATCAGGGCGATCCAGGCGGGAAAAACGCACAACGCGCCGGCAACGAGTTTCAGCACGGTATTTTCCCGCGTCGGCGCCGCCGCAAAACTGATTTGCCTGAGCCACGCCAGCGCGACCACCCACCACACGCAGCCGGCGGCTATGACGACGACGGCCGCCTGTGTATCGCGGTTTTCCCACAATGCATAAAAGCCCGCAGCCGCAAGTGCGATCAGGATGCCGCGCACGCGGCGGTCGCGCAGTCCGGACAGGCGCGTCCATTCCCACAAGGCGAGCAGGCACAATCCGGCGATGACCATGGCGAACGCCGGCGTCGGCACCAGCAAAATGATTGCGATGGCCAGCGGGGCCAGCAGCAAGGCGGTGACGACGCGCTGTTTCATGACGAGGATACTCCCCCGAATCTCCGCTCGCGCCGCGCGAATTCGGTGATCGCCCGATCGAGGCAGGCGGCGTCGAAATCCGGCCACAGCACGTCGCTGAAATACAGTTCGCTGTAGGCCGTCTGCCAGAGCAGGAAATTGCTGATGCGCTGTTCGCCGCCGGTGCGGATGAGCAGGTCCACCGGCGGCAGGTCGGCCAGGCAGAAGAAGCGCGTGATGGATTTCTCGTCGATCGCGTCGGCAGCGATTTCGCCGCGCTGCACGGCGAGCACGGCCTGCTTCGCGGCATTGGCGATGTCCCAGCGCCCACCGTAGTTCACGGCCACGTTCAGCGCGAGCCTGGCGTTATTGCGGGTTTTTTCCATCGCCGCCTGCATGCGCTCGCGCAGCGCGGGCGCGAACGCGGAAAGATCGCCGATGAAGGCGATGCGCACGCCATGGCCATGCAGTTCGTCGACTTCGCGGTCGAGCGCTTTCAGGAACAATTCTATCAGCGCGCCGACCTCGTCTTTCGGCCGTTGCCAGTTCTCGCTGGAGAACGCGAACAGGGTCAGCGCGTGGATGCCACGCTGCGAACAGAATTCGATCGCCGTGCGCACGCTTTTTTGGCCGGCGTGATGGCCGAAACTGCGCGGGCGATGGCGCGCCTTGGCCCAGCGCCCGTTGCCGTCCATGACGATGGCGATGTGGCGCGGCACGGCCGATGTGGAAATTTCCACATTTCCCGGCAGCGGCACGGATTCGGAGAGGTTCAAACTGCCTTCCACGGCGCGCGGCTCACAGCGCCATCAATTCGTCTTCCTTCGCCTTGACCACCGCGTCGACGTCCTTTATCGACTTGTCGGTGAGCTTTTGTACCTCATCTTCGGCGCGGCGCTCCTCGTCTTCGGTGATTGCCTTGTCCTTGAGCAGTTCCTTGACCTGGTGCATGGCGTCGCGGCGGATGTTGCGGATCGCGACCTTGGCGTTCTCACCTTCGTGGGCGACGTGCTTGGCCAGTTCCTTGCGGCGTTCCTCGGTGAGCGCCGGCATGTTCAGGCGGATCGTGGTGCCGGCGGTGGTCGGATTGAGTCCCAGGTCGGAGGCGAGAATGGCCTTTTCGACCGGCTGCACCATGGATTTTTCCCACGGCGTGATGGTGAGCGAGCGCGCGTCGGAGACGACGACATTCGCCACCTGGCTGAGCGGCACGTCCGCGCCGTAGTAATTGACCTTCAGATGCTCGACCAGCGCCGTGCTGGCGCGGCCGGTGCGCACGCGCTGCAATTCGTGGCGCAGCGCCTCGATGCTCTTGGTCATGCGTTGCTGGGCGTCCTGTTTTATGTTGGCGAGCATGCGCGACTCCGCGGTCCCTATTGAATGTCGCGGAGTATAGCAGCGCCGCCGCGTGCCTCAATTCGGGCCAACGGATTTCACAACCGGCACGGGCCGGTAATTCGCGTCGAACGTCACTTCCTGCGGCTTCCAGCCGGCGCGACTCGCGAACGCGTGCCGGAAGCGGCGCAGGGCATGCCACTGCATCGTGATTGCCCCGCGCCCGTTGTCGGCGTCGACGACGGGATCGTCGACGCCGTTTGGCCGCACCGGTTCGCCGTACAACGCGGTGCCGAACAGGTTGTCCCACACGGCCAATACCTGGCCGTAGTTGCAGTTGTGCAGGTTCGGTCGGGCCGGATCCGACTTCATGTGATGCAGGCGATGAAAGCGCGGGGTGACGACGATGCGCTCGATGATTCTGCCGAAACCGAGGCGCGTGTTCGTGTGCGCGAGGTATTGCACGAGTTCGGTCAACAGCACCAGCGCGGCGAACTGGCCGGCATCGACGCCCATCAACAGGCCCACGGTCGCGAGCAGGCACGACTCCAGCACGACGTCGAGCCAGCTCACGCGCGCGTTCGTCCAGCAGTTCACCTGGCGCTGGCTGTGGTGCATGTTGTGCAATGCCCACCACCAGGGAATGGCGTGCTGGGCACGGTGCATCCAGTAATACGCCAGGTCGTTGGCGAGGTAGAAAAGGCCGAACGCGAGGTAGGGATGCGACTGGATGCGTGGGACGTAATGCAGCAGTCCATCGGATGGCAGACCAACCCACGCGAGCGCATCGCTGAACAGGCTCGCGAACGGCGACAGCACGAAGAAGGCGAGCAATGGATTCAGGCCGAGCAACAGCGCCAGCGTGTAACGCCGGTCGACTTGGGTCAGCTTGCGGTCTTTCCAGTCTTCGGCCGGCGCGAATGTTTCTAGCGGGCGCAACACACCGGCGATGATCGCGATTTGAACCGACGCGATGAGCAGTGCCGTGGCGATGTCCTCGGGCTCGCCGAGCAGGTTGCCGAGGTGCAGGAAGGCCAGCGCCGGCTCGACCGCGTGCGCGGAAAACCAGTCGACCGCCAGCCACCACCACTGTGCCAG
>DATJIL010000189.1:0-2753 GCA_035493385.1 Rudaea sp.
TGCCGAGCACGATTTCGTCGGAAACCAGCTTGCCCGCCTCCATCACCGCCTTGGCCTTGAGCCCAAGCGGCGTGCCGGCCTTCACTGCCGCACGCAGCAGGTCGCCGGTGGAAATGTGCGGCACCTTCAACTCGGCCTTGAGCAGCGCGGCCTGGGTACCCTTGCCCGAACCGTTCGGGCCGAAGAAAACGATGCGCATGTGCCTGGAATTATTCTGCTTGCGGTGGGCAAGAGCCACCCCGACGGGCTAACCTAGCGGCGTTGTCACACTTAGTCAAACGGTGGAATCAAGCCATGAGCAGCGGAAACCTGCTGTACGCCCAGTCCGGCGGCGTCACCGCCGTGATCAATGCGACGGCTTGTGCGGTGATCCAGGCCTGTCGACGGCGCAAGGTCGGCGTATTTGCCGCCCGCAACGGCATCATCGGCGCGCTGCGCGAGGAATTGTTCGACCTGTCGAGTCTCGATGCCGCGACCATTGCCGCATTGCGGCATACGCCCGGCGGCGCGTTCGGCTCTTGCCGCTTCAAGCTCAAATCGCCGGATGCCGACCGCACACATTACGAACGCCTGATCGCCGTGCTGCGCGCGCACGACATCCGCCATTTCCTCTATAACGGCGGCAACGATTCGGCCGACACCTCGCTCAAGATCGCGCAGCTCGCACGCACGCTCGGTTACCCGCTCAATGTGATCGGCGTGCCGAAGACGGTGGACAACGACCTGCCGGTCACCGATTCCTGCCCCGGCTTCGGTTCGGTCGCCAAGTACACCGCGGTGTCGGTGCTCGAGGCGAGTCTGGATGTGGCTTCCATGCATGAATCCTCGACCAAGGTGTTTGTCATGGAAGTGATGGGCCGCCACGCCGGCTGGATCGCGGCCGCGGCAGGGCTCGCCGGCAAGCGCGCGGACGAACCGCCGCACATCATCCTGTTTCCGGAAATTGCCTTCGACGAAGCCGCGTTCCTCGCGCGCGTGAAGGCCACGGTCGAGCGCGTGGGCTGGTGCACCGTGGTCGTCTCCGAGGGCGTGAAGAATGCGGACGGGAAATTCCTCGCCGAAGCAGGCACCACCGACGCCTTCGGCCATACCCAGCTCGGCGGTGTGGGGCCAATGATCGCGCAGCTCGTGAAAAGCAAGCTCGGCTACAAATTCCACTGGGCCGTGCCGGACTACCTGCAGCGTTCGGCGCGGCACGTGGCGAGCAAGGTCGACGCGGAACAGGCCCATGCGGTCGGCAAGGCCGCCGTCGAATACGCACTCGCCGGCAAGAACGGCGTCATGCCCGTGATCAAGCGCGTATCCGGCACGCCGTTCAAATGGAAGCTCGTGCCCGCGCCGCTCACCGCCATCGCCAACGTCGAGAAGAAACTGCCGCGCGGTTTCATCAGCGCGGACGGATTCGGCATCACGCCGGCGGCGCGCCGCTATCTGGAACCGCTGATCCGCGGCGAGGACGTACCGCCCTACGACGCCGTGAGCGGCTTGCCGAAGTATGCAAAACCCAAACTGAAACTGGCGAAGAAGAAATTGCCGGACTATGCGCTGGCGGACAAATAGCGCCGCTTTGTTGCGCCGCAAGAGTGGCGCGGTCGCGCACTGCCGTTATACTTGACCGGATTTTTCGTTGCCCCCCGCCTTTACCGTTCAAAGCCTGAGATTCGAGGGAGAATCCGATGTTCTTTCAGCAATACGCCATCTGGATCGCGCTGGGCTGCGCCCTGCTCGCGATCCTTTACGGAGTCTGGTCGCGCGCGTGGATTCTGGCCAAACCGGCCGGCAACGAACGCATGCAGGCCATCGCGCAGGCCGTGCAGGAAGGCGCCAGCGCCTACCTGAGTCGCCAGTACCGCACCATCGCCATCGTCGGCGTGGTGTTGTTTTTCGTCATCGGCTTCACCAAGCTCGGCTGGACCGCCGCGATAGGCTTTGCCATCGGTGCGTTCCTGTCCGGACTGACCGGCTTCATCGGCATGAACATCTCGGTGCGCGCCAACGTGCGCACGGCCGAAGCCGCACGCAACGGCATCAACGCGGCGCTGCAAATCGCCTTTCGCGGCGGCGCGATCACCGGCATGCTGGTGGTGGGCCTGGCCCTGCTCGGCGTGGCCGGTTACTACGCGATCCTGCTGCACTTCGGGCATAGCCAGGAAGAAGCGCTCCACGCCATGGTCGGACTGGCCTTCGGCTCGTCGCTGATCTCGATCTTCGCGCGCCTGGGCGGCGGCATCTTCACCAAGGGCGCGGACGTCGGCGCCGATCTCGTCGGCAAGGTCGAAGCCGGCATTCCCGAAGACGATCCCCGCAATCCGGCCGTGATCGCCGACAACGTGGGCGACAACGTCGGCGATTGCGCCGGCATGGCTGCCGATCTGTTCGAAACCTATGCCGTGACCCTGATCGCCACCATGCTGCTCGGCGGCGTGCTCGGCAAAGACGTAGGCGACTACGGCGTGCTGTATCCGCTTGCGCTTGGCGGTGTTTCCATCATCGCCTCGATCATCGGCACGTTCTTCGTCAAGGCGAAGGCGGGCGGCAAGATCATGAATGCGCTGTACATGGGCGTCGGCGTTTCCGCGGCGCTCGCCCTGCTCGCCTTCATCCCGGTCACGCAGGCGATGATGGCCGCTTCCAAATGGGGCGTGTGGAACATCTACGGCTGCGCGGTGATCGGCATCCTGCTCACGGTGGCGATGGTCGTCATCACCGAGTATTACACCGCGACCGAGTACGCGCCGGTACGCCACGTCGCG
>DATJIL010000190.1:0-3973 GCA_035493385.1 Rudaea sp.
GTCGTCGGCCACGGCCGGCATCGCGCACCGCGCCGAGGGCGAACTGGGCGCGAAGGCCGCCGAGCGCGTGCACTGGAAAACCCACGGCCGCTACCGCTTCAAGGGCCTGCCCGAAGCCATCGAAGTGGTGGAAGTGGGCGAGGATGAAGTCGCGCCGCTGCACGCGCCGAAATCCGGCCGCACCGCCAAGCGCATCCTGCCGTGGTGGCGGCGCCCCATGACGCTCGCGGCCGAAGCCGCGATGCTGCTGATCGCCGTCGGTGTCACCGCTTGGTTCCTGCTGCAGAGTCCGCCCACGCTGGCATTCGCCGCGCGCGACTGGGTGGTGGTCGGCAACCTGCACAACCTCCCCGGCGACAAGCTGTACGACCAGTCGGTCGATTCCGCGCTGCGCATCAGCCTGGAACAGTCGCAGTACGTCAACGTGCTGCCGGAGCTTTCGGTGCAGCAGACGTTGCAGCGCATGCAGTTGAATCCGGACAAGACCAGCGTCAACCGCGCGATCGGCGCGCAGGTTGCGCTGCGCGAGGGCGCGCGCGCCCTGATCCTGCCCACCGTCGCCGACGTCGGCGGCCGCGTGCGCGTCACCGCCGAAGTGATCGACCCCAACACCCAGGCCACCGTGTATTCGGTGTCCGCCGACGGCCTCGGCGCGCAATCCGTGCTGCCCTCGCTGGACAGCGTCAGCAAGCAGTTGCGCGGCAAGCTGGGCGAAGCGCTGGCGATGGTGTCCAGGCAATCGCAACCGCTGGCGCAGGTGGCGACGCCGGATTTGAATGCTTTGAAGGCGTATTCGTTGGGTAGAGACGCCTACGACCTCGCCGATTTCAAGAATGCTAAGACTTATTTTGGTGAGGCATTGCGGATCGATCCGCATTTCGCGCTTGCACGAATTGACCTCGCAAATATCTTCAGCAATGAGGACCAAATTGCGAAAGCTCTTGGCCAAATTCGAGCGGCACAGACGGATCGTGCACGCCTGTCTGCACGCGACGCGCTTTACGCGGATGCGTTTGCAGCAAGTTTCCTGGAGCCAGGCAAGTCATTGAACAAATGGAAGCTGTTGGCGACCGTTTATCCAGATTACTTTATTGGATTGAGCGATTACGCATATGCGTTGGACAATTATGCCAATCGTTACGAAGATGCCATCTCTTACCTCAAGCAGGCACTGTCAAACAAAAATCCTCATCGTGCAACGAGTAACTATTTGCTTGGAACTTTGTATGCCGAAGCGGGCAAGTACGAGGATGCAGCACAAGCTTTTTCAACTTCCGTGCATCAGGGCGCGCATTTCCAGAATGCACTTTACGCGAGTACTTATGCGGCCCAGCGTCGCTTCAACGAAGCGTCAACAGTGTTGGCCAAGGGCAAGGCATCCGGCACTGGCAGTTTCGACATCATCGACAGTGCCTTCCCGATCGCGGTGGCGGTCGACCAAGGCGATTGGTTGCAGGCGCACAAGCTGCTTAATGGAACGCGAGCAAAAGCTGACGCCTTGGGTCCCCGCATCGTGGGTCGTTACGTCGGCATGGCGTTAAGTCTGAGTGCGCTGGATGGAACGCCCGCTGCAGTGCAGGTAGTGGCAATTAAGGACTATGTAGCCAAGGCGGAAAAAACGCTTGTGCTGGCCGATCCGGTCGATCGGCATGAGCTGAGATTTCAAGTTGCGTTTGCGGCCTATCTGGCTGCGCATGCGGGAGACGTAGATCTCGCTAAACGGGCGCTTGCCACTGCCGGACCCGCGTCCAACACGGACATGCCGATTTTGGATAACCTGCTTGACGTAGCGCAGGCTGAAATCGACCGCGTATCCGGTAAACCGGAAGAGTCGCTGGCGATTCTGAAGCCGTTAGTCAATGGCAGCGAGCTGTACATCACGCACGTGGAGCTGCTGGATGCCTATGCTGGCGCTCACGATCTAGCCACCGCGTTAACCGAGGCGCAATGGCTTTCGGCTCACCGAGGACGTGCCTATTTCGAGGTCAATGCACAGTTTATGCTGGAGCCCTTCAATACTGCCGAATCGGATCTGGCGCTGTTGCGTGCCGCGGAGCTTTCGAATGCTTTGGGCAACAAGCTAGACGCCCAGAAATCGCTGGCTGCATTTATGCGTGCATGGCCCCGAGCGCAAGATCTGCCTTGGCTGGCTCCTCGTCTGCGTGGCGCCAAATTGGTTACCGAAGCTCACTAACCGTCGGAACCAAAACTCAGCTTCACGTTTGGCCAACTCATCATCAAACATTCGTCGGTTGCTACGGCGGCCCACTCGGTATGCGCGGCTTGGAAGCGTTCCTTGTCGGGCAAACTGGCTGGCGCCAAGCACGAAGCCTTGAGATTCACGATGGTTTCATGCGGCACGCCCAACTCGGCCAGCGCGGCGGCGGGCTTCTGTTCGTAACGGCTGCGGAAGCCGTCGTCGGTGGCAAGCTTGTGCAACAGCGCAAGCGAGTGCTCGCGCGACAATTTCGAATCGGCCATGACTGCTTCCCCGGATAGATTGGCAGGGGTCATGCAAGTCCCCTGCCAATGCTAACAGTAGCCCTAGTCGCGCGACCCGATATTCAATTGAGCGTTGGGCGTGATCATCATCAGACAATTTTCGGCCGATGCGCTGCTCAGTTTTTTATGAGCGCTCATGAAATGAGCCTTATCGGCCAAACTGGTTGATGCGAGGCACGATGCCTTGAGATTCACGATGGTTTCCAAGGGCACGCCGAGTTCGGCCAGCGCGGCGGCCGGCTTCTGCTCGTAACGACCGCGGAAGTCGTCATCGGTGGCGAGCTTGTGCAGCAGGGCGAGCGAATGCTCGCGTGAAAGGCTTGCGTTGGTTTGCAGCGACACGACGGGCGCGGCAACGCTTTCGGTAGCTAAGTTCGACATGGAATCCTCCTTTGGATGGGAGTGGGGCGGCTTGCTGGGATTCGAGCGCGGCTAAACTAGCATGATTTCGGGGGTGGTCATGCAAGTACGCCGTTGCGCGATGGTGCTGGTCGAGCCGCGCGAATCCATCGATTTCGATCTGGCCGAACTGGCGCTGGGGGAAACCGGCGTGCGCGAACGGCTCGGCTGGCTGGCGCTGGCTGCGCATTGCGACGATGAGATTCCGCTGGACGCGGCGGAAGTCGTCGCGTTGGGCGCGCTGTCGCCCGGCCATTGGCAATCGCTGGATGAATTGTCGCAACGGCATCCGCGCGCAGTGCTGGAAGCGTTGCTGGCGAAAGGTTTGTTGATCGCGCAGGAACCGGCGGACGAATCGTCGCGCCGGTTCGCGCACGCCGACGATGCGGTGCGCGCGGTGCACTGGCGCGGGTTGACCGCCATCGCGCATCGTCATACCCGTTGGTGCGACGTAGATTCGGAAGCGATCGAGCGGCTTTTCTCCGAAGCCAGTCCGCAGACATTCCTGGAACGCCTGGGTCCGGCGTTGCCGGTGGTGCCGGAACGCGCGCCGGCATCATCGCGCGTGTCGTTGGCAAAGCCGTCGCCGTCGCCGCTGGATGCACTGATGGACCGGCGCGTCACCTGCCGCAACTACGATCCCGCGCCGTTGTCGTTCGATGCGTTTTCCGCGGTGCTGTACCGCGCGTTCGGTGCGCGCGCGGTCAGCGATTACGCGCCCGGCGTGCAACTCCTGAAGAAGGGCGTGCCATCGGCGGGTGGCCTCCACGCGACCGAGGCGTATCTGCTGGTGCAGCGCGTCGAGGGTGTTCTGCCGGGGTTGTACCACTACCACCCGGTCGCGCACGCGCTGGAACCGTTGCGCGAACTGGATGCGAAAATGGCTGCGTCGCTGGCACGCCGTTTCGTCGCGGCGCAGGCGTATTACGCCGGGGCGCCGCTGCAGATCGCGCTGGTGGCGCGCTTCGAGCGCAATTTCTGGAAATACCGCAACCACGCCAAGGCCTATCGCGCGGTGATCCTGGATGCCGGGCACCTGTCGCAGGCGATGTATCTGGCCGCGACCGAATTG
>DATJIL010000191.1:0-6937 GCA_035493385.1 Rudaea sp.
CGCACGCCGAGCATTCTCGATGACGGCTGGAACAAATGCGTGGCCGGCATCACCAGTGCCGAAGAAGTGCTGCGAGTGACGCGGGAAGAATGAGACGTTGAATCCAATTATCAAGGGGAGCACTGGATGAGCCTTGCCGCCAAACTCACGCGCCACAAATCCGTCGAGGCCTTGCAGGCCGAGCTCGGCTCGCGCAGCGATTTCCGCCGCGTGCTCGGCGTGTGGCAACTCACCGCGATTGGCCTCGGCGGCATCATCGGCGTGGGCATCTTCGTGCTCGCCGGGCAGCAGGCCGCGGCGAACGCGGGTCCGGCGGTCGCGTTGAGTTTCATCATCGCCGGCATCGCCAGCACGGCGGCGGCGCTGTGCTACGCAGAATTCGCCGGACTCATCCCGGTCACCGGCAGCGCCTACACTTACGGCTACGCGGTGCTCGGCGAATTGCCGGCGTGGCTGATCGGCTGGGACCTGCTGCTCGAATACGCGCTCATCGTCGCTGCCGTGGCGAGCGGCTGGTCGGGCTATGTGGTCAACCTGCTGGCGGCGTTCGGCCTGCATCTGCCGGTGGCCTTGCAGGGTGCACCGGGCACGGGCGATGGCCATGCCTTCAATCTCGTCGCCGCGATCGCCGCGTTCGGCGTGGCGGTGCTGCTAACGCTGCGTACCGAATGGGGCGCGCGTTTCAACACGCTGATCGTCGCGGTCAAGGTGGTCGCGGTGATCCTCGTGATCGGTGTCGGCGCGATGTACGTCGATCCCGCGAACTGGCATCCGTTCGTGCCGGATCGCGTCGTCGACGCGAATGGCGTGGGCCACTTCGGCTACAAGGGTATCGCCACTGCCGCGGCGGTCGTGTTCTTCGCCGTATTCGGCTACGACACCCTGACCACGGCGGCGGAGGAATCGAAGAATCCGCAGCGCGACCTGCCGCGCGCGATCCTGCTTTCGCTCGGCATCTCGATGGTGCTGTACATCGCCATCACCCTGGTCATCACCGGCATGGTGTCGTACACGCAACTCGGCAATGATGCGCCGGTCGCCATGGCGTTCGAGGCGCGCGGCATGAAGTGGATCGGCGCGGCGATTTCTGCGACCGCGATCGCGAGCATTTTGAGCGTGATCTTCGCCTTCATGCTCGCCGCGGCACGTATCTGGTTCGCGCTGTCACGCGACGGATTGTTGCCCGCATGGTTCGCGCACACGCATCCGCGCTACGGCACGCCGCACCGCACGACCCTGGCGCTGGGCGCATTCACTGCCCTGGTCGCCGGATTTTTCCCGATCGGCGAGGTCGCCAAGCTCGTCAACATCGGCGTGCTCTCGGCGTTCATCGTCATCTGCGCCTCGGTGATCGTGCTGCGCCGGCGCAAACCCGACCTGCCGCGTTCGTTCCGCACGCCGTGGGTGCCGGCGGTGCCGCTGATCGGCATTCTTTTTTCGATCTGGCTGCTGTCGGAACTCGCCGCCGTGACGTGGATGGTGTTCCTGCTCTGGGTCGCGGTCGGCCTGGTGATCTATTTCGCCTATGGCATCCGGCGGAGCAAGCTCGCGGGCAGCGCCTGACGTAAACTGGCGGCATGCCCGCCTTTTCGTACCAGGCTCTCGACGCCGCCGGCAAGACCCGCCGCGGCGTGCTGCAAGGCGACACCGCACGCAGCGTGCGCGCAAGCCTGCGCGACGAGGGTCTCAATCCGCTCGAAGTGACGCCGGTTGCGCCGGCGGGCGAACGCCATTCCTTGTTCCAGCGTGGATTGAGCGGCACGCAACTCGCGCTGCTCACACGCCAGCTCGCCACGTTGCTCAAGGCCGGACTGCCGGTGGACGAGGCGCTTGCGGCGCTGGCCGAACAGAACGAGGACGAGCGCACGCGCACGCTGGTGGTGAGCCTGCGCGCCAAAGTCATGGAAGGATCGAGCCTCGCCGCGGGCCTGGCCGATGCGCCGGAAAGTTTTCCGGAAATCTACCGCGCCTCGATCGCGGCGGGCGAGCAATCCGGCAAGCTCGATCAGGTGCTGGCGCGGCTCGCGGACTATTCCGAGGCGCGCGATGCGCTCAATCAGAAAGTGTGGGCCGCGCTCGCGTATCCGCTGCTGCTCAGCGTCGTTGCGATCGCCGTGGTGACCGGGTTGCTCGCCTACGTCGTGCCGCAGATCGTTGGCGTGTTCACGCAGATGCATCAGGTGCTGCCGTTGCCGACGCGCGCATTGCTGGCGTTGTCGGCGTTCGTGAAGACGTGGGGTTGGCTGCTGCTGATCGTGCTCGTCGTCGCCGCGATCGGCGGACGCTTCGCCTTGCGCGTCGAACGGATGCGCTACCGCTGGCATGAGTTCCTGCTGCGCCTGCCGTTGGCGGGTGGCTTGATCCGCGCCGCCAACACCGCGCGCTGCACGCGCACGCTGGCCCTGCTCACGGCGAGCGCGGTGCCGCTGCTCGATGCGCTGCAGATCGGCGCGCAGGTGATGCCGAGCCTGCCCATGCGTGCGGCGGTCAAGCGCGCGGCGCTGAAAGTGCGCGAAGGCGGCAATTTCTCGCGGGCGCTCGGCGAGTCGGGTTATTTCCCGCCGGTTGCGCTGCGCCTGATCGCGAGCGGCGAACGCGCCGGTGAATTGGAGCGCATGCTCGACGAAGCCGCGAACCAGCAGCAGCGCGAGCTTGACCGCTGGATGACCACGCTCACCTCCGTGCTCGGTCCGCTCGTCATCCTTGTCGTCGGCGCGATGGTGCTGTTCATCGTGCTCGCGATATTGTTGCCAATCTTCGACATGAACCAGCTCGTCAAATGATCGCGTTCGACCGTGTCGGCAAGCGTTATGCGAACGGCTTCGATGCGCTGCACGACCTGAGCTTCGCCCTCGACGCCGGCGAAATGGCATTTGTGACCGGCCATTCCGGTGCGGGTAAAAGTACACTTTTGCGTCTCGTTGCCCTGCTCGAACGGCCCTCGCGCGGGCAGGTGACGGTGAATGGCCGCCAGCTTGGCGGCGTGCGTCGGCGCGGCATCGCGCGCGTGCGCCGCGGTGTGGGCATGGTGTTCCAGGATCACCGCCTGCTGCTCGACCGCAGCGTGTTCGACAATGTTGCGCTGCCGCTGGTGATCGCCGGGACGCCGCGCGAGGAAACTGCCAGACGCGTGCGCGCGGCGCTGGACAAGGTCGGCCTGCTCGATCGCGAGAAATCCGCGCCGACCATGCTGTCGGCGGGCGAGCAGCAGCGCGTGGGCATCGCGCGCGCGATCGTCGCCAAGCCGCCGGTGCTGATCGCGGACGAGCCGACCGGCAACCTCGATCCGCAGCTTGCTGCCGAGATCATGGCGCTGTTCGGCGAGTTCGAGCAGGTCGGCACGACGGTGCTCGTGGCCAGTCACGACCTGCCGCTGGTCAAGCGCATGGGCAAGCGCGTGTTGGTGCTTGATCACGGCAAATTGATCGACGATTTCAGGCCATGAACCGCCGCATCGAGAAAAATCGCGCGAGACTCGCCGCGCCAGAACCGCGACGGATTTTTTTGGGCTCGCCGTTCTCGCTACGTGCTTGGCGCGAGCAGCATTTGTACAGCCTGTTTTCCAGCCTTGGCCGCCTCGCCGCGCGACCGTGGGCGACGGCGCTGACCCTCGCCGTGCTCGGTTTTGCGCTGGCCCTGCCACTGCTGTTCTGGCTGCTCGTCGACAATGCGCGCGGGCTCGCCGGCAACGTCGGCGAAGCGGGCGCGATCAGTGCCTTCCTGAAACCGGACACCAAGGCCGACGCCGTGCAGGCGCTTGCCGGGCGCCTGCGTGCGCGCACCGACGTCGCCTCCGTCGCGGTGAAATCACCCGAGCAGGGCCTGGATGAGTTCCGCGAGCGTTCGGGCTTTTCCGATGCACTGAAGGTTTTGCACTACAATCCCTTGCCGGCGGTGCTGGTCGTGGATCCACGCGGCGATCCCGCCGCGCTGGCTGCGGCCTTGCGCGGCGATCCGGCGGTGGACCAGGTGCAATATGATGCGCAATGGCGGCAACGCCTGAATGCGATCCTCGGCCTGGCCCTGCGCGGCGCGCAGGTGCTGGCCGGACTGCTTGCGCTGGCGGCATTGCTCGTGATCGGCAACACGGTGCGCCTGGACATCGCCGGGCGCAGCGAAGAGATCGCGGTTATGCAGCTGCTGGGCGCCGATGCGGGCTTCGTGCGCCGGCCGTTTTTGTATTCTGGCCTCTGGTACGGTACGTTTGCAGGGGTGTTGAGCCTGATGCTGATCGGAATCGTGCAAGCAATCCTCGCCGCGCCGCTGGCGCGGCTGGCGGCCGCCTACGATCATGGTTTTGCCGTGCACGGCCTGAGCCTTGCGCAAATGCTCGCCGCGCTCGTCGTCAGCGCCGCGCTCGGCTGGCTCGGCGCCTGGTTTGCGGCGACGCGGCACATTGCCCTGGGCCAGCCGAGATAACGTCATGGCCGAAGCCGCACTCACCCGACACATCGCCAGCGAGACCCCGCGCGTGATGGTGGTGGACGGCTCCAAGGTCGTGCGCCGCCTGATCGAGCAACTGCTCAAGGCCGATCTGCCCGGCGTCACCGTGCTTGCCTGCGAAAGCGGCGCGGAAGCGAAGAAACAGCTCGAAGCCGGTGTCGTCGATCTCGTCACCACGGCGTTGCGCCTGCCCGACATGGATGGCATCGAGCTCGCCCGTTTCATCCGCGAGCATGCGCCGCAGGCCTACATCCCGATCATCGTGGTGTCCGGCGACGTCAACGAGCGCCTGGTCAACCGCGAGCTGACCGAATACGTCACCGATTACTTCGACAAGTCGCTCGGCTTCAACGCGCTGAGCGCGTTCATCCGTGGTTATGTGGTGCCCGAATCGCAGGTCAGCGGCGAGGTGTTGTATGTCGAGGACAGCCGCGTCGTCGCGCTGGCCACGCGCCGCATGCTGGAAAAATACGGCCTCACCGTGCTGCACGTGACCAGCGTCGAGGACGCGGTCGCGCACCTGGAAACCGGCATGGTGCAGGGACGCATCGGCTGCGACGTCGTGCTGTCCGACGTCAACCTGAAAGGCGAGTTGACCGGCGGCGACCTGCTCGAACGCATCCGCACCGAGTTCGGCTATCCCAAGGGCCAACTGCCGGTGCTAATCATGACCGGCGACGACAATCCGCAGAACCAGGCCGCGCTGCTGCGCGCGGGTGCAAACGACCTCGTGCAGAAGCCGATCGAGGAACGCCTGCTGATCACCAAGCTGCTGTTCCAGATGCGCGTGTCGCGGCATTTGCGCGAGCAGTTGCGCACCGCGGCGGCGTGAGCGGAATCCATCTAAAAATCTACTGCGCTTGGCATCTTGTGCGCCGGCGGTGCTCGAAATCCTCATGTACTGACGTGTACACTCCGGTTCCTGCGCTCCGGCGACGCGCAATCTGCCTTCGCTCGTAACGATTTTGAGATGGATTCCACGCACGAATTGAAGCTGGAGGCGTCGTGGAAGGCGCGCGTGGGCGACTATTTCGAGCGCCCGGAAATGCTTGCACTGTCGGCATTCCTGCGCGCGGAACTGCGCGCCGGCAAGGCGATCTATCCGCCGCCGAAACGAATTTTCGCCGCGCTCGACGCCACGCCGTTCGAGGCGGTCAAGGTCGTCATCCTCGGCCAGGATCCCTACCACGGTCCGAGCCAGGCGCACGGCCTGTGCTTTTCCGTACTGTCGGGCGTGCCCGCGCCGCCGTCGCTGGAAAACATCTTCAAGGAAATCGAGCGTGACCTGCGCATTCCGCGCCCGGATCACGGTTGCCTGATCCCGTGGGCGCGGCAGGGCGTACTTTTGCTCAATGCGGTGCTGACGGTCGAACGCGGACTCGCGGGATCGCATCAGGGCAAGGGCTGGGAAGGCTTCACCGATGCCGTCGTCGATCACCTGAACCGCGAGCGCGAGAACCTCGTCTTCCTGCTCTGGGGCAGTTACGCACAGGCCAAGGGCAGGCTCATCGATACGCGACGGCACCTCGTACTCAAGGCGCCGCATCCGTCGCCCTTGTCCGCGCATCGCGGCTTCATCGGCTGCGGGCATTTCTCGAAGGCGAACGCCTGGCTGCGCGAGCATGGCCTTGCCGAGATCGACTGGCGCCTGCCGCCGGCGGCGGAGCTGGTGTTGCCCGAATAAAATCGCCGCAAGGCGTTCCGTGCGGCGTCTGGCGCCGCTACGATGGACGTTTCCGACATTGGAGCGAGCCATGAACGGCAAGACGCAGAAGGATCACCTCGAGCAGATGCTGCTCGAACGCGCGCGTCCGCTCGGCGCGATCCGCGTCGCCGTGGTGCATTCCTGCGACGTCACGAGCCTCGCCGCGGCGCTGGATGCGCGCGCCCTCGGCTTGATCGATCCGGTGCTGGTCGCGCCGCGCGCGAAACTCGAACGCATTGCGCGCGAGAACAAGCTCGACCTCGCCGGCATCGCGATCGAGGATGCCGCGCACAGCCACGCCGCCGCGGTGCAGGCGGTCGCGCTCGCACGCGCGGGCAAGGTCGAGGCGCTGATGAAGGGCAGCTTGCACACCGACGAAATCATGGGCGCCGTGATCGCGGCCGACTCCGGCCTGCGCACCGCGCGGCGCATCTCGCATTGTTTCCTGATGCACACGCCGGCGTATCCGCGACCGTTCATCATCACCGATGCGGCGGTGAACATCGCGCCCACGCTGGACGAGAAAGCCGACATCGTGCGCAACGCGATCGATATTGCGCACGCACTCGGCATCGGGCTGCCCAAAGTGGCGCTGCTTTCCGCGGTCGAGACCGTGAACGGCGCGATACCTTCGACCCTGGATGCGGCGGCCCTGACTGAAATGACTGCGCGCGGCGAGATCACCGGCGCCGTGGTCGACGGGCCTCTTGCCTTCGACAACGCGATATCCGCTGCGGCAGCAGAGATCAAAGGCATAAAGTCGCCCGTGTGCGGCAACGTCGATATCCT
>DATJIL010000192.1:0-4838 GCA_035493385.1 Rudaea sp.
GAGGTGACCGCCTCGCGCGTCGCCGAAACAGCGGATGCCAGCCTGACCGACGTCAGCGTGATCACGCGCGCCGACATCGACGCCAGCCATACGCCTGACCTGCTCGAAGTGCTGCGCCTGCAGGCGGGCGTCGACGTGGTACGCACCGGCGGCGCGGGCACGCAGACGAATGTGTTCCTGCGTGGCGGCAATTCCAATCATGTGCTGGTGCTGATCGACGGCGTGCGCGTGGCATCGGCCAACACTGGTGCTTTCGCCTGGGAAAACCTGCCGCTGGACGCGATCGAGCGCATCGAGATCGTGCGCGGTCCGCGCGCGAGCTACTGGGGTTCGGACGCGATCGGCGGCGTGATCCAGATATTCACGCGCAAGCTCGCCGGGCCGCATGTCGCCGCAAGCTACGGGACCTGGCGCGACGCCGACGCCAGTGCCGGATTCGGCGCGCGCGACGCGAACGGCGGTTTCAGCGTGCAGCTTGGCGCGCGCCACGTCGGCGGGTTTTCGGCGACGAATCCCGGCATCTGCAGCGGCCCGGATGATCCGTACTGCATCTACAACCCGGACGCCAACGGCGCGCAATACCACGGCGGCACGCTCAGCGGCGACTACAAGCTCGGCACGCAGACCCTTTCGGCAAGCCTGTTGCGCAGCGAGGGCACGCAGAACTTCGACAATGGCGCGAGCGACGGCATTTCGCACACGCTCGACCAGGCCATCGGCGCGGCGCTCGAAGGCGACGTGACCAATGCCTGGCACCAGCGCCTGGCGCTCGGCACTTCGCGCGAGGATCTGGTCACGCCCGCCTTTGCCGCGGCATACCGTTCCACGCGCGAACAGGCGGCGTGGACGAACGACGTGGCCTTGTCCGCGACGCAGCACCTCATCACCGGCTTTGACGCCGCGCACGAGCGCGGCGTGAGCATCGACACCTCCGGCTTCGGCGCGCCCTATGAGAAAGCGCGCGACACGACCGGCGCGTTCGCCGGTTGGCGCGTGTCGGACAGCGCTTTCGACAGCGAGCTGGCCGGACGCTACGACCACAACAGCGCCTTCGGCAGTGCCTTCTCGGGTTCCGCCGCGGCTGGATGGAAATTTTCCGGCGCGCTGCGCCTGACCGCGAGTTTCGGCACCGCCTTCCGCGCTCCCGATCTCAACGAGCTGTATTCGCCGGGCTACGGCGGCTACTACGCCGGCAATCCGGACCTGCAACCCGAACGCTCGCGCACGTTCGAATTCGGCGCGGAATGGACGCCGGATGCGGCCAATCGCCTGGCCGTGCACGCATTTTCCACGCGCGTGCACGATCTGATCGACTTCTCCGGCGGCAGCACCTATCAGGCAATCAACATCGACCGCGCCGCCATCGATGGCGTCGAACTGACACACGACTGGCATTCCGGTCCGTGGTCGCTGACAAATAATGTCACTGTCCAAAATGCGCGCGATACGGATACCGGCGTGCAACTGCTGCGGCGGCCGAAGCGGAAACTCTCCAGCCTGCTCGAACGTGGCTTCGGCGAGCGCCTGTCGGCCGGCCTGGAATTCGTCGCCGACGGATCGCGCGGCGACGTGGGTGGAATAACCCTGCCCGGCTATGCCTTGGCCAATCTGCGTGTCGATTACCGGCTGAATACGGCCTGGCGCGTTGGTGCGCGACTGGAAAACCTGTTCGACCGTTCCTACGAACTGGCCCATGGCTACAACACGCCGGGACGGTCGGCCACCGTCACGGTCGCCTGGCAGCCTTAGGATTGCTGCATATGCGTCAATACATGTCTGGACAAATTTCCATCCCTGCTGCTACCGTATCGGCATAAAATTCGCATACGTGCTTGGTTGGCCCAAGCATGCGAGGCTATAGGTCAATTCGAATGACTTGAAGACGGGTTCGCGGCAGCCGCCGCGAACAAGACGGGGACGAAACATGATCCAGGCCTCCCGCGGATCGGGATCCAGAACCGGCAACGACACGCCGCCGCTGCAAGCACTTGCCAGCCGCAGAGACTGGTCGCCGCGGGTGCGCCGGCTTGTCGAGGGCGCACTCAACCTGTGCGCCACCGGCCTGGAACGTGCCATTGTGGCGGCGCTGGACGACACCGAGTCCGAGTTGTTCAAGCTCGCCGCACAAAGCCGCAACAACGAGTCGCAATACCGCTGCTTCGAAACCCTGCGCGAAATCAAGCGCGGCCGCACCGACGTCGCCCCGCGCCTGATGCTGGCGATCGAGGACAAACTCGCCCGCTTCGACCACAACGGCGCCGTGCAAGGCGCGAACACGGCGACACGACCCAGCGCGCCAGCACGCAAGGAACTGGCACTGGTGGAAACGCGCGAGCTGGAAGAAACACTGGCCGTGCAGGAATTCATCGCCAAGACCGAAATCCGTCAGGCACCGGAGCTATTCCTGCTGGGCCACCGTTTCGGCGTGCTGGCCGGTGCGCCCGCATTCGATGCGGAGACGCTGGCGATCGGTCCCGCCGGACTGGCCGAGGCCTTGCACAGTGCTTGTGCTTGTCTCGACATCAATGCCGATCATCGCGTGCTGCTGTTCCAGGCCTTCGACCGATCCAGCCACGCCGCCATCGGCGAGCTTTACGCAGCGCTGAATCGTTATTTCGTCGAACAGCGCATCCTGCCGCACTTGCAGGCCATGGTGACCGCGCCGCGCGGCAAGCATGCCGGCGCGAATCGTGTGGCGGACGCGCCCGAAGAATCCGCGCGTGCCGAACTCCAGGCCAGCGCACCGCACGGACCGGGCGCCGCTCCCGCTGCTGGCGACCCTATGCCGCCTGGCGCTTATCCATCGCCTGGAATGGGCATGCGCGGTGTTGCGCCCGACGACCGCGATGCGGAACTGTTCACCACGCTGCGCGAGTTGCTGGCTGGCCGGCGCAGCGCGCTCGGCGTCGGCGACAGCACCCCGGCGAATGGCTACATGCCGAGCGGCGAGGATCTGCAATCGGTGCTGAGCACCCTGCAGGCCAAGCCGATCTCGCCAATGATGCTCGGCGGCAAGCTCGTGCAGCGCTCGGTCGGACACCTGAAACAGGACTTGCTTGCGCATCTGCGCCAGCAGGCGCCGGACGGCAAGGCCCCATACCTCGGCGCCGAAGATTCGGACACCATCGACCTCGTTGGCATGCTGTTCGACTACCTGACCAAGAACGTGCGGCCGGACGGCAGCACGCAGTCGTTGATGACCAAACTGCAGGTGCCGCTGCTGCGCGTGGCCCTGCGCGACAAGAACTTCTTCACCCGGCGTTCGCATCCGGCGCGGCAGTTGCTCAACGCGATCGCCGAAACCGGCACGCACTGGCTGGACGACAGCGAAGGTCCGTCCGACCGCGCCCTGGTCGACAAGATGCAGGTCGTGGTCGACAAGGTCAGCCATAATTTCGACGGCAACCTCGGCCTGATCGAGAACATGCTCACCGACCTTTCGCAGCACATGCACACGCTGGCGCGCAAGGCCGAAGTGACCGAACGCCGCCACGTGGACGCCGCCCGGGGCCGCGAAAAACTCTCGGTCGCGCGCGAACAGGCGCAAGCCGCCATCGCCGAACGCATCGCCGCGGCCAAACCCAACAAACTGGTACGCACCCTGCTCGAACAGGCATGGACGGACGTGCTCGCGCTCACCCTGCTGCGCCAGGGCGAAAACAGCGAGGCCTATGCCAACCGCCTGAACGTGGCGGATCAATTGATCGCCGCCACTGGCACGCGCGGCGGCGAAATCAAGGCGCCGGCCGAACTGCGCGGCGAGATCGAAACCGCGCTGGACCAGGTCGGCTACCACAAGGACGACGTGCAGGCGGTGGTCAAGCGCCTGTTCACGCCAGGCGAGGCCGAAGCCGGCGAAGAGGTCGTCACCAACACCGAAATCGCGATCAAGCTCAAGAGCAAAGCGCGCCTGGGCAAGGACAGTGCCGCCCCTGCGGCTACCGCGGCAGTCTCAGCCCCGAAGTCCAGGAAGGGATTTCCCCCGGGCAGTGCCGAGGCGCGCGCGCTGGAACGCCTGAATACGCTGCCGTTCGGTACCTGGTTCGAATTCCGCACCAACCAGCAGGGCGACAAGGTGCGGCGCAAGCTGGCCTGGTTTTCCACGCTCACCGGCCACTGCCTGTTCGTCAACCAGCGCGGCGTGCGCGTGGACGAGAAAAATCTCGAACAACTCGCGCGCGACCTCGCCGACGGGCAGGTATGGATCGTCGAGCCGGAAACCGAGACCTTGGTCGACCGCGCCTGGAAGGCGATCATGTCCTCGCTCAAGCAATTGATCGGACGCGATCCAGAACCCGTGCCGGCACCCGCATGAGACCCGCGCAACAGGCATCCGCCATGTCCGAACATCGTCGCAACACACGCAAACGCGCCCATCACGCCATCGCCGTCAACGACGCGATCGGCGGCCATCAGTTGGGCTATGTCGGCAATCTTTCGGTCGACGGCATGCTGCTCATCAGCGGCCGCCAGATGCCGGAAAACGCGCTGTTCCAGGTCAAGTTCGAACTGCCGAACGGCGCTACCGCGAAGAGCCACACGCTCGAAATCGGCCTGCACGAACAATGGAGCGAAACCGCCAATGTCCCCGGCCAGTTCTGGATTGGCTTCCGCATCATCGATATCGGGCCGGAGGATTACAACATCCTGTTCGATTGGGTCAACTCGCCGGGCGGCCAGTTTGATTAAACGCCGCTGAAACTCCATCTGCGGCACAATAGGCGCATCGCCGTTATCGAGCGCCGCCATGTCCGATCTGCTGGCCAAACTCTATCCCGAACATCTGCGCACGCTGCAGGCGCGCAGCGATGCGGCACTGGCGCGCGGCGGTTTCGATC
>DATJIL010000193.1:0-3390 GCA_035493385.1 Rudaea sp.
TTCTTCGCCCTGTCGATGTGGCTGTGGGGCGGCATGCTCTACATCTGGATGATGTCGCTGATCTTCTACCGCTACACGTTCTTCGAATTCTCGCCGGCCGACCTGTCGCCGCCGTACTGGATCAACATGGGCGCGATGGCGATCTCGACCCTGGCCGGCGCGTTGCTCATCCTCAACACGCCGCACGCGCCATTCATCCATTCGATGCTGCCCTTCATCAAGGGCTTCACCGTGTTCTACTGGGCGACCGGCACCTGGTGGATCCCCATGCTCGTGGTGCTCGCGATCTGGCGCCACGGCATCAAGCGTTTCCCCTTCACCTACGATCCCATGTACTGGGGTGCGGTGTTTCCGCTGGGCATGTACGCCGCCAGCACGCTGCGCATGATGCAGGCGATGAATCTCGACTTCCTCGGCCTGCTGCCGCACCTGATGTTCGGCATCGGCCTCGCCGCGTGGACGATCCTGTTCATCGGGCAACTGCGCGCGCTGCGCCGGCATTGGCGCGCGTCGAGCACGCGCTGAACGCGCTCAGCCGGCGCGCAACCTTTGCGCGGCGGCGGCGGCTTCCTGCGCGGCCTTGCTCGCCGCCTCGGCCGCCTCGTGCGCACGCAACGCGGCGTCGCGCACGGCCATGATCTCGGGCAGGTCCCTCTCCGCTTTCAGCTCGGGGTGCAGTGCGCGGTCCATGCGCAGGATCGCGAAGTGCATCCACAGCAGGTTGGTGAGCGCGATCACGAACAACAACATGAAGCAACTGCTCCAGATGCCGACCAGGTCGTTCATCACGCCGAACGCGATCGGCAGGAAGAAACCGCCGAGGCCGCCGATCATGCCGACCACGCCGCCGACCGCGCCGACATGCTGCGGGTAATAGCTCGGAATGTGCTTGAACACCGCGGCCATGCCGAACGCCATCACCACGCCGAGCAGGAACAGCACTGCTGCGCGCTCGAGCATGCTCGGCGCGATCGTGAACGCGATCGGCCCGCGGATGCCATCGATCACGTAATGCGTGGCCGGATACGAAAGCAGGAACAGTCCGACCATGCATACGGAGAACGAGAGGTACATCATGCGGCGCGCGCCAAAACGATCCGCAAGCGCGCCGCCAACCGCGCGGAACAGCGTGGCCGGCAGCCCGAAGCTGGCGGCGAGCATGCCGGCGGTGCTCAGATCGACCTTGTACACGCCCATGTAGTAGCGCGGCAGCCACGAGGCCAGCGCGACGAAGCCGCCGAAGACGAGGAAGTAGTACAAGGAGAAACGCCACACCTGCAAGTTCTTCAGTGGCGCCAGGCGCTCGGCGAGCGATGCGCCGCGACCGCCGCTGGCGCGGCCGCGGGTCAAGGGGTCGACCTGCGCGAACAGGAAGTACAACACCGCCGTCGCCAGTGCCGCGAACGCGTAGATGTCCGCAACCTGGCGCCAATCCATGACCGTGAGCAGGAGCGGTGCGCCGAAGCTCGTCACCGCGGCGCCAACGTTGCCCATGCCGAACAAACCGAGCGCCGTACCCTGGCGCTCGCGCGGATACCAGGCCGACACGTACACGACGCCCACCGCGAAGGTTCCGCCAGCGAGGCCAAGGCCGAGGCCAAGCAGCAGCAGGACCGGATAGGAATGCGCGAACGGCAGCGCGAACGTGAATCCGGCCACGACCAGCATCGCCAACGCGAACACGCGATTGCCGCCGATCATTTCGGACCAGATGCCGAGCAGCGGCCGGCTGATGGAGCCGGTCAGGATCGGCGTCGCCACGAGCAGGCCGAACTGGGTGTCGGACAGGCCCAGTTCCTTCTTCAGCTCGACGCCGATGATCGAGAAAATCACCCACACGGCGAAGCACACGGCGAAGGCGAACGTACTCAGCCACAGGGCACGCGCGCGTTGCGCGGGAGTCACGTCGATGGCAGTGGTCGTCATGATCGGTGGGCGCTCTTCGGAAGGGAATCGGTGTGCGCGCTGCGGTCAGTTCTCGAAATGCTCCAGGCCGCGCACGCCGTAGCGTTCGGAAAGGATGGTGAGGTATTGCTGGATCGCGTTCTGCCGCGCCTGGGTTTCCAGGTACGCGGCGATTTTCGTCTCGGCCTCGGCAAACAGCAGCGGCACGCCGCGCACGATCTCGTCCACCTGCACCACGTGATGGCCGTAGCGTGTTTCGACGGTGAGCCCGGCCAGGCCCGGCGCGAGCATGAACAACTGACGCTCGAATTCCGGCACCGTGTCGCCGCGTTCGATCCAGCCCAGTTCGCCACCGTCGTCGCGCGACGGGCACGCGGAGTAGCGCTGCGCGAATTCGGTGAAGCGCTCTGGATGCACGCGCAGTTCGGCGATGAGTTCCTCGCCGCGCGTGCGCGCCGCGAGTCTGGTCTCGGCATCGTCTGCGGCAGCGGCCAGCAGGATATGGCGGACACGCAGGCGATCCGGGCGGCGCAGGCGTTGCGCATTGCTCTCGAAGTAGCGCCGGCACGCCTCCGCGCTCGGCGCCGGCACCGGCATCTCGCGCTCGATCAGCACGCGGATCGCGGTTTCTTCCGCGGTTTCGCCGTCGCAGCTTTCCGCTTCCGCGTCGATGCCAAGGCGCTCGGCCTCGCGCCGCAGCAGCTCGCGCACGACCAGCGCGCGTGCGGCGGCATTGCGCGCGCGATGCGGATCGGCGTCGCGGTGGTACTGCATTTCCTGCGCGATGGTGGCTTCGTCGATGGCGGTGTCGCCGACATGCAGATAGCACGGCGGCGCGCTGCCGAGACTGCGCGGACCCTCGTCGGCGTGCGCGTGGTGATGCGCGTGCGCCTCGACCGCCACCGATTCACCCGAATCGATGACGGTGACGGGAATCTCGCGGCTGGCGTGCGCCGTCACGGCGTGCGCGGCCCGTAATTGAGCGTCGGCTGGCGCCGGCGCACGACCTGGTACGGCCGCCACAGGTAGCTGACCGGGATGCTCCATATGTGGATAAGGCGCGTGAATGGCGTGAGCAGGAACAGCGTCATGCCGAGGAAGATATGCGCCTTGTAGACCCAATCCACGCCGACGACGAATTCGGCGGCGCCGCCGCGGAAGGTGACGATGTGCTGCGCCCACTCGGCCAGCACGATCATGACGCTGCCATCCATGTGGTGGCTGGACAGCACGATCGTATACAAGCCGAGCAACAGCTGCGCGAGCAGCAATACCAGGATCAAGGTATCGCCGAACGTGCCGGTGGCGCGCACGCGCGGATTGAACAGGCGCCGCGCCAACAGGATCAGCAAGCCAACGAGGCAGATCGCGCCGAACACTCCGCCGACGACCATCGCCAGGATCTGCTTCTGGTGCGCGGTGACGAAAATCTCGTACACGAAGTGCGGCGTGAGCAGCCCGACCACGTGGCCGGCGAGCACGACG
>DATJIL010000194.1:0-5869 GCA_035493385.1 Rudaea sp.
GCGGTGTGGGCCTACAACCGCTACTCGAACAAGGTCGAGCGCATCATCACGCGCTACGACACGTTCGTGGAGGAGTTCTCCTCGATCCTGCAGCGCCAGGCGCATCTGGATGAGGCGTAACCCCCGCGTTCCGTCTCGCACGTTGGATTGAATCGCCATGCAAGTAACCGGACGCATCCGCAAGCGCCGCAAGCTCAAATCCGAGATCAACGTCGTGCCCTACATCGACGTGATGCTGGTGCTGCTCATCATCTTCATGGTCACCGCGCCGCTGCTGAACCTGGGCGTCGACATCCAGTTGCCGCAGTCGGCGGCGAAGGCGGTACAGGCGAACAGCGAGCCGATCGTGATCAGCGTGGACAAGGACGGCGGCCTGTACCTGACCCTGGGCGCCGCCAAGCGCGAGAGCATCGATGCCGACAACCTCGTGCGCAAGGTCACCGCCTTCGTGCACCAGAATCCGCACGTGCCGGTGCTGATTGCCGGCGACGACCGCGCCAGCTACGGGCAGGTCTATGGAATCCTGCCCGCGTTGCAGCAAGCCGGGGTGAGCAAGGTCGGGTTGATGAGTCAGCCGGTACAGCAGCCGCGACGTTGAATCCGGCCATGGAAAGTTTCGGCGACAAGTTGCGCGCATACCTGCTGGCGGCGCTGGTGCACCTGGGCGTCGTCGCGCTGCTGTTGGCCGGTCTTTTGTGGACGACGACGACGCGCCCGATCAGCCTGCCCGGTCCCGTGATCGAGGCCGAGCTCGTCGGCATAAGCGCCGCGCCGAAGCCCTCGGCGCCGAAGCCGTCCAAACCCGCGCCAAAACCGGCGCCGCCGCAACCTGCCCCCGCGCCGCCCAAGCCGCCGGAACCCAAGCCGCAACCGCCGAGCGAAGTGCAGAACCCCGATCGCATCGAACGCGAAAAAGTCGCCGAACTCGCGCAGCAGAAAGCGGACGAAGCCAAGCGCGCCGAAGAGGAACGCCATCGCCAGGAGCAGGTGCTGCTCGACCAGCAGCAGCGCAAGGAACGCGAGCGCATGCAGCAGCTTGCGCAGATCCGCAAGGAACGCGAAGCGGCCGACCGCAATGCCAAGCTGGAAAAGCAGAAACTCGAACAGCTCAAGGATCTGGCCAAGGCCAAGCCGGCTCCGGCGCGGCCGGTGCCCGAGGCCGAGCAGGCCAAGTCGGGAACCAATGGCAACGACGACAGTCTGCAAGCACAATACATTGCCGCAATCCAGAACGCCGTGACCGAAAACTGGCTGCGCCCGGACAGCGCCCAGCCGGGCCTGCGCTGCATGCTGCGCATCGTGCAGATTCCCGGCGGCGATGTGATCGGTGTGCAGTTGGTGACACCGTGCAACGCCGATCCGCAGACGCGTGACTCGATCGAGCAGGCGGTCAAGCGCGCTTCGCCGTTACCGTACAAAGGTTACGAAAAGGCGTTTTCGCGCGAGCTCAATTTCAATTTCAACTACGACGGATGAAACCCGCCATGACTCAACGGATTTTCGCCAGACTCCTCGCCGCACTCGTCCTCATGTTGACTGCCGGGATCGCGCTCGGCCAAGGCCTGAGCGGCGAGGTGCCGACCATCGACATCAAGAACGGCATCGCCTCGGCCACGCCGGTCGCGGTGATCCCGTTCGCTTTCGAGGGCGCCGGCCTGCCGCCGGATACCGACGTCGCCGCGGTGATCGGCAACGATTTGAACCGCTGCGGCCAGTTTCGCACGCTGCCCAAGGCCGACATCGTCGAATTTCCCACGCGCGGCAGCCAGATCAAGTTCCCGACCTGGAACCTGCTCAAGCAGGCCTACATCCTGGTCGGGCGCCAGATCGAGAATCCCGGCGGCGATGTCCGCGTCGAATTCGAACTCTACGACGTGGCCAAGCAGCAGCAGTTGCTCGCGCTCGCGATCACCGCCCAGCGCACCGGCCTGCGCGATGTCGCGCACCAGATCGCCGACCTCGTCTACGAGAAGATCACCGGCGTGCGCGGTGCGTTCTGGACGCGCATCGCCTACATCACCTCCATCGGTACCGGCAGCAACATCCAGTACGCGCTGATGGTCGCCGATTCGGACGGCTACAATCCGCAGACCGTCGTGCGCTCGCGCGAGCCGCTGCTGTCGCCGGCCTGGTCGCCGGACGGCGCGAAGCTGGCCTACGTTTCGTTCGAGCGCGGTAACTCCTCGATCTACATCCAGGAAATCGCCACCGGGGCGCGCGAGGTGGTGTCCGCGCGCAAGGGCATCAATGGCGCCCCGGCGTTCTCGCCGGACGGCAGGAAATTGGCGCTGACCCTGTCCTTCGCCGGCCATCCGAACATCTACTCGATGGACCTGGCCGGCCACCAGATCACGCAGTTGACGAAAGGCTATGCGATCGATACTGAGCCAAGATGGATGCCGGACGGCCAAACCATCGTTTTCACGTCCGATCGTTCAGGCAAGCCTCAGCTTTACCAGATTTCCGCGTCCGGTGGCGCCGCCACGCGCATTACCTTCCAGGGCGACTACAACGCGAACGCCTCGATCGCCTGGGACGGCAAGCATATCGCTATGGTGCAGGGCAACGGAAATGTGTATCGTATTGCCGTTTTAGACAAAACCACGGGCGACTCGAAGCCGATTTCCGTTGGCAATCTGGACGATCATCCGAGCTACGCCCCGAACGGAAGCATGCTGCTCTACACCGCAACCGAAGGCCCCCGCGATGTGTTGTACGCGGTTTCTGCCAATGGCAGGGTGAGGCAGCGTCTGGTACTGGCGGATGGAGACGTGCGCGAACCGGCGTGGTCGCCTTACCGTCAGCGCGGACAGTAATTCCGCCTAACCTGCGGATGCGTTGTTTTTCCAGTCAACATCCTGATAAAGAGGCCAAAAATGAAACTCCCGATTCGTGTCATCCTGACGGCCGTTGTCGCCAGCGCCGCCTTGGCGGCCTGCGCCACCAAGCCCACCAAGCCACCGGCAGTCGAAAGCGCGCCGCAGGCTGCTTCGCAGCCGGAAAACAACGGCGGCAAGTACACCGTCGAAAGCCTGGACAGCGATTCCTGCCTGCGCCAGCGCGTGGTCTACTTCGACTTCGACAAGAGCGAGATCAAGCCGGAATTCCAGGCCCAGATCGCCTGCCATGCCGCGTACCTGCGCCAGTTCCCGGGCGCGCGCGTCACCTTGGAAGGCAATGCCGACGAGCGTGGCACGCGTGAGTACAACCTCGGCCTCGGCGAGCGCCGCGGTAACGCCGTGGACAGCGCGATCGCCGCCGCCGGCGCTTCCGCGAGCCAGCTCAACGTCGTCAGCTACGGCGAAGAGCGCCCGGTGTGCAAGGAGCACAACGAAGGCTGCTGGCAGAAGAACCGCCGCGTCGAAATCGTCTACACGGCGAAGCAGTAAGCAATGAAGCGAGTCTTGCACTCGCTGCAAGCGATCCCGGTGGCAGCCCTGGTAGCTGCCACCGTCTTCGCCATGCCTGCGCAGGCGCAGCGACTCAGCCTCGCGGAGCGCGTGGCCAAGCTCGAGCAGGAACAAGGCCAGGGTGGCGCGCAGGCCAATATCCAGCTGGTCAACCAGATCAATGCGTTGCAGTCGCAGTTGCAGAATCTGCAAGGCCAGATCGAGGAATTGCGCCACCAAGTCGATGAACTGAAGAGCCACGGCAAGGATCAATACATCGACCTGGATTCGCGCATCGGCCGCCTGGAAGGGCGTAATCCGGCCGCTGCCCCCGCTGCTGCGGGTACCGCGAATCCGAATGGCGCCGCCATGCAGCAGGATGTGCAGCTGGGCAGCCCGCAGACCGCCCAGGCTCCCGCCGCGGCACCTGCGGCAAGCGCGCCAGTCGCGACCCAGACGCCGACGCAAGCCGATGCCTCCGCTCCCGCCGCAGCACCGGTTCCCGCACAGGATCCGAAATCGTCCTACGATGCCGCGTTCGGTGCGCTCAAGGACGGACGCTACGCCGAATCGGCGCGTCTGTTCCAGCAATTCATCACCCAGTTTCCGAACGACGAGTTGACCCCGAACGCCTATTACTGGCTCGGCGAAAGCTACTACGTCACGCAGAATTATCCGGTTTCCCTCGACACCTTCCGCAAGCTGCTGACGCAGTATCCGAACAGCCAGAAGGCCCCCGACGCGCTGCTCAAGGTCGGCTACTGCCAGTACGAGATGAAGCAGTGGGATCAGGCGCAGGCCACCTTGAACCAGGTTCTGCAGCAATATCCCAACTCGACCGTGGCGAACCTCGCGCAAGGGCGGTTGAGAGCGCTGCGGATCGAAGCACAACGTTAATCGTTCGATGTCCGACGTCGATTCGGCGGGACGCCTGCGCGTCACCGAGATATTCCATTCCCTGCAGGGCGAGGCGCGCGACGCGGGCCGGCCGACGGTATTCGTGCGCCTGACCGGCTGTCCGCTGCGCTGCGTGTGGTGCGATACCGAATACGCCTTCCAGGGCGGACAATGGCGCGATATCGCCGATATCGTGGATGAAGTCGGCAAGTACCGGACGCGGCATGTCTGCGTCACTGGCGGCGAACCGCTCGCGCAGAAGCGCTGCCTCGATCTGCTCGCGCGACTGTGCGACGCCGGATTCGAAGTGTCGCTTGAAACCTCCGGCGCGCTGGACGTGGGCGGCGTCGATGCGCGCGTGAGCCGCGTCATGGACCTGAAGGCACCCGGCTCCGGCGAGTCCGCGCGCAATCTGTGGAGCAATCTCGCCTTCCTGACGGCGCACGACCAGCTCAAGTTCGTCCTCGCCGACCGCACCGATTACGACTGGGCTGTCGCGGCAGTGAACGAACACGCGCTCGCCGGGCGTTGCGAAATCCTGTTCTCGCCGGTATGGGAAAAACTCGCCCCGCGCGATCTGGCGCAATGGATACTCGACGATCGCCTGCCGGTACGCATGCAGTTGCAGTTGCACAAGATCCTGTGGGGCGAGGAGAAAGGACGATGAAACGCGCCGTCGTCCTCGTATCCGGCGGCATGGATTCGGCGGTGACGCTGGCGCTCGCGCGCGAGCTGGGCTTTGCCTGCCACGCCCTTAGCGTCGACTACGGCCAACGCCATTCTTCGGAATTGGCTGCCGCGCAAAACGTATCGCGTGCTCTCGGCGCCGTCGAACACAAGACCGTGCATGTGGATTTGCGCAGCATCGGCGGCTCGGCGCTGACCGCCGACATCGACGTGCCCGTCGATTCTGTCCAGGGCGGGGGCGGCAGCGGCATTCCCGTCACTTATGTGCCGGCGCGCAACACCATCATGTTGTCCGTCGCGCTGGGCTGGGCGGAGGTACTCGGCGCGCAGGACATCTTCTGCGGCGTCAACGCGGTCGATTATTCCGGATATCCGGATTGCCGGCCGCAATTCATCGCCGCGTTCGAGCAACTCGCGAACCTCGCCACCAAGGCGGGTGTCGAAGGCGCTGCGTTGCGTGTGCACGCACCGCTGATCCACCTGAGCAAGGCGCAGATCGCGAGCGAAGGCCTGCGCCTGCACGTCGACTTCGCGGCAACGGTGTCGTGCTATCAGGCGGATGCGGATGGACGCGCCTGTGGACACTGCGACGCCTGCCGCCTGCGTGCGCAGGGATTCAGCGATGCCGGCGTTGCCGATCCGACACGCTACCGTTAAACTGCGCGCCCCCTCGCGTGCATTCCCGGGCCGTTAGCTCAGCGGTAGAGCAGTAGACTTTTAATCTATTGGTCGGTGGTTCGATCCCACCACGGCCCACCAGTTCCAATCTTGCGATTCACGCGTCTCGCACACCGCCGATCCAGGTGCGACGCACAACGAAATCTGCATCCAGCGCGACGAGATCCGCGACGTAGCCCGGCGCGATGCGGCCGTGCGTTTTTTCCAGCCCCAGGAAC
>DATJIL010000195.1:0-5835 GCA_035493385.1 Rudaea sp.
ACCCCGCGAGGGCACCACCATGTACGAGCAGATCAACACTCAAGTCCTGGCCCTGAGCAAGAGCTTCGCCGACACCGCGTTCAAGGCGCACAGCCTGGCGGTTGAAGGCATGGAGCGCATCGCCGACCTGCAGCTCAAGACGCTGGAAAACCGCGTCTCGGCTTCGGTCGAATTCTGGACCGAAGCTGCCGAAGTGCGCGATTTCGACGCGCTCAAGGCGTTCTGGCCGAAGGGCGTGAACCTGGTGAAGGAATCCACCGAGAAGTTCTACGCCAACGGTCAGGAAGTCTTCGGCGTCACGCTCAAGACCAGCGAAGCGCTGGGCCAGCTGGCCAAGGGCAGCTTCGAAGCCGCCAACGACAACTTCAACAAGCAGGTCAATGCGGTGAAGAAGGCCGCCACGGCTGCCGCCAAGTAAGTAATACCGCGCGGGCACCAAGCCCGCACGTCAGGGACACGCCGCGCGAGCCTCCCCTCCCCTGGAATTCCGCGGCGTTCGAGCCGGGCGACCAAGTCGTCCGGCTTTTTTTATGCGCCGATGACGAACAAGGCGATGGTGCATGCGAACCCGGTCGCCCAGACCAGGCTGCGCAAGGTCGCCTGATCGGCCAGATAGCAGATCCCATACACGACGCGCAGCGCGACGAAGGCAATGGCTAGCGTGTCGATGCGGCCCTGTGCGGCGCCGAGCTGCTGCGCGATCAGCACCCCGGCCGCAAACGGCGGGAATGCCTCGAACGAGTTCAAATGCGCCCAGTGCGCGCGCGCCGCCATGCCGGTCAATTTGGACTGGAACACGCGCGGCGCGCGGTTCGTGAACTCGCGCCGGCCGATGCCTTTGGCAATTGCCGTGAACGCGAACGGCAGCAGCG
This sequence comes from Rudaea sp., assembly GCA_035493385.1. Lineage (GTDB taxonomy): Bacteria > Pseudomonadota > Gammaproteobacteria > Xanthomonadales > Rhodanobacteraceae > Rudaea. The sequence continues at coordinate 873 of DATJIL010000195.1, forward strand.
CTGCCGCGAGCACACACCAGTAGGAAACATGCATGTCAGGTCTCGTTGGTCAGGGGCCGCCATCATCCCGCATCGCGGCGCTTTGTGCCAAACTCGGTACGACGCCATGCCCAGTCTCATCATCACCTCGGGAGCACTTGCCGGCCAGGTGTTCGGTTTTTCCGACACCGCGGTGATCGGCCGCGGCCAGTTTTCCGAAGTACGCCTGAACGATCCAACCGTTTCTCGCCGCCACGCATCGATCCGGCGCAACGGCGCGGCTTGGGAATTGAACGATCAGGACAGCGCGAACGGCACGCTGCTGCGCGGGACGCGCATCACCGGAACGGTGCCGGTCAAGGATGGCGACGAGTTGCAGTTCGGCGAGGTCAAGGCGGTTTTTCGCGCCACGCCGAGCGATCAACCCTCGTTGCCGCCGCCCAGTCTGCCAAGCACGAACTCGACGCGCGCACGCGCGGCTGTCGCCGCGACCGATGGCGCGCCGGGCGCATCGGGATTGCGGGATTTGCTTGCGCGCCTGAAATTGTTTTGCGACATCGGCGCGCTGTCGCGGCGCCCGCAGGATCTGCGCACGACCCTCGACGAAGCATTGCGCGCGCTGCTCACGACTTTTCCACAGGCCAGCCGCGCGGCGGTCTATGCCCGTCACGGCGGCACGGAAACGCTGACGCGCCTGGCGCAACATGCCACTGCAACCTCCGGTGGCAGCGAATTCTCTCTGACCGAAGCGTTCTTGCGCGAAGCGTTGCGCCTGGAATATGGCATCGAGATTACCGACGACGCGGGCCGCGAAGCGCTGGCCGCGCGCCTGCGCACGGATACCGTGCCCGCCGCCCTGCTCGGCATGCCGCTGCGCCTCGGTGGCGAGACGCTCGGCGCGCTGTATCTGGAAAGCGCGTTTGCACAACACGCCTGGCGCCCCGCCGATCGCGAATTGTTCGCCGGCATCGCCGGGCAACTGGCCTGGCTCGTCGCCAGTCAGCAGGCGCAATCGCCGGAACGCCTGGTCGAGGCGCACGACCTGGCACTCGCGCGGCGCATCCAGCAACGCTTCCTGCCGCAATCCGCGCCGATCCTGCCGGGCTATCGCTTCGCCGACAGTTACGCCGCCGCGCGCGTGATCGGCGGCGATTATTTCGATTATTTCCAATATCGCGACGGGCGCCATGGCCTCGTCATCGCGGACGTTTCCGGCAAGGCCGTGTCCGGCGCGTTGTACATGGCACGCTTGTCGGTGCAGGTGCGCGTGTTCGCACGCAACCTCGGCGGTCCGGACGAATTGCTCGCCGGACTCAACCGCAAGCTCGCGCAGGAACTCGAACCGGGCATGTTCGTGACCATGCTGGCGGCGGCAATCGAACCCGAATCCGGCTGCCTGGAATTCGCCAACGCCGGGCACCCGGCACCGTTGCTGCGCACGCCCGACCGGCGTGTGCATGAACTCGGCGAGCACGGTGCGCTGCCACTCGGGGCGATGTCGGACACGAGCTTTCCGCTGCACACGGCGACGATCACGCCGGGCGCCTGCCTGCTGTTGTACACCGACGGTCTCGACGAGGCACACAACGCCGCGCAGGACCTGTTCGGCAAGGAGCGCGTGATCCAGACCCTCGCCGACAGCGGTGGCGGGGCGCAAGGCACGATCGACGCACTACTCGCGGAAATCGCACGTTTCACCGACGGCCAGGCACAAAGCGACGACCTGACCCTGATCACGGTGGCGCGCGAACGAATTACCTAGTTTTTCCGAACCAGCCCTTCACCTTGTCCAGAAAGCCGGCCGATTTGTGCGCTGGCGGCTGCGCTGGCGCGGCGCGTACCGGGGTCATGCCAGCGGCGCTGACATGGGACGCAGCCATGGGCTTGAGTCCGAGCACCGACGCCGCGGCGCGCGCCAGCGCGTCGGCCTGTGCGTGCGGCGGCGAAGACAGCGATCCCGCGCCGAGCAGTCGCGCCGCGTGCTGCGCGATTTCGGCTTCCGGTTTGAGTTTCGTCGCCTGGCCCAGCGCGGCGTCGCGGTTCGGGAAGATCGCGAACAGCTTGCTGAAGCCGGTCATGTCGAACACCTGGCGCACCGAGGCGTTCAAGCCGCACAGTTTCAGTTCACCCTTGCCGCCGTCGAGTTTCTTGGCCAGCGCGAGCAGGACGCGCAGGCCCGCGCTGCTGACGTAGCCGATGCCGGCAAGGTCGACGAGATAGCGGCGCTCGCCCGCGCCGAGCAGATCCTGCAGGGCCAATTCCACGTCGGCAGCGGTTTCCGTATCCAGGCGACCGGACAGCGCGAGGATGCGCACGCCGTCTTGCTGTTCCTGGGCAATTTGGATGGCCATAGTCCGCTTTCAACCTCTGCTGCACACGCTCGGCTTTGCCTCGCTGGCTGTTGCTAAGCTCGGCCTTCCCGGCCTCGCCAAGCAACCCTGCCCTCCGCATCCTGCTGCGGGCGTTCGCGTCCGCGCGAAATGCCATTCAAGGCATTTCGCCAGCGCGGACGCTCACCCCTCCCTAAACACGAATCTGGCCGCGCCGATCTGGATCACGTCCTCGTTGGCCAGCGGACGCTCGCGCACCTTCTCCGCATTCACGCGCGTGCCATGCTTGCTGCCGAGATCGACGATGGTGAATCCGCCCATGCTGACGACGATCTTGGCGTGCTTGGGATCCACACCCGGGCCGCCGATGCGCACGTCGTTGGCGGCATCGGCGCCAATATCGATCGGCTTGAGGGTGAGCGTGTAGGTCTGCTTGCCGGCTTCAGGATTTTGCGGCACCAGGCGCGCAGCGCGGAAAATCTGCGTGGCACCGCCGGCAGCCGGCGCGGCGGGTACGGGTACCGGCGCCGGAGCGCGCGGCGGTTCGGGAATATCGAGCGCCGGCATGGTCTGGGTCCGGTTCGGCGGTGCGTCGCCACCCGCGATGGCGGCGACTTCGCGGGTGCTCGCCTGGGCGGCAGCCAGGTCCGCCATCGAGAAGCGGTTGGTGCCGCCGGCATCGGCTTGCTCCAGTTCGCTTTCGCTGTGGAACGCCTCGAGGAAGCGCGCCTTCAATTCCAGTCCACGTGCGCGCGCCTGGCCGCGCTCGGCGACCGTGTTCTCGATAGCCTTGATGCGCTTGGCGAATTCCTTGTCGTCAAATTCACCGAGTTGGTGGCGCAGCTCGAGTTCCTGCTGGTCGAGCTTGACCGCCTCGTGGTCCGCCTCGAAGCGCGCAAGCAGGGCGCGCAGATTCTTGTATTGCTCGCGCGCGGCCTGTTTGAGCGGCGCGGCTTCCGCATCCAGCGCCGCGATGCGTTTTTCGTAGTCGCCGCGCACGCGCACGTATACCGCGTCGGCGAAATTGGATTTCATCGCCTCCATCGATCTAAGGCGTTCGGAAAGCTGGTCGTGCTCCTGCTTGAGTTTCTTCAGCGCCTCAATCGCCGACAGGTCGATGGCCGACAGCGCGCCCTGCCATTCGTTTTCGTTCGTGCCCATGCCGTTGTCCTCGTCAGGCGCCGATCAGTTCGACTTCGATCGAACCGAAGCGCAATTTGTCGCCGGCCTTCACCGGCATGGCGACGCCGGTTTGCAGGCGTTCACCGTTCAGATAGGTGCCGTTGGTCGTGGCCGCGTCCTCGCGCACGGAATACTGCACGCCTTCGCGCAGCAGGGTCGCGTGACGGCGGCTGAGCGTGCGTTGCACATCGAACGGACCGAGATCGATTTCGGGTTTCGCGCCGGTGGCCGGGTCCGGCCGGCCGATCAGGAATTGCGCGCGCATCGGATCCAGCGATACAACCTCGCCATTGGCCGCGATCCGCATCGCCAGCCCGGTGGGCGCGGCAGGCTTGGGCGGTGGTGGTGTTGGCGCGGCATCCACCACGGGTTTGGGTGCTGGTGGAGCTGGCGGTGCTGCCGGTGGCGGTGGTGGTGGCGCGGGACGCGGAGACACAGCGGCGGCAGCTGGTTTCGCTGCCGGCGCTGGTGGCGGAACAACGGTCTGTGCCGATGCCGCGAGACTCGCCTCCAGACAGGATTCGAGATGCCCCAGGCGCGCGGCGAATTTGCGCAGCAAGGCGGTGGCGACGTCGGGATTCGCACGCACAACTTCAGGCAAGGCCGTGCGGTCGATGCGCAGCAGGCGCGCGCGTGTCCTGGCCACGGCGCTCACCGTGTGCGGCTGCTTGTCGAGCAAGGCCGCCTCGCCGCAGCAATCGCCGGGACCGAGCGAGGCCAGCGCTTCGCCCGCACCGGCCGGAAACAGTTCGATCTGGCCGGATTCGATGATGTACAACTCGCCGGCAGCCTCACCTTCCTTGAACAGGCTGGCGCCAGCGGCGACTTCCACAAACAGGTCTTTGCCCGATCCCATGTTGTGCGCATCCGTGAGGCGGCCGCACCGCGTCCGCCCGATTATGCCGATCCCTGCCAGTTCAAGGCAATTGTCGGCTTCTTCACGGTTTCTTGCGTGCCGCGAATTTAAGGTTGACGACGTGAAACGCGGATGCGTCCTTCTTGCCCTCGCGCAGTGCGCCGCGGCGCCCGGCCTGGCCTGCGCCGCGCAAAGCGTGACTTTGCCAGCATGGGTGTGCACCCATCCCGAAGCGATCTTCGCCGGCGGTTTCGAGGCCGGCGAAATCGCCGTGCCGCATCTGCCCTCGAATGGCAGCGGCGGTGCCGTCGGCAGCGTCACGCGCACGCTGCATATTGCCAGCCTCGGCAACGGCACCCAGCCCTACTATCTTTACGTGCCGGCCAATTACACGCCGAATCATCCGTGGCCGTTTCTGCTGGCGCTGCACGGCACGGCGCCGTATCCCGACACGTATGCCGCCATGACCCGCGACGACTGGAGCAGCGTCGCGGCCGCGAACGGATTCATCGTCGCGGCGCCGATCGCCCACGACATGTTCTTCGATTCGACCTGCAATTGCTACGGCGTGAGCTGGCTGGTGCCGCCGACGTCCGGGCCGAACGACTACGACGAA
>DATJIL010000196.1:0-24491 GCA_035493385.1 Rudaea sp.
CGTCGAGGCGCCCATGCACGCGATCCTGGCGATTTACGCGCACGAGAATGGGCAGGGCATGATGTTCCCGGCGGAAAACGCGCCGCCGCAGCCGCCGGCGACGGAGGTCGCGGCCGTTGCCGCCGCGCCGAAGAAGGGCAATCATCTTCGCGTCGTCAAATAAGGCTCAGTGGATGGTCCGCGTCGGACGCAGCTCAATCACATTGGCTGACGGTGCCGAGGCCGTAGCATCGACGGTCGGCAGATCCCACGAGACGATGTCGCCGTCGAGCAGATTCAGACTGCCGCGCCGGCGGTCGGCACCGTCAATGCTGACCTCGAAGCCGTAACGGCGCTCCAGGCGCAGGCCTTCCCCGGGCACGCGGCGCAGGCGCAGGCGCTGTACGGCCACCGTTTCGTCCAGCAATTGCAGGCCGGCGCGCGTGCACAGGCCGCGCGCGAGTTCGCGCGCGCGTTCGCGGGCGCGCAGGGCGTTCTGCCACAGCCAGAACGCGGCGAGGACGAGCACCATGGGGAGCAGGGATTCGAACATATCCGCGAGTGTGCGGGCGTGCGTTTGGCAAAACAAGTGTGCGCGGGTTCCGCGCCGCATGCGCCGAATTCGCTACAATGCCGGTTCGACATCTGCGGCGAGAACGGCGTGTGATCGAGGTTCCCGGCTATCAGATCAAGCGTGAGATCGGCGTCGGCGGCATGGCCAGCGTGCATCTGGCGGTGCAGACCTCGCTCGAGCGTGAAGTCGCGCTCAAGGTGATGGCGCCCGCCCTGGCGGCCGATCCCGCGTTTTCCAAGCGCTTCCTGCAGGAAGCGCGCATGCTCGCCTCACTCGCGCATCCGAACATCGTCGCCGTATACGACGTTGGCGTGACGCCGGCGCAATTGCACTACTTCTCCATGCAATACCTGCCCGGCGGCGATTTCGCCTCGCGCGTCGAGCGCGGCATCGACGAACGCGAACTCGTGCTGACCGTGGCCGGCGTTGCGCGCGCGCTCGGCTACGCGCACCAGCGCGGCTACGTGCACCGCGACGTCGCGCCGGGCAACGTCCTCTACGACGCGAACGGCAATCCGGTGCTGACCGATTTCGGCATCGCCCTGGCCACGGTCACCGGCGGCCACATCACGAGCAGCGGATTTTCCGTCGGTACCAGCCATTACATGAGTCCGTAACAGGCGCGCGGCGGCGACGTGGACGCGCGTTCGGACATCTACAGCCTCGGCGTGCTCGCCTATTTCGGCCTCGCACGCAAGCCGCCGTACGATGGCGCCGACGGTTTCGCCGTCGCCTATGCGCATGTCTTCGAGCCGATTCCGCGCCTGCCCGCCGAACATGCGCATTGGCAGGGTCTGATCGATCGCGCCCTGGCCAAGGATCCGAAGGACCGCTACGCCGACACCGAGCAATTCCTCGATGCGCTGGCCGGCGTCGTGCCGCAGTACGCGGCGCTGTTCCGCGAGGATGCCGCCGCGCCCGCAACCGTGCCGGCAGCCGAACGCGCCACGGTCGCGATGAAGCCCGTGCGCGAGGAGCCGGCCACCCGGCCCATGGCGCGCAAGGCCGAAGTGGATGAAGCGGCGACCGTGCGCAACATGCGTCCGGCCACGCCGCCGGCTCCGGCAAGCGTCGAATCGGCTGCGCCTGCGCCACCGCGCGCCTGGCTGCGCTGGTGGCCGGTTGCGATCGTTGTCGCCGGCATCGCCTTGATCGGAATCGCCCTGTTGGCGCGGCGGGGCAACCCACCGCCCGTACCCGTTGCCGCGTCGGCGGCCGCGGCACCGGCTGAAACCGCGGTGCCGGCCATTGCGGAAAACGCTTCGGCGACGGCGCCCGTGGCGGCGGCTGTGACACCGCCAACGACGGCGATGGACAGCATCGATGCCGCCGACGCACAGAACGCGGGCACGCCGCCGCAGCCGGCCGAGGAATTTCCGACCGTGGTCGATCCGCTCGTGGAGGCGCTGCGCATGGGCCAGCTGGACTTGACCCAGCAACGGCTGACCATGCCTGCGGGCGACAACGCGCTGGATCGCTTCCGTTTCGCGCTGCGCATGGATCCGCGCAACAAGGCGGCCAGGCAGGGCATCGCCGATATCGCGAAGAAATACATCGAGTTCGCGCAAAAGAATCTTGCCAACGGCGACGCCGCGCAGTTCGGGCAATACCTGCAACGTGCCGCCGATGTCATGAAGAACGTGCCGGACGATGCCGACATCGCCAAGGCCATCGCCTCGGTGCGACACGACGCGGCGGCACCGTTCGTCGCCAAGGGCAAGACCGCGGCGACGGCATGGGACAAGGTGGGCGCGAAGGCCGCCTACGAAAAAGCCTTGCAGCTGGATCCGGACAATGCCGACGCGCACGCCGGCATCAAATTCGCGGCGAGCATCGGCGAGGCCGGCTTCGGGTTCCACGACAAACTTGCCGACGGCAGTGCCGGTCCCGAGATGGTGCTGCTCGACGCGCGCCTGGCGATGGCGCGGCACGACGTCACGCGCGGCGAGTTCCGCCGCTTCTGGGCGGCGGCCGGGCGCGCACAGTTCGCCGGCAAGACGCCATCGTGCCGCGATCGCGAATCCATCTTCCGCTCGTCCAAGGATCGCGACTGGCAGAATCCCGGCATCGAGCAGGACGACAGCCATCCGGTCGTGTGCGTGGCCTGGCAGGAAGCGACCGCCTATGCGCAGTGGTTGGGCAAGCAGACCGGCAAGCATTACCGGCTGGCGAGCCCGGCCGAATTCGATCGTGTCGCGCGCCAGGCCGCGCGCGGCGATTGCAAGGCGAACCTGGCCGACGCCGCGTACAAGCGCAAGTTCGACAGCCGCGACGGCAGCGATTGCGACGACGGTTTCGCGGCCACGTCGCCGGTGGGCAAGTTCCCGGCTGCGGATGGCGTGTTCGACATCGATGGCAATGTGCGCGAATGGGTCGCCGCGTGCAGCGGCGGCGTGCCGGCGCAGGCGGGCAGCGATTGCCGTTCGTTCATGGCCAAGGGCCGCGGCTGGCTGTCGCAGGCGGCCAGGGAGTCGCCCACTTTCAGCGACACCTATTCGGGCGACGTGGCGCTCAACAGTGTGGGTTTTCGCGTTGTGCGCGACGTCGACAAATAAAACCGGATTCGCGTTTATACTGGCGCGTGTTCGCCACCCCCAACGAGGTTCGCTGGATGAAGCTGTTGTTCCCCAACGGAGAGCATGACGCGGTCGAGATCGGCCCGGGCGATGTGCTGGTCGGCGCCGGTGCCGACTGCGCCGTGATGCTGGCCGCACCCGGCATCGGGCCGCAGCACTGCAAACTTTTCGAGCGCGATGGCCAGACTTTCGTGCAGCCTTTAGGTAACGCCGTGACCGTGCTCAACGGCAAGCAGATCGCCGCCGAAGCGTCGATCAAGCCCGGCGACCTGCTGCTGTTCGCGCGCGTCGGCGCGCGCGTGGTCGCGGCGGAAAAGGCCCAGGCCGCAACATTGCCGAGGCGTCCGCTCTCGACGGGCGACGAGGATGGGCGCACGCGCGTGCGCATGGCGCTGCCGAAATTCGTCATGCGCGGCGTGTCCGGCCCCACCTTCGGCAAGACCTTCGGCGTGATCGGCACGCTCACCCTGGGGCGAAGCGCCGAGTGCGACATCAGCATCGCCAGCGACGAAATCTCGCGCCATCACGCCAAGTTGCAGGTCGTGCCCGATGGCGTGATGGTCGAGGACATGGGTTCGGCGAATGGCACCTTCGTCAACAACCAGCGCGTGCATGGCTCCACGCTCATGCGCCATGGCGACGAGTTGCGCCTGGATACGGTGCGCTTCATGCTCATGTCGCCGGCTGCCGAAGCCACATCGAGTGCGCAGCGTCCGGCGGAACCGGCGGCGTCTGTCGCGCCGGCCAAATCCGGCAAGAGCGTCTGGATCATCGTGGCCCTGATCGTGATCGCGGCGATCGCGGCGGCGGTGTTGCGCCATCTCGGCAAGATCTAGCGGCTAGTCTTTCGCAAGCGCCGCCAGCACCGGCGCGGCCTGCGCGTCGCGTCCGAGCGCGTGCGCCACGCGTGCCAGGCGTTCGCGCAAATCTTCCGCGGTGCCGGCACACAATGTCGCGTGGCCGACCTTGCGACCGGCGCGCGGCGCCTTGCCGTAGTCGTGCCAGTGCGCGTGCGGCGCGGACAGAACGGGTCCGGAATCCGGCAGTTCACCGATGAAATTCAGCATCACGCTGGTGCCCAGCGCCTGCGTACTGCCGAGCGGCAAGCCGAGCACGGCGCGCACGTGGTTCTCGAATTGGCTGCAGGCGGTGCCCTCGATCGTCCAATGCCCCGAGTTGTGCACACGCGGCGCCATCTCGTTGCCGAGCAGGCGGCCGTCCTTGACGAAAAGTTCGAGCGCGAACACGCCCACGTAATCCAGGTGTTCGGCGATCGCACGCGCGTGGCGGGCCGCGGCATCGGTCAGCGTGGCGGATTCGGGTGCCGGGGCGAGACTGGCCGAAAGGATGCCGTCGGCATGCCAATTCTGTACGAGTGGATAAGTGGAGAATGCACCATCGTTGCCGCGCACCGCGATGACGGAAACTTCGCGGTCGAACGGCACCCAGGCTTCCAGGATCGACGGCGCCGCGGCGACCGCCTCCCAGGCGGCCTCGATATCGGCCGCGCCGCGCAGGCGGAACTGGCCCTTGCCGTCGTAGCCCAGGCGGCGGGTTTTCAGGATTGCCGGAAAGCCGAGCGCGCGCGCCGCACGTTCCAGGTCGGCGCGGCTGTCGACGGTGGCGAAATCGGCGGTCGCCAGGCCGAGGTCGCGGAACATGGATTTTTCCGCGAGACGATCCTGGGCCAGGGCGAGTGCGCGCGGATTCGGCGATACGCGCACGCGTTCGGCGAGCCAATCCGCGGTTTCGGCCGGCACGTTTTCGAAATCGAAGGTGGCGACATCGATGCTCGCGGCGAATTTCTCCAGCGCCGCGAAATCGCGCCAGTCGGCCACCAGCAGCGGCGCGACCTGGCCGGCGCAGGCGTCGGCGACGCTGTCCACGGCGAGGAAGCGCACGCCCAGCGGCGCGCCGGCCAGAGCGAGCATGCGCGCAAGCTGGCCACCGCCGAGGATGCCGATCGTGTTCATCGTCGAATCGTCACTGGCGCGGATCGGAATTCTGCAGGACCTGCGCGGTCTGCGTGGCGCGGTACTCGTCCAGGCGCTGCGCGACGCCGGCATCGTCGGCGGCGAGCAGCGCGGCGGCGAACAGCGCCGCATTCGTCGCGCCGGCCTTGCCGATCGCGAACGTGGCCACGGGGATTCCGGCCGGCATCTGCACGATCGACAGCAGCGAATCCATGCCGTTGAGCGCCTGCGATTGCACCGGTACGCCGAGTACCGGAACGCGGGTTTTCGCCGCGAGCATTCCGGGCAGGTGCGCGGCACCGCCCGCGCCGGCGATGATCGCGCGCAGGCCGCGCGCGCGCGCCTGGCTGGCATAGTCGAACAGCAGGTCTGGCGTGCGGTGCGCGGACACGACGCGCACCTCGTGCGCGATGCCGAGGCGGTCGAGGGTTTCCGCCGCGTGTTGCAGCGTGTCCCAGTCCGAACGCGAACCCATCACCACGCCGATGCGCGGCTGCTGCGCTTTACCGGTGCTCATGGCCTGTGCCCCGTAAAACGGCTATTCTAAGGACTAACCGTGCATAGCGATACTTTCGGGAAAGTTCGACGAGATGGATAAGCGATTGCTCGACATCCTGTGCTGTCCGGCGACGAAGCAGCCGTTGCGGCCGTTGACACGTGCCGAACTAGATACGCTCAACCGCGCCATTGCCGGCGGCGGCGCGCGCACGACGGCGCAGGTGGCGGTGGATGCGGCGCTCGCGGCGGGATTGATCACGGTCGACGGCAAGCGCGTCTACCGGATTGAAGACGACATCCCGGTGATGCTGGCGGACGAGGCGATCGTGGTGGCGCAACTGGACGGATTTCCCGTGCGCTGAATGCGTTCGTCGGCGCACCGCTGCGCCCGGCGGACACGTCCTGATAATGTGATTTGTGTCACACTTTTGCCTGCGTTCGAAAGTAAGCTTGCGATGAAGAGGAACAGGCTATGCGCCCACCGGTGCGCAGTGGAATCCGCTTGATGAACGATCCTGGCGAAAACGACACAAAGGTCGTCGATTTGGCGCAACGCCAGCAGACGTTCGGTGGCGATCGTCTCGGCGAGCTTCTGCGCACGGTGCGGGCGACGGCGCTCAAGCGTCTGCAATCGCTGGTCGGAAACCTGTTCGAGAATATCGATGACGCGCTATTCGATCTGGCGGAAAAAGCCGAAAACAACGCCGTGCAGACCCTGTATTTCGAGGGCATGCGCAAGGTGCGCTTGCAGCGGCAGAAGATCGAGCAGACCTTTCAGGAACAGCTCAGCCGTCTGATCGGCGACTTCGCGGCGGGCAAGCTGCGTCCGGCGAAGTTGGAAGGGGCTTCGCATGGGCAAGGCGGCGATCTGTCCTTGCTCGATGATTCGGAACTCGAGGAATCGCTGGCCGTCACCAGTGCGATCGCCAAGACCGAAAACCGGTTGGCGCCGGCGTTGAATGCGCTCAACCAGCGCCTGTCCATGCTTCGTGGTGGCGCTGTCGTCGAGGACGCCACCAATCCGATCGCGCCAGCCCATCTGGGTCAGGTTTTCCGGGTGGCGATGCGACTGCTCGATCTGTCCGTCCAATCGCGACTCATCATCTTCAAGTTGTTCGACCGCTACGTGCTGGCAAATCTGGGCGACGTCTACGACGAAATCAACGCGCAGTTGATCCAGGCCGGCGTGTTGCCGCAGATCCGCTATGCGCTGCCGCCCGGCTCGAAGTATGTGCCCGGGGTCGTCGCGCCGGCGTCCGGGGAGACGGCTGCACCTGCTGCGCCGGAGACGTTCGGCGATGCCACCGCGCAGTTGCAGATCGAGCTTTACAATACCGTGCGTTCGCTGCTCGCCGGCCGCCGCGCGATGCTCGCCGAGCAGGACCCCAACTACGTGGCCAGTCCCGCCGGCGCGCCGAGCATGTCGATCACCGAACTGCTTTCGGTGCTGACCCTGTTGCAAGCCTCCGCGCCGGCCACCCCGGCCACGGGAGGACCCGAGGCCGCTCGCTTTGTCCACCAGGTAAAGCGCGAACTGCTCGATCAAGCGGGACGCTTCCATGGTAACGCCGTCGGTGTTGCCAGCGCCGACGAGGACACCATCGACCTCGTCGGCATGTTGTTCGAATACATCCTGCAGGATCGCAACCTGCCGGCGCAGATGCAGGCCCTGCTCGGACGCTTGCAGATTCCCTTCCTCAAGGCCGCGATCCTCGACAAACACCTGTTCGCGCAGAAATCGCATCCGGCGCGGCAACTGCTCGACGCCATGGCGCAGGCCTGCATGGGCTGGTCCGAGGAGTCGGACAAGGACCATCGCCTTTACGACAAGGTCAAGCAGACGGTGGAAATCCTGCTCAAGGATTTCGACGACGACCTGGGCATCTTCGAGAAGGAACGCCTCGATTTCGAGGCGTTCCTCGACGCCAACCGCAAGCGTTCGGACCTGGCCGAGCAACGCGCCGCCGAGGCCACGCGCGGCCGCGAAAAACTCCATTCGGCGCGGCGCATCTCGGCGCGCGAGGTCCTGCAGCGCGTCGAAGGCAAGGAAATGCCCGAGATCGTGCGCACCGTGCTGACGCGGCCGTGGGCGAACTACCTGGTGCTCACGCTGCTGCGCCAGGGTGAGGATTCCAACGAATGGCGCCAGGCGCTGCGCTTCGCCGACGAATTCGTGTGGAGCGCGCAGCCCAAGAACAGCGATGCCGAGCGCATGCGTTTGAAGGGTATCCTGCCGGCGCTGGAAAAATCCCTGCGCCACGGCCTGGCCACGGTCGCGTACCACGAGAACGACGTCAAGCAGCTGATGCACGAGCTCAACGCGTTCTATACGAGCCTGCTCAATGGCGATACGCCGGCTGCCGCTAAAGTCGCGACGGTCGAAGATGAAGCGGCGCCGGGCTTCGAGATCGTCGGCAGCGCGACCGCGACCGCGGCGGCGATCGACAGCCCGGTCGAGGAGGAAATCGTCCTGCGCGCCGAAGCGGCGGCCGCACCGCCGGAACTCGACGACGAGGACGACAGCCTGCGCCAGGTCAAGGCGATGAAAGTCGGCACCTGGATCGAATTCACCGGCGCCGATGGCACGACCAAGGAACGCGCGAAGCTGTCGTGGATCAGCCCGATCAGTTCCAAGTACCTGTTCGTCAACCGCAAGGGCTTGAAGGTGGCGGACAAGACCGTGCAGGCGCTGACCATCGAAATCCGTCGCGGCGACGCGGCGATCCTGGAAGAAGTGCCGTTGTTCGACCGCGCCCTCGATGCGATTGTCGAACGCCTGAAGGCAGCGCACGCAAAACCCGATACGCCGGCGGCGTGAAGACGCGCGAGCTGATGCCGCCGCCGAACCCGGCGGTCGTGTTCGTCGACGCGCGCCGCGCGCTGGCCGAGGATTTCGGTGACGGCGATGTCACTGCCGATCTGTTGCCGCCGCAAGCGCAGGCGCACGCCCGCGTGATTGCGCGCGAAGCGGCTGTGGTGTGCGGACAGCCATGGTTCGATGCGTGTTTCCGCGAACTCGATGCGCAGACGGTTATCGATTGGCGCGTGGCCGAAGGCGCGCGCATCGAGGCCGAGGCCGTCGTTTGCGAGTTGCGTGGCAACGCGCGGGCGCTGGTCGGAGCGGAGCGCTGCGCCCTGAATTTCCTGCAAACATTGTCGGGCACGGCGACTGTCGCCGCGCAATACGCCGACGCGGTGCGTGGCACGCGTGCGACGATCCTCGACACGCGCAAGACCGTGCCCGGATTGCGCCTTGCGCAAAAGTATGCGGTGCGCTGCGGCGGCGCGTCGAATCACCGCATTGGACTGTTCGATGCCATCCTCATCAAGGAAAATCACATCGCGGCAGCGGGCTCTCTCGCCGCGGCTGTGCAGGCCGCGCGTGCGCGGCATCCGGATCTGCTGCTCGAAGTGGAAGTCGAAAATTTCACCGAACTGGACGCGGCGCTCGTGGCGTCAGTGGATCGCATCATGCTCGACGAGTTTTCACTCGCCGACATCCGCTGCGCGGTCGAGCATGTCGCCGGGCGCGTGAAGCTGGAGGTTTCCGGCAGCGTGAGCCTGGATCGCGTCCGCGCATTGGCGGAAACGGGCGTCGACTACATCTCGGTCGGCGCCCTGACGAAGCATGTGCGCGCGATCGATTACTCCATGCGCGTCGTGCTGTAGTCGTTACTTCATCTGCGAAGCAGCGAAATCCCAATTGACCAGATTCCAGAACGCTTCGACATACTTCGGCCGCGCGTTTCGGTAGTCGATGTAGTAGGCGTGTTCCCAGACATCGCAGGTCAGCAGCGGACGATCGGCGCCGGTGATCGGCGTCGCCGCGTTCGATGTGCTGACGATGCCGAGCGAGCCATCCGCGCGCTGCACCAGCCAGGCCCAGCCTGAGCCGAACGTGCCGGCGGCGAGCTTGCTGAAATCGTCCTTGAACTGGGTGAAGCCGCCGAATGCCTTCTTGATCGCGTCGGCGAGCTTGCCGGACGGTTCGCCGCCGCCTTTCGGAGCAAGACTGTTCCAGTAGAACGTGTGGTTCCAGATTTGCGCGGCGTTGTTGAACATGCCGCCTTGCGCCTTCTTGACGATGGACACCAGGTCCATGGCCTCGAATTCGGTGCCCTTGATCAGGTTGTTGAGGTTGGTCACGTAGGCCTGGTGGTGCTTGCCGTAGTGATAGTCAATGGTTTCGGCCGAAATATGCGGTGCCAGTGCGTCGCGCGCGTAGGGCAGGGCAGGAAGTTCGATGGCCATGGCGTTCTCCTTTGATTGAACCGACCATCAAGTATACGCGCCGCACTGCTACAATGCGCAGCATCGGCGCGGATGTCCCGCGCAGTCTGCCGTGACCCATGGACACCATCGAACGCATCAAGCAAACCGTGCAATCCAGTCCCATCGTGCTCTTCATGAAAGGCACGCCGCAGTTCCCGATGTGCGGGTTTTCCAGCCGCACCGCGCAGGCGCTCAAGGCGGTCGGCGCGGAGTACGCCTCGGTGAACGTGCTCGAGGATCCCGAAGTGCGCGCGAACCTGCCGCACTATTCCAACTGGCCGACGTTTCCGCAGTTGTTCATCAACGGCGAACTGATCGGTGGCTGCGACATCACGCTCGAACTGTACGAGAGCGGCGAACTCGAGCGCATGGTCAAGGAAGCGAAAAAGGCCTGACCTGCGCATGTCCGCATCGACCTGTGCGCGCCTGCCGGCGGACTGGCAGGCGCCGTCCGACTATTTGCGCGAGCGCGTCGTGCTCGTTGCCGGTGCGGCCGGCGGCTTGGGCCGTGCCAGCGCACGCGCCTGCGCGCGCGCTGGCGCGAGCGTGGTCCTGCTCGGCCGGCGCATTGCGCGGCTGGAAAAAGTCTACGACGAAATACTCGCGCTGAAGGCCGCGAAGCCGGCGCTGTATCCGCTGGATCTCGCTGGCGCCACGCCGCGCGACTACGCGGAATTGGCGGCCACAATCGAACGCGAATTCGGCCGCCTTGACGGCATCGTCCACGCGGCCGCGCATTTCCAAGACCTGCGACCGGCCGCGGATATCGAAGCCGACGACTGGCTGCGCGGCATGCACGTCAATGTATCCGCGCCGTTCCTGCTCACGCAGGCGTGCCTGCCGTTGCTGCGCGAAGCGAAGCAGGCGAGTGTCGTGTTCGTGCTCGACGATCCGGCACGCATGGGTCGCGCCTACTGGGGCGCTTATGGCGTGGCCAAGCACGCGCTGGCAGGCCTGGTTTCGATTCTGCGCGATGAATGGGAATCCACGCCCGTGCGCGCGCATGCGCTGCTGCCCGCGCCGATGCGCACGCCCCTGCGCGGAACGGCCTATTTCGGCGAGAACGCACTCGAGGTGCCCTTGCCCGATGCTGCCGCGAACGCGGTGGTTTATCTGCTCGGCGATGAAGGCGCGGCAGTGCAGGCGACTATGGATTTGCGTTGAGCGCGTTGTGATATAAAACGCGGCATCCGTTTCGAGGGGCGCATCGTGGAACACAGTTTGAGCACGCTGTCGGCGGGCGTCCTGCTGTTTCTGATCCTGGATCCGCTCGGCAACATCCCGTTGTTCCTGAGCTTGCTCAAGAACGTGGCACCGGAACGCCGGCGCCGCGTGCTCGTGCGCGAATTGCTGATCGCGCTGGCGGTTTTGTTCGCGTTCCTGTTCGGCGGCGGCTATGTTCTTTCCGCGCTGCAATTGCGCACCGAGTCGGTCAGCATTGCCGGCGGCATCGTGCTGTTCCTGATCGGCGTGAAGATGATATTCCCGCCGCGCGAGGGCGGCATTTTCGGCGGCGCGACCGGCATGGAACCCTTCATCGTGCCGATGGCCATACCCGGCGTGGCCGGGCCATCGGCCATGGCCGCGTTGATGCTGCTGACCAATTCGCATCCGGGGCGTACCGCTGACTGGAGCATCGCGCTGTTCAGCGCCTGGTTCGCCACGGCGGTGATCCTGCTGTCGTCGACGTACCTGTTCCGCTGGCTCGGCGCCAGTGTGCTGACGGCCCTGGAGCGGCTGACTGGCATGCTTCTCGTCGCGCTTTCGGTACAGATGTTCCTGGATGGCGTGGTCGTGTACCTGGGCAAACACTAACCCGTAACAGCTCTGTCACGACCCCCGGCTAGATTTGTTCAGGCCTTGTGCGCAAATTCTTTGGATTTTGTTAAACTGATCTGAAGCGGGGGCCGGGAATTCCGCTCTGGGGTAAACCATGTCTGGGTTGCTGCGGGCATCGCAAACTGCAGCAGTACGGGAATATGCCGTTAGTTTCGGTATTCAGTGAGGGGTATGCAGATGAGTAAGCGATTCGGGATGCAGATTTTGTTCTGGCTGTTGGCTTCGATGCTGGCCATGTCCAGCGCGTTCGCACAGACCACATCGGCAGGGTTGTCGGGCCGCGTCACCGATGCAGCCGGCAAGCCGGTCGCCGGTGCGACAGTGCGCATCGTGCACGTGCCGTCCGGCACGGCCTCGGTCACGACCACCGACGTCAATGGCCGCTACATCGCGCAGGGTTTGCGCGTCGGCGGTCCCTACCATGTCGAAGCCACCGGCAACGGCATCAAGGAAATCGATGCCGACAATGTCTACATCGAACTCGGCCAGGTTGCTACCGCTAATCTGACCGCCGCCGCAACAACGGAACTGGCAGGCGTGACCGTCACCGCGTCCGCCCTGGACGCGCAGTTCAACGCGGACAACAAGGGCCTGGGCACCAGCATCAGCGGCCGTGCGCTGGAAACCGCCATCAGCGGCAACCGCTCGCTGGACGATATCGCCCGCCTTGACCCGCGCATCACCGTCACCGACCAGAACGACGGTTCGATCTCCCTGGCCGGCCAGAACAACCGTTACAACAACATCAGCGTCGACGGCCTGTCGGTGACCGATCCCTTCGGCCTGAACTCCAACGGCCTGGGCTTCACCGGTTCGCCGATCTCGCCGGACACCATCGCGGCCTACGAGATCAAGGCCACCGATTACGACGCCGCGTTCGACTCGGTCGGCGCGAACATCAACGCCGTCACCAAGTCGGGTACCAACGAGTTCCATGGTTCGGTGTACGGCGCGTACACCGATGGCGGCAGCATGATCGGCGATAGCCGCAGCGGTGCCAAATACACGGGCTTCGACCAGAACAAGACCTACGGCCTGACCGTGGGCGGCCCGATCATCAAGGACAAACTGTTCTTCTTCGCCGGGTACGAGGACCAGAAAGTCACCGGCATTCAGGGCGTCGGCACCGATGCCGTTTCCAAAGGCGATCTGACCCAGGCACAGGTGGATGCGGTGGCGCAGGCATTCCAGTCCATCGGCATCGATCCGGGCACCAATGGCGGCGGTGGCGCCGGCCTGACCCAGGAAGACAAGCGCTCCCTGGCCAAGCTGGACTGGAACATCAACGACAGCCAGCGCGCCAGCTTCACGTACCAGCGCACCGAGGAGAACCGGCCGACCCCGTACAACGGATACGTGAAGCCCAGCAGTGTCATCCTGTCCAGCGACTTCTACACCGTCTCCAGCAAGACCAACAATTATTCCTTCCAGTTGTTCAGCGACTGGAC
The DNA here is from genome assembly GCA_035493385.1 of Rudaea sp. Lineage (GTDB taxonomy): Bacteria > Pseudomonadota > Gammaproteobacteria > Xanthomonadales > Rhodanobacteraceae > Rudaea. The sequence goes on from DATJIL010000196.1 coordinate 13,160, forward strand.
CGATACCTTCAGCACCGAGTTCAAGCTCGGCTACCAGAAGTACGACAACACCAACGGCGCAGCCAAGAACCAGCCTGAGGTCTACGCCTGCTTTACGGCGACGGCCGCCAACTGCCCCAACTATGCCGGCAGCATTCCCAGCAGCGTCGACTGGGTCATCGCGGGCGAGGATCGCTTCCGCCACGAGAACTCGATCGCCAGTAAACGCCTCAACGGCACCCTGGCCGGCACCTGGCACCTGGGCGACCACGTCGTCAAGGCCGGTTTCGACTACCTGAGCAACAAGACGGCCGATGTTTTCGGCCAGTTGCTGCACGGCTCCTACGGGTTCTACGACAAGAACGGCAATGGCACGCCCGCAGACGAGATTGCCGCCGGCAACTACGGCACCTATGTCGTGAACATCCTGCCGACCGGCGTCACCCTGGGCGATAGCGCTGGTACCTGGAAGTACACCCAGATCAGTCCGTTCGTGCAGGATACCTGGCAGGCCACCGATCGGCTTTCGCTGACTTACGGCGTGCGCATCGACATGCCGGACTCCGACCACGCGCCACCGGTCGCGATCGACCCGGCAACCGGCAAGAGCTATTGGGAAGAGCGCTTCGGCTACGCCCCCAACACCGCGCTGGGCAGCAAGAACTCGGTCATCGAGCCGCGCATCGCCTTCAACTACAACTTCGACACCGCGCTGCGGATGCAGTTGCATGGCGGCGTGGGCCTGTTCCAGAGCTTGCCGCCCACGGTGTGGCTGTCCAACCCGTACATCAACAATGGCGTGGTCGGCACGAAGCAGTACCGCAGCACGAATCCGGCAAACGACCCCTTCAGCCCGGATCCGTACAACCAGCCGGGTCCTGGATCCCTCCAGTCCGGCATTTGTACGGCTTCGGCCAACTGCCAGATCGACACCCTCGATCCGAACTTCAAGCTGCCGACGTCGCTGAAGTTCAACTTGGCGTTCGACTCCGAATTGCCGTGGTGGGGCCTGGTCGGTTCGGCCGAGTACATGATGATCAAGTCCGACGACGCCATCGCCTATCTCGCGCCGAACTTCGGCGTGCCGAACGGCAAATTGCCGGATGGACGCAATTCGTACTGGAAGACTGCCGTCACTTCCGGCACCGGCACCAACTTCGGCGCCTATCCCGAGTTCAATACCCGGTCCACCGAGTTGACCAATACCAGCCAGGGCATGAGCAATTCGATTACCCTGGCGCTGAGCAAGCCCTGGGACAACGGCTTGAGCGGTACCGTCAGCGCGACCTTCGCCCATGCCACCGATATCAACCCGGGCACCAGTTCGCAGGCGTACTCGAACTTCAACTACAACGCGCGCATCGACCCGAACGACATCGTCGCGGCGCCGTCGCGCTTCAACATCCCGTTGTCGTTCAAGGCGGCGTTGAACTGGGATCATGCGTTCTTCGGCGACAACAAGACGACGGCTTCATTGTTCTACAACGGCCACAGTGGGCTGCCCTACAGCTGGACCTTCGGCAGCGACGTCAACGGCGACAGCCTGGCTCAGGACGATCTGGCCTACATCCCGCTGAAGAACGACCCGCGCGTGAGCTACGGCACTGCCACCCAGGCGCAGATCGATTCCTTCAATGCCTATATCGACGCCAACTCCTACCTGAGCAAGCACCGCGGACAGATCGCCGCGCGCAATGCCTCGAACGCGCCGTGGGTGAACCAGCTCGACCTGGGCCTGCAGCAGGAACTGCCGGGCTTCTTCGGCAAGGACAAGTTCGTCGTGCGCATGGACATCTACAACTTCCTCAATCTGCTCAACAAGAAGTGGGGCGACGTGGACAACGCCGGTTTCTTCGGCACGCGCTACCTCGTCTCCTCCGCGTCCGTGGCCAATGGCCAGTACGTCTACAACTTGAGCAAGCCGCCGCAGGATTTCACCTTGTACGACAGCTACACCAATCCGTCGCGCGTGGTTTCCCGTTGGCAGATCCTGCTGACCTTGCGCTACAAGTTCTAAACGCGTCGCATCGGCAATACCCGAACCGGCGCCCGCGAGGGCGCCGGTTTTTTTTCGGTTACACTTCCTGACATGAACAGACAAACTCAAACCACGAAACTTCCCACCGTCAACGCCCGCATCGCGCCGGTTGCCGGCATGGATGTACTTTCACGCAACGAAGTCACCCGCCTGCGCGACGCCAGCCAAGGCGGCCTCAATGCCCTGCTGCGCCGTTGCGCGCTGGCGGTGCTCACCTCCGGCAGCGAAAACGACAACGCCCTCGGCATTTTCGAAAGCTACCCCGATTTCGAAATCCAGGTGCTGCAACAGGATCGCGGCATCAAGCTGGAGCTGAAGAACGCACCAGCCAGCGCCTTCGTCGACGGCCACATCATCCGCGGCATCCACGAACTGCTGTTCGCGGTCGTGCGCGACATCGTCTACGTCGCCAACCAGATCCAGGCTGGGCGCTTCGAACTCGGCGATTCGCACGGCATCACCCACGCGGTGTTCGAGATCCTGCGCAATGCGCGCGTGCTCAAGCCGAACCAGGAACCGAACCTGGCGGTGTGCTGGGGCGGGCATTCCATCTCGCGCACCGAATATGAGTATACGAAGAAGGTCGGCTACGAACTCGGCCTGCGCGGCTTCGACATCTGCACCGGTTGCGGCCCGGGTGCGATGAAGGGGCCGATGAAGGGTGCGACCATCGCGCACTCCAAGCAGCGCATGCGCTCGCGCCGCTACATCGGCATCACCGAGCCCGGCATCATCGCCGCCGAATCGCCGAACGCCATCGTCAACAACCTGGTGATCATGCCGGATATCGAAAAGCGCCTGGAAGCGTTCGTGCGCGCCGGCCATGGCATCATCGTGTTCCCGGGTGGCGTCGGCACCGCCGAAGAAATCCTGTACCTGCTCGGCATCCTGCTGCATCCGGCGAACGCCGGCATACCCTATCCGCTGGTGTTTTCCGGACCGCGCGAATCGGCGGCGTATTTCGAACAGATCGATGCGTTCCTGAAGCTCACGCTCGGCAACGACGTGGCCGAGCACTATCGCATCGTCACCGGCGATCCGGCGCAAACGGCGCGTCTGCTGTCGACGGGCGTGGAAAAAGTGCGCCTGTACCGCCTCGACAACAAGGATGCGTTCTTCTTCAACTGGGCGCTCAACGTCGAACATGCGTTCCAGCAGCCGTTCCGGCCGACGCACGCGAACATGGCCGGGCTGAATCTGCAGCGCGACCAGCCGCGCCACCTGCTCGCCGCGGACCTGCGCCGGGCGTTCTCCGGCATCGTCGCCGGCAACGTCAAGGAAGAAGGGCTGCGCGCGATCGCCGAGAACGGGCCGTTCGTGATCGACGGCGACCCGGAGATCATGCGTGCCCTGGATGCGCTGCTGGCGAGTTTCGTCGTGCAACAGCGCATGAAGTTGCCGGGGACGGCCTACGTGCCGTGCTATCGCGTCAAGACGTAAGGCACTGAAAATACCCGCCCATCCTGAGCGTAGGCACGGAGCGCCGAAGTCGAAGGATGCTCGACAATGCGCTTCGACTACGCTCGCTATCGCGAGCTACGCCCAGCGCGAACGGTATTCGCGAGATTACGCCTGACGTGCCGCCTGGCGCACACTGTCGCGATGGTGGTGGGTGAGCTTTTCCTTGAGTTTCTTGACCTGACGGTCGAGTTTGTCGGCGAGTGCGTCGATCGCGGCATACAGATCGGCGGCTTGGGCGTCGGCATGAATGATCTTGTTGTTCGCGCAATGCAGCGTGGCTTCGGCTTTTTGCAGCAGCTTTTCCACGCTCAAGGTGACGGTGACGTCGTGCAGATGGTCGAAGTGGCGGACGATGCGTTCGAGCTTGCCGACCGCGTAATCGTGCAGGGCGGGAGTGACGGCAACCTGATGACCGCTGACATTGATCTGCATAACCTGCCTCCAGAAATTAACGAATGAGACGTCGTCCCGCGCTGGCGGGACATTGATTCAGACCTGCGATCTCCACTGGGGTTCCAGTGCGCTCCTTTCAGCCGAGCCGGCTGCGTTCGTTGGATGAGGGGATGTGCAGCGCCTCGCGGTACTTGGCCACGGTGCGCCGTGCGACTTCGATGCCGCGGCGATTCAGTTCCGCGGCGAGGGTTTGGTCCGACAACGGCCGCGCCGGTATTTCCTCGCCGATCAACTTGCGGATCATCGCCTGGATCGCGGTTGCCGACGCGGCACCGCCATCGACGGTGGCCACGCCGGAGGAGAAGAAATACTTGAACTCGAACGTGCCGCGTGGCGTGTGCAGGTACTTGCGCGTGGTCACGCGCGAAACCGTGGATTCGTGCATGCCGATTTCATCGGCTATGTCGCGCAGCACCAGGGGGCGCATCGCTTCTGGCCCGAAATCGAGGAAGGCGCTTTGCGCGCGCACGATCGCCCCGGCGACCTTGAGCACGGTGTCGGCGCGGGTTTCCAGGCTCTTGATCAGCCAACGCGCCTCCTGCAGTTGCCCGCGCAAATACGCCGCGTCGTCGCGGCGCGCACGCGCGATCAGGCCGGCGTACTGCTGGTTGATGGACAGCTTGGGCTGGCAGTTCGGGCTCAGGCCCACGCTCCAGCGACCGTTGTGCCTGAACGCGTAGGCATCCGGCGCGACATACTCCGCCTTGCCGGGATCGATCTGCGCGCCGGGTTTGGGATCGAGCGACCGGATCAGGGCGATCGCCGCGTCCAGGTCGTCTGCGTCGACCTTCAATTGCCGGCACAGGCGTGCACGGTCGTTGCGCGCCAGTTCCTCCAGATGCCCGGCAGCGAGTGCCTTGGCCGCGTGCCAACCGGGAGTTTGCGGATCGCAGGCGTCCAGTTGCACGCACAGGCATTCGCTCAAGCTGCGGCTGCCCACGCCGAGCGGGTCGAATTGCTGGATGCGGTGGCGCACGGCCTCGATTTCGTCCGCGCCGACCCGGTACAGGCCGGCGAGGTTGGACTGCAACGTTTCGTCGCTTTCGTGCAGGTAGCCGTCGTCGTCGATCGCCTCGATGATGGTCACGCCGATGGCGCGGTCGCGCGCCGACATCGAGGTGAGATTGAGCTGCCACAACAGATGATCGCGCAAGTCCTCCGGTTCGCCGTCCTGGGCTTCGAATCCGTCGCTGTCTTCGGGAATCGGTGCGCCGTAGTCGCTGCTGCGCTCGAGCTCGAAATTCATTGGCTCGTCGTAGTTGGGCTCGTCGTAGTTCGGTTCCTCGCGTTCGGCGGTTGCCGATTCGCTGTCGCTGGCGATGTCGACCACGGTTTCGCCATCGGCCTGTGCTTCGGCCTCGCCATCGCCGCCTTCGGCCAGTTCCAGCAGGGGATTGGATTCGAGCGCTTCGCGCAACTCCATTTCCAGCTCGACGCTGGACAACTGCAGCAGGCGGATCGCCTGCTGCAACTGCGGCGTCAACGCCAGCTGCTGGTTGATTCGAAGTTGTAACGCGGGCTTCACTGCGGATTCCAGGCGGGCGCGGCCTGCGTCCGAGGCCTGAGGATAGCCCCGGTGCGGGGCTGTCCGTCAATGCCCACAATCGCGCTATACTGGAGGGGTTGGCGCAATGCCAGCCCGGCTGCCGGGTAGCCAGTTACATCCGGAATTCCTTGCCCAAGTACACCTCCCGCACCTGATCGTTGGCCAGCACGTCGGCTGGTGCGCCCTTGGCCAACACCGCACCCTCGCTCATGATGTAGGCGCGGTCGCAGATGCCGAGCGTTTCGCGCACGTTGTGGTCGGTGATCAGGATGCCGATGCCGCGCGCACGCAGTTGTTTCACGATGCGCTGGATCTCCACCACCGAAATCGGATCGATGCCGGCGAAGGGTTCGTCGAGCAGCATGAAGCGCGGCTTGGCGGCCAGCGCGCGGGTGATTTCCACGCGCCGGCGCTCGCCGCCCGACAGGCTCACGCCGCGGCTGTCGGCGATGTGCGCGATCTGCAATTCGTCGAGCAGGGATTCGAGTTCGGCGCGGCGCCCGGCGGCGTCCAGGTCCTCGCGCAGCTCCAGGATCGCCAGCACGTTCTGCGCCACGGTCAGGCGCCGGAACACGGACGGTTCCTGCGGCAGGTAGCCAACGCCAAGCCGGGCGCGTGCGTGCATCGGCATCTGCGTGATGTCGTGTTCGTCCAGGCTGATGCGGCCGGCGTCGGCGCCGATCAGGCCGACCACCATGTAGAACGTCGTCGTCTTGCCGGCGCCGTTCGGACCGAGCAGGCCGACGACCTCGCCTTGTTCCAGGGAAAACGCGAAATCGCGCACCACGGCGCGCCCGCGAAAGCTCTTTTGCAATCCGGTGGCGGCCAGCATCAGTGCGCGGCCGCGGCCTTGGTGCAATCGGCGTTGGCGGCCGGCTTGGGTTGCTCGCTCTTGGGTTGCATCACCATGTGCACGCGGCTGGACGCGGAAGAATCACCGCTTTCCATCTCGCCGGTGTTGGTGTTGTAGCGCATGCGCTCGCCGTGGAACTCGCCCTTGCCGTGCTGGATCACCGTGACGTTGCCGGTGAGCAGCGCGATGCCGGTGAGGTTGTCGTAGTCGATGTTGTCCGCGTCGGCCGTCATCAGGCCGCAATCGCCGTCATGCACCTGCTGCAGATGCGCCGGCTTTCCGGTTAGCACGACGCGCGTCAGGCTGCCGGTGTTGCCGTTCGCGTCGGCGACACCCGAAGGATTGCGGTAGATCGTGGCGTGGTCGGCATGGGCCTGCATCGAACCCTGCGCCATCACCACGTTGCCGTCGAGCTGCGTGATGTCCGGGTCGCCGGCTTTGCCGGTGCGGCTTTGCGTGGACTTCTGGTAGTTCGCGTCGATGTTCATCGGCTGGCTGCGGTCGGTGCTCAACGCGAACGCGGATTGCGCGAGGACGAGCGCGGCACAGGCGGCGGCAAGGCGAATCGGATTATGGTTTGGCATGGTTGGCGGGCAGCAGGGTCCAGTGGACGTTGGACAAGAATTGCACGGTTTTCAATCCCAGGTCGGCTTGCATGCCGACACCGTGCACGATGTGACCGGGTTCGGTGATCGTGGCGAGGGCGGCGGTTTGCATGGTCTTTCCCTGTGCCGAGGATAAGACCTGGCCCTTGCCCGGGGAAGTCACGGTCAGGTCCGAGGTGAGCAATTGCGCGGGCGGCGTGCCGGGGCCGGGCAGGCGGCGCATGTCGACCTTGCCTTCGAGCTTCATCACGGTGCCGTTCTTGTCGACCCAGGCCGAAGCGGAATTGCCTTTCCACAGGTGCTGGCCGTTGTCGACGATGGTGTAGTCCGGCGACGTCACGAAGATCGAACCGTCTTCGGCGCGGCGCACCAGGCGCGGTCCGGCGACGCTGAAGCTGTGCTGGCCCTGGGCGTCGAGCGCGTCGATGGAAAAGTCTGAGAGGGTGTAGTCCGAGCGCGGGGGGCCGACGAAGGCGGGTGGAGCTTCGCGCGGCGCGAACACCCACACCAATATCTGCGTGGCGAGCGCAAGTACGGCCAGCGCCGCGATGGCGAGGACGAGGCGGCGTTCCATCAGGCGAACTTGGCCAGTTCGGACTCGGCCTTGCCGTGCGCGGCGATCAGCAGGTCGCAGACCTCGCGCACCGCGCCTTCGCCGCCGCGCATCTGCGTGCGCCAGCACGCGCGTTCGCGCACCCATGGGTGCGCGTTCGCCACGGCGATGGAAAGCCCGACGCGCTGCATGATGGCGAGGTCCGGCAGGTCGTCGCCGCAGTAGCAACATTGCTCCGGCGCGAGCTTGAGCGCGTGGATCAGCTGTTCGTAGCAGGCGAGCTTGTTTTCCTGGCCCTGATAGACGTGCGCGATGCCCAGTTCCGCGGTGCGCTCGGTGACCATGTGGCTCAGGCGCGCGGTGATGATGCCGACCTCGATGCCGTTCGCCATCAGGCGCTTGAGGCCCAGTCCGTCGTGGACGTGGAACGCCTTGGATTCGCGGCCGTCGTCGCTGTAGTACAGGCGGCCATCGGTGAGCACGCCGTCGACATCGAACAGGGCGAGTTTGATTTTCGCCGCGCGCTCGCGGATATCGGCGGGCAGGTCGTTGAGATGCGAATACGCCATCTCAGACCACGCGTGCGCGCAGCAGGTCGTGGATGTTGAGCGCGCCGACGACGCGGTTGTCCGTATCGACCACGAGCAGCGCATGGATCTTGTGCGCCTCCATCAGGCGCGCGGCTTCCACCGCGAGCTTGTCGGCACCGATGGTCTTGGGGTGCGCGGTCATCAGCGCCGTCACCGGCGTGGTGCGCAGGTCGATGGTCTTGTTGTCCACGGCGCGGCGCAAGTCGCCGTCGGTGAACACGCCGAGCAGGCGTCCCGCCGCGTCGACAATCGCGGTCATGCCCAGTCCCTTGCGCGTCATTTCCATCAAGGCCTCGGACAGGCTCGCCGTGGCGCCGATGCTCGGTACCGCGTCGCCCATGTGCATCACGTCGGCGATGTGCAGCAGCAGGCGCCGGCCCAGGCTGCCGGCCGGATGCGAACGCGCGAAATCCTCGTCGGTAAAGCCGCGCGCCTCGAGCAGCGCGATCGCGAGTGCGTCGCCCATCACCAGCGCCGCCGTCGTGCTGGCGGTGGGCGCGAGGTTGAGCGGGCAGGCTTCGGCCGGCACGCTCACGTCCAGGTGCACGTCGCTCATTTCGGCAAGCGAGGACGACGGATTGCCGGTCATCGCCACCAGCGGAATGCCCTGGCGCTTGATCACCGGCAGGATCGTGAGCAGTTCGTCGGTTTCGCCGGAATTGGACAGGGCCAGCACGACGTCCTTGTGCGTGATCATGCCGAGGTCGCCGTGGCTGGCCTCGGCGGGGTGCACGAAGAATGCCGGCGTGCCGGTCGAGGCGAGCGTGGCGGCGATCTTGCGCGCGATGTGGCCGGACTTGCCCATTCCGGAAACGATCACGCGGCCGGGGCAATCGAACATCAACAGGCAGGCGCGCAGGAAGTTGTCGTCGATGCGCGTGCGCAAGGCTTCGATCGCGCGCGCCTCGATGTCGATCACGTTCATGGCGTTGCGCTTGAGCGCCGCTGCGTCGAGCAAGGGGTTGCCCAGCGGATTCTCGGCAAGCGACACAAGGCGGGCATTCATGAGGTAGGGACCGGGCAGGAAGGCGGGATTGAGCAGGGAAATGGCGGGATCGTCCCGCTGCGGGTATCTGCGGCCAAGGATTTTGAGTACCATGCGCAACCTTCGCTTATTGTAACCGACAGGCCCCGTCCCGGCGAAGACGATTCAGGGTACTGCTGCGTCGCAGCCGCCCGCATCCCGCCATATTCCGAGCCGCGCATGGACACCCGCAGCATCCAGACTTTGATCGAACAGGGCCTGCCCGGCGCCACGGCACGGGTTGAAGGCGACGATGGCGTGCATTTCGGGGCGACCGTGGTTTGCGCCGCGTTCGCGGGCAAGCTGCCGCTGGCGCGGCACCGCATGGTCTACGCGACGCTGGGCGAGCTGATGGGCGGCGAGATTCACGCCTTGTCGCTGCGCACGTTGACGCCCGACGAAGCGGCAAAGCAAGGAATGAGTTGATGGCAAAGATCGTAATTTCAGGGGGCGAGCCGCTCAACGGCGACGTGTGGATTTCCGGCGCCAAGAACGCGGTGCTGCCCATCCTCGCGGCAACCTTGCTTGCTGACGAACCGGTCAGCATCGGCAACGTGCCGCATCTGCACGACGTCACCACGACGATGGAACTGCTCGGCCAGATGGGCGTGTCGCTGACGATCGACGAGCGCATGAAGATCCACGTCGATCCGCGCACGGCGAACCGCTATTTCGCGCCGTACGACCTGGTCAAGACGATGCGCGCGTCCATCCTCGTGCTCGGCCCGCTGGTGGCGCGCTTCGGCGAGGCCGATGTTTCCCTGCCCGGCGGCTGCGCGATCGGCTCGCGCCCGGTGGACCAGCACATCCGCGGACTGGAAGCCCTCGGCGCGACGGTTTCGGTGGAGAACGGCTACATCAAGGCTCGCGCAAAACGCCTGCGCGGCGCGCGCATCGTCATGGACATCGTCACCGTCACCGGCACCGAGAACATCATGATGGCGGCGGCGCTGGCACAGGGCACCACCATCATCGAGAACGCGGCCCAGGAACCCGAAGTGGTGGACCTCGCGCATTGCATCAACGCGATGGGTGGAAAGATTTCCGGCGCGGGCACCGCCACCATCGTCATCGACGGCGTGGAGCGCCTGCACGGCACGCAATACGACGTGCTGCCGGACCGCATTGAAACGGGCACCTTCCTCGTCGCCGGCGCGATCACCGGCGGCCGCGTCATGGCCAAGCGCGCGCGTCCGCGCACGCTCGACGCGGTGCTGCGCAAGCTTGAGGAAGCCGGCGCGCACCTGAATACCGGCGAGGACTGGATAGAAGTGGACATGCGCGGCAAGCGTCCGCGCGCGGTCGACGTGACCACGGCGCCGTACCCGGCGTTTCCGACCGACATGCAGGCGCAGTTCACCGCACTCAACACGGTTGCGGAAGGCGTGGGCACGATTACCGAAAATGTGTTCGAGAACCGCTTCATGCACGTGCACGAACTCGAGCGCCTCGGCGCCGACATCCACCTGGAAGGCAACACCGCCGTGGTCAAGGGCGTGCGCGAGATGTCCGGAGCGCCGCTGATGGCGACCGACCTGCGCGCATCGGCCTGCCTCGTGCTGGCTGGACTCGTCGCCAAGGGCGATACCACGGTCGACCGCATCTATCACATCGATCGCGGCTACGAGTGCATCGAGGAGAAGCTCGGCACGCTCGGCGCGAAGATCCGGCGCCTGCCGTCGTAGTGGCGTTACTTGCGTTCCAGCACGATGGCCTTGCCGTCGTGCTGCGGCTGCTCGACGCGCACCGGCAGCAGGCCTTGCGCGTACCACGATTTCATCACCTTGCCCGGCGCGTCGATGCGGTCGATTTCGGTGGCGTCGAATTTTCCGGCGGGCACCGTGATCGCCGATTTTCCCCGCACGGCATACTGCTGCATCTCCACGCGATCGCGCACCGCGACCGGCGGCGTCGCCGACGTCGCGCCATCGGCCAGCGCAAGGCCCAGCGCGACCGCCACCGTGCTGCGGTCGATGGCGTTGTCCACCAGTGCGTAGCGGAAATCCTTGCCGTTGTCGCGCACATGCGCCTGACGTGAATTCCAATCGAAGCCGATCGCGCGCCGCTTGCTCTTGATCGCGGCATCCTGCTTGTAATCGTAATGCTGCCCTTGCAAGGAGGCGTCGCGCAGCGTGAACGTGGAATCTTCGCGCACGTCCAGGCCCAGCAATTTCGCCATGCCGCCGGTGCCACGGGTTTCGCTGCGCAGGGTCCAGGTGCCGTCGGCGTT
>DATJIL010000197.1:0-3313 GCA_035493385.1 Rudaea sp.
GTGGAAACGCCGGTCAAGCTCAGCAAACAGCAGCGCGATCTGCTGCAGCAGTTCGAGGCGAGTTTCGGCGACGATGCCGGCAAACACACGCCGCGTGCCAGTTCCTGGTTCGACGGGGTGAAGCGTTTTGTGGAACGCGTAACTTCCTGAATAAGCGCGTTGCGCTAGGATGGCCGCATGAGCGATCTCGTCGACGTCGTCGTTTACGGTTCCTCCGGCCGCATGGGCCAGGCGGTGGTTCGGGCCATACTGGAATCCGACAAGGCACGCCTTGCCTGCGCGCTGGTGCGCCCGGGATCAGGACTGGCGGACGAACCGCTGGATCGCGTCTTCGGCACACTACAGCGCGTGGTGGATTTTTCCACGGCACTGGATCCGGACGTTCCCTGCGACGTGCTCGTCGATTTCAGCGGGCCGCATGCCTTCGACGCCGCTCTTGCGCTGGCCGTTGAGCGTCGTGTCGCTTTCGTCAGCGGCACTACCGGGTTGCGCGACGAACAACGTGTCGCACTCGAACGCGCGTCGCAGACGATCCCCGTGCTGTGGGCGGCGAATTTCAGCCTTGGCGTGGCGATGCTGCTGCGCATGGCCAAGCGCATTGGGGCGGCCCTGCCGGACTGGGATTGCGAGATTCTCGAGATGCATCACGGGCGCAAGCAGGACGCACCCTCCGGCACCGCGCTCGCGCTCGGGCAAGCGGTCGCGGAAAGCCGCGGCAGCACCTTGCCCGAACGCGCGGTGTTCGCGCGCATCGACAAGACCGGCCCGCGCCAGTCGGGCGAAATCGGCTTTGCGGTATTGCGCGGCGGCGACGTGGCCGGCGAGCATACGGTGCTGTTCAGCACCGCGGGCGAGCGCCTGGAAATCACCCATCGCGCGGCCAGTCGCGACATCTTCGCGCGCGGCGCGCTCGTCGCGGCGCTGTGGATCGCGCACCGCGAACCGCGGCTGTATTCGATCGACGAAGTACTGTCGTCGGAAAGTATCTAGCTTTTCTTCAGTTGCGCCACCAGCGCTTTGAGTGTCGTCTGGGTTTCCGCGCCGAACCAGGCGTCGGCGAATTCTTCCACCGACAAACGCGTGGGATCGGTGAACAATTCGATCAAATCGGAGCGCGCGAGACCGCGTGTGGCCGCCATCGCCTGTGGCGGCAGCTTGAGCAGGTCGCGCAGCCACGCCAGCGCGCGCGGTTGCACGTCTTCGACCGCGGTAAGCTCATCGACGAGGCCGATTTTCAGCGCCTGCTCGGGTTCGAGCATCTGCCCCGCGACCATCATGCGTTCGGCGCGGTAGGTTCCGACGAGGCGGCGCAGGGCGCACTGGATGACTTCCGGAATCGACAGCCCGACCTGCACCTCGTTCAAACCGATGCGGAAGGGCTTTGCGGGATCGACGCTGCGCGCCATCACGCGGTAGTCGCAGAAGATCGACAGCACCGCGCCACCAGCCGGACTGTGTCCGCCGATGGCGGCCACAGTGGGTATTGGCGATGCGGCCAGCGCCGCGCACAGGCCGAAGAAATCCTGCCAGAAAGCGACCAGTGCGGCGCGATCCAGTTGCAGCAGTTCGGGCACGTCCAGGCCCGCGGAGAACATGCCGGGCCGGCCGGACAGCACGATGCCGCGTGCGCCATCGGCATCGGCGTCTTCCACGGCCTTGCGCAAGCGGCGCACCAGTTCGGGATTGAGCGCGTTGACCGGTGGCCGGCTCAGGCGCAGTTCGAGGATGGCATCGTGACGGATGGATTCGAGCATGGCAGTGGCCACAGGGTGGAAGCGGCTATCATAAGCGAAACATCGCCGAGGCAAACATGCGTTTGAAATTGTGCGGATTGATCCTGTTCGGCGTCGTCGCGAACGCATTTGCGGCAGGACACCTGATTGTGGAAAACGCCTGGATTCGCGCTGCACCGCCGGGTGCGGCGATGCTGGCCGGTTACGCCACTTTGCGCAATTCGGGCGACGCGCCTGTCGTCGTCACTGGCGCGGTCAGTCAGGATTTCGGCGATGTCTCGCTGCACGAAAGCGTGAGTGAAAATGGGGTGGAACGCATGCGTCCGCTCGGCGACGTTGCCATCGCGCCGGGCGCCAGTGTCGTTTTCGCGCCGGGTGGAAAGCATTTCATGCTGATGGATCCGAAGCGAGCGCCGAATACGGGCGATTCGGTGAAAATCCACATTTCCACAAAGGACGATCCGGGCGTCGATGCGGACTTCGTGGTGCGCGAAACGTCGCCCTGATCCGTCAGCCACAGGCGCGGCGCACCGCTTCCGGCAACGCCACCGGTTTGCCCGTGGCCGGATCGATCCAGACCATGACCACATTGCCGTCCATGTAGAGTACCGACTCGTCGCTTGCATCGACGATGCGATGCGCGAGCGTGATCGAACGGGTGCCGAGCCTTTCGCAGAACAACTGCACGACGATTTCGCCGGGCCAGGTCAACGGGCGACGGTAGTTCGCGTGCACGGCGGCCATGATCGGCTTGCTGATGGCGCTGCGGTCCCAATCACCGGCAATGTCTGCAAGCCAGCGTACGCGCGCTTCCTCGATATAGCGCAGGTACATGGCATTGTTGACATGGTTGAACGCGTCCTGGTCGCCCCAGCGCAAGGCAAGGATGGTTTCGGCGACCTTGCGCCACGCGGGTTTCGTCGCGTCGCTCATGCGGCGGCCTTGCGCTTGCCGTTGCCGAGCACACGGGAGAGGAAGCGGCCGGTGTGCGAAGTCTTGTCGGCGGCGATCTGTTCTGGCGTGCCGGTGGCGATGATGCTGCCGCCGCGGCCGCCGCCTTCGGGACCGAGGTCGACGATCCAGTCGGCGGTCTTGATCACGTCGAGGTTGTGTTCGATCACCACCACCGTATTGCCGTCGTCGCGCAGGCGATGCAGTACGCGCAGCAACTGCTCGATATCGTGGAAGTGCAATCCGGTGGTCGGCTCGTCGAGGATATACAGCGTGCGCCCGGTGTCGCGCTTGGACAGCTCGCGCGACAGTTTCACGCGCTGCGCTTCGCCGCCAGAAAGTGTCGTCGCGCTCTGGCCGAGCTTGATGTAGCTCAAGCCCACGTCCATCAGCGTTTCGAGTTTGCGCGCCAGCGCCGGAATGTTTTCGAACAGCTTGAGCGCATCCTCGACGGTCATTTGCAGCACGTCGGAAATCGTGTGGCCCTTGTAGAGGATTTCCAGCGTCTCGCGGTTGTAGCGCTTGCCGTGGCAGACATCGCAGGGCACGTAAACGTCGGGCAGGAAGTGCATCTCGACCTTGATCAGGCCGTCGCCTTCGCAGGCTTCGCAGCGCCCGCCCTTGACGTT
>DATJIL010000198.1:0-47565 GCA_035493385.1 Rudaea sp.
GCGACTTCGGCGCAGATATGCGCGAGATACATCGGCTCGTTGCGCCGGTGTGACGGCGCGGGCTTGACCGTTCGCGGCAACAGGTATGGCGCATCGGTCTCCAGCAGCAGGCGATTCGCCGGAATGGACTTGACCAGTTCGCGCAGGTGCGTGCCGCGGCGCTCGTCGCAGATCCAGCCGGTGATGCCGATGAAAAAATCGCGGTCGAGGTAATCGAACAACTCGTCCTTTTCGCCGGTGAAGCAATGCACCACCGCACGGCCAATGCGGTCGCGCCCGCTGCGATCAAGCACGCTGTCCAGGCAGGCGATGAAGTCCGCATGCGCGTCGCGCTGGTGCAGGAACAGCGGCTTGCCGCATTCGGCGGCGAGCTCGAGCTGGCGCTCGAACGCGAACAGCTGCGCTTCGCGCGGCGAAAAATTACGATGGTAGTCCAGCCCGGTTTCGCCGACAGCGACGACTTCGGGCAGCGCATGCAACGTGCGCAAGCCGGTCTCGGTTTCCGCATTGAAGTCGCTGGCATGGTGCGGATGCACGCCCGCCGTCGCGAACAGCACCCCGGGATGCGCGCGCGCCAGGTCCAGCGCATCGCGCGAGCCTTGCAGGGACGCGCCTGTCACAACGAGCTGGATCACGCCCGCCGCATGCGCGCGCGCAAGCACGTCCGCGAAATCGTGGCGGAAGGATTCGTGGGTCAGGTTGGCGCCGATGTCGACGAGTTGCATGTCCGCGCGTTATCGGGAAAGTCTGGCATTATGCCAACACGATGCCGGCTGCGTTCACGGCCGGTTAACCGGTGCCGCTACAGGCTGCGCGAACGGGGATTCGAATGGGAGCTTCCAATGAAGTACACGACGACTTTTTCCGGCGTCCTGGCCACGCTGGCAATGGCTGCCGCGACGATCGCGCAGGCCGCCGCATCCGCCACCGTCACCGCAGCTGCATCGCAAGTGGATCTGGCGCGTGCACAGCAGGTGCGCATGCAGATGCAGGCGCAAACCAGCCAAGCCAAGACCGCTGCGCAGAAAACCGGTGTCGCCGGTGCCAAGCCCGGCAATGTGAAACCGGCCGAATTGTACGCGAATCCGGATCGAGCCTATCCGCCCAGCTGTCTGAGTTCGCCGATGCCATTCGGCATGTGGCAGAACGGTCCATATTCTCACCAGCAAATGACATTGCTCGGCGATCCGTTGACCAGCGATGCGGGTGAGAGGACCTATACCGAGAACGTCGATGTCTACGTGTTCCGCGTGGCCTGCACCAGTGGCAAGTCAGCAACGCTGGTCGAAATCGACCGCCCCTCGAGCATGGAAGGCAACAGCACTCGCTATCCAACCCTGCCGGGCATCTACGCGAGTCAGAACGGCGTCAACGATTTCGTCATCCGTGTCGCCGACGATCCGAATACGTTCCTCACCACCAACTATGCGCTCAATCCGCTGATCAACAGCGACGTGTTCGTGCTCGAGAATTTTTACGGCGGCCCCATACAGTTCAATTACAACAACCCAGTCACAGTCAGCGTGGACAACCTGGCCACCACTGGCCACCAGCTCTTCGATTTTCCATTGCCCGCCTACGATCCGACGTCATACCCCGCCGCATCACAACCGCTGCCGATCAGCGGCTACATGACCGGCAACTGGTACGACCCGAACCACAGCGGCGAGGGCATCCAGGTCGAAGTCGGTGAGTTGCAGGCCAGCGGCAGCACGTTTCCGCGCTTTATCACGATTGCCTGGTACACATTCGATTCCAGCGGCACGCCCTACTGGTTGTTCGGTAGCGGCGTGTTCAACGCCGGCGATACCTCGGCGGTGGTGACGCTGGGTTATTCCTACGGTGGGGGATTCGCCGGCAATTTCGGTGCCTCCGCCACGCAGAAGCAGTGGGGCACCTTCAACGTGCGCTTCCTGGATTGCGACACGATGCAATTCAGCTACCAGTCCGCTTCCGGCTTGCCACAGGGTGTTCCGACGGGCAGCAATACGAAGACCTGGACGCGCCTGACGCAGATGAATGGCCTGACTTGCCAGTAAACTGTAATCGCACGCAATTCTTCGATCCCGCCCGCGTGGCGGGATCGTCGTTTATACGATGACAAAAAGTACACTATTTCCCATCCATGCGGTGTTGCCGGACGTACTGGCGAGCCTCGCGCGGCATCCGCGCCTGGTGCTGGAAGCACCGCCCGGCGCCGGCAAGACCACCCAGGTGCCGCTGGCCCTGCTCGACGCGGGATGGCTGGCCGGCAAGAAAATCCTGGTCCTGGAACCGCGCCGCATCGCCACGCGCGCGGCGGCGGAATTCATGGCCGAGCAATTGGGCGAAGCGGTCGGCGAAACCGTCGGCTATCGCATCCGCTTCGAGGCGAAGGTTTCCGCGCGCACGCGCGTGGAAGTCGTGACCGAAGGGATCCTCACGCGCCTGATCCAGTCCGATCCGGAATTGTCCGGCGTCGGCGCCGTCTTGTTCGACGAATTCCACGAACGCCACCTGCACGGCGACCTCGGCGCCGCGCTCGCGCTCGACGTGCAGGCGCAACTGCGACCGGACCTGCGCCTCGCCATCATGTCGGCGACGCTGGACGGCGAACGCATCGCGCGCTGGTTCGATGCGCCGCGCATCAGCTCTGCCGGGCGCAGTTTTCCGGTGCGTATCGAGTATCCCGCGGCGAAAGCGAACGAGGACTGGCCATTTCATCTGCGTCGCGTCCTCGAAACCGCATTGCGTGAAACGGATGGCGATGTACTCGTATTCCTGCCGGGGCGGCGCGAGATCGAACAGGCTCGGCGGGTGCTGGGCGGCAGCGATATTGCCGAGATCGTGTCATTGCACGGTGAATTGTCCCTGGCCGAACAGCATGCCGCGCTGGCGCCGACACGCGCCGGAACGCGCCGTGTCGTACTGGCGACGAACGTCGCCGAGTCGAGCGTGACCCTGCCCGCCATTCGGTCCGTTATCGATACCGGTCTGGCGCGCGAGCCGCGCTTCGATCCGAATTCGGGCTTCTCGCGCCTGCAAACCGTGGCGATTTCGCAAGCCTCTGCGGATCAGCGCGCCGGCCGCGCGGGCCGCGTCGCCGCAGGCGTCGCGTACCGCCTGTGGCCGCAGAGCCAACGCCTGGAGCCATCGCGGCGCGCGGAGATCGCGCAGGTCGAATTGTCCGCGCTCGCGCTGGAACTCGCTGCCTGGGGCTCGCCGGACCTGCGCTGGCTGGATGCGCCACCGTCCGGCGCATTGGCAAGCGCGCGCGACCTGCTGGTCCTGCTCGGTGCGCTCGACACGGATGACCACGTCACGAAACTCGGCCGCGACATGCTCGCTGCCGGCGCGTCGCCGCGGCTGGCCGCGATGGTGCTGCGCGCGCCGATCGCGCAACGCGCGCTGGCCTGTGATGCGGTCGCGTTGCTCGAAGCGCGCAACCCGCTGCGTGGCGAGTATGGGCGTGGCGACGATTTCCGCGCGCGGCTGTCGGCGCTGCAGGCCTGGCGCGACGACAAACGCGGCGCAAGAAATCCCGGAGCCGATTCCGCCGCGTTTGCCGCCATCGACCAGGCCGCATCCGGCTGGCGGCGGCGTTTCGACATTCGCGCCGTCGCGTCCATGCCAGCGGATCGTCTCGCCCCCGGCAACCTGCTCATCCACGCCTTTCCCGATCGCATCGCACGGCAGGACGGCAACGATGCGCTGCGTTACCGGCTGAGCAACGGCCGTGGCGTGCATTTGTTGCAAAATACACAATTACACGGCGAGCCGTGGCTGGTCGTCGCGGATTTGCGTTTCGATGAGCGCGATAGCGCGATCCTCACCGCGGCGCCATTCGATGCGGACCTGCTCGAACGCGACTTCGCCGCGCGCTTCGTGCGCCAGCGCGTTGCGCATTGGAATCGCGACAAGCAGGCCATCGAGACTTTCGAGGAACACCGCTTCGCGCAACTCGTGCTGGAACGACGCAGCGTGCCATCCAGGCCCGAGGACGCCCTGCCCGCCCTGCTCGCCGCCATTCGCGAGGCCGGCATCGATTCGCTGCCGTGGAGCAAGCATGCGCAGGCCTTGCGCGCGCGCGTCGCGTGCCTGCGCGAGTGGTGCCCGCAGTTGCATCTTCCCGATCTCGCGGATGCGGCACTGCTCGATTCATTGGAAGACTGGCTCGCACCCTACCTCAGCGGCAAGACGCGATTGGACTCGCTCACCTCCGCGATGCTCGGCGAAGCGCTGGCCTCGCGGCTCGACTACGCGCAGCGCAAGTCTGTGGACGAGCTCGCGCCGGAGTCCTTGATCGTGCCGACCGGCAATCACCGCGAGCTGCATTACGAATTCGGCAAGCCGCCGGTGCTGGCGGTGAAATTGCAGGAACTGTTTGGCCTTGCCGACACGCCACGCATCGCGGACGGCAAAATTGCGGTGACCTTGCATCTGCTTTCGCCGGCGCAGCGGCCGATCCAGGTCACTCAGGATTTGCGCGGCTTCTGGGAACGCACCTATCCGGAAGTGAAGAAGGAATTGAAGGGGCGCTACCCACGCCACCCATGGCCCGACGATCCGTGGAATGCCAAGCCGACCGCGCGCGCCAAGCCTCGCCGCTGACAGCATTTCGCCACATCCGTGTGGAACCATCTTGCACGCGGCCAGTCCAAGCACGAACGCATCCATCGCAAGAGATTCCGTCATGACCAAACCTTCGCAAGCCCTCGTCTGGATGCTCGGCTTTCTCGGCGCCGTCGCGGTACTCGCCGTGTTGCTGGCGACGAAGCTTATCGCGAACTTCCAGGCCAATCCGTTCTTCAACGGGGTGATCCTCGCGGTGCTCGTGTTCGGCATCTTCGTCAACTTCCGCCAGGTGCTGCTGCTGGCGCGCGAGATCGAATGGATCGAGGCGTTCAAGCGTTCGCCGCCGGATCGGCCGCTGCCGGTCAAGCCGCGCCTGCTCGCGCCGATGGCGCGCATGTTCGCCGGTCGCGAGCGCGCGAAGTTCTCGCTGTCCACACAATCGCTGCGCTCGGTGCTGGACAGCGTGTACCTGCGCCTGGAGGAATCGCGCGACTTGTCGCGCTACCTCGTTGGCCTGGCGATCTTCCTCGGCCTGCTCGGCACGTTCTGGGGATTGCTCGTCACGATCCGTTCCGTGGCCGACATCATCGGTTCCCTCGGCGTCGGCAGCGATCCCGCGGCCATGTTCAATACGCTCAAGGAGAACCTCAAGGAACCGCTGTCCGGCATGTCGACGAGTTTTTCCACGTCGCTGTTCGGACTCGCCTCGTCGCTCGTGCTCGGATTCCTCGACCTGCAGTCGGGTCACGCGCAAAATCGTTTCTACAACGAACTCGAAGACTGGCTTTCCAGCATGACGCGGCTGTCGTCCGGCGCCTTGCACGGCGACGGCGAGGCGAGCGTGCCGGCCTACGTGCAGGCGCTGCTCGAACAAACCGCCGACGGCCTGGAGCGCATGCAGCGCGCACTGACAGAATCCGAGCGCGAGCGGCGCAGTTCCGGCGAACAGTTCGGCGAATTGAACACCCAGCTTGGCCGCCTCGCCGATCTGCTCAGCCGCGAGACGCGTGAATTCCGCAGTCTCGCCGAAACCCAGGAAGAACTTAAGAATGCCCTGAAAACGATTGCCGCCGCACCGAACGGCAACGAACGCCTGTCCGACGACCTGCGCGGCGAGCTGCGCCTGCTCTCGCGCACGATCGCGGCCGCGGTTGACGGCAAGCGTGGGGCCATGCAATGAACAGTCTTGCGCGCCGGCGCCGCGCGCTCGACATCTGGCCGGGATTTGTCGACGCACTGTCGTCGCTGATCCTGGTGATGGTGTTCGTGCTGCTTATCTTCGCGATCGGCCAGTTCGTGTTGTCGCAGACCATCGCCGGCAAGAACCGAGCCCTGGCCGATCTCAACGCGCAGATCGCGCAACTCGCGAAAACCCTGTCGCTGGCGCAGGACAACAACACCGCTCTGAACATCAAGGTGAAAGAGCTATCCGCCTCGCTCGGCCAAACGACCGGCGAACGCGATACGCTCAAGTCCCAGCTCGACGTCGCGACCTCGCAGGCGGCCAAGCTCACTGCCGACATCGCCGCGCTCAGCGAACTCAAGGCGCAACTCGAGCAACAGGTCGCGAGCCTGGGCGCCGAACTCGACACCTCGAAGAAGAATCTCGTCGCCGCGACCGATCTCAACACGCACAACGCCGCCCAGATCGAACTGCTCAACCGCCAGATTGCCGCGGTGCGCGATCAGTTGAGCAAGCTTTCCGCCGCGCTCGATCTCGCCAACGCGAACGTGAAGGACAAGGACCGCAAGATCGCCGACCTCGGTGTTCAACTCAATCTCGCGCTCGCGAACAAGGTCAACCAGCTCGAGAAATACCGCTCCGAATTCTTCGGCAAGCTGCGCGCGGCGCTCGGCAACCGCGCCGACATCCGCGTCGTCGGCGACCGCTTCGTGGTGCCGACCGACGTACTGTTCGATTCCGGATCGGCCGACCTGAATCCGACCGCACAGATGCAGTTGGCCAAACTCGCGCAGACTCTGAACGCAGTGGCGGCGGAGATTCCGTCCAATCTCGACTGGATCGTGCGCATCGACGGACACACCGACAAACGCCCGATCCACACCACGCAATTCGCGTCAAACTGGGAACTGTCGACCGCGCGCGCGGTGGCGATCGTCAAATACCTCGTCGTGCAGGGCATTCCCGCGAACCGGCTGTCGGCGAATGGCTTTGGCCAGTTCCAGCCGCTGGATCCCGCCGATACGCCCGAGGCCTACGCGAAGAACCGGCGCATCGAGATCCAGTTGACCAACCGCTGAGGCCGCGCCGCGAAACCGGCCGCGTCGCTCAAGCCCGCTTGCGCTTTCTCGCCAGGCGTTTTTCCTCCGCCAATGCGGCGGCGGCAAGTGTCGTGAGCGGCACCTTGAGCACCTGACTCAATTTGGCCGCCAGCGGCAGGCGGATGTTCACCGTCTTGCCCTGTTCGAGCTCGTACAGATAGCTCGGCGTCGTGCCGACGATCACAGCGACTTGCCGCACGCTGAGCTTGCGCTGTTCACGCTTGGAAATAAGCAATTCACCGAATTTCATTGGACTTCACCTTCGCCGCGATTTCGATGATTATCCGCTAGAGCGAGTCGCTTGGCTATCGGAACCGGAAAGAGTCAAGCCCGACGCGCCGGTTCGCGCTGGCTGAATATCACGCTGCCCAGGATCAGTGCGCCGGAAACGAGCATGGTCGATGTCGGCGTTTCGCCGAGCAGCAGCCACGCCCAGCCGACGCCGAATACCGGGATCAGGTAGTTGCAGGTCGCCGCGCGTGTGGCGGAAATACGCTGGATCAGGCGAAAGAACAGGAAATACGCGAAGCCGGTGCATACCACACCGAGCGCGATCGCGGCCAGCCACGACGACGCCGGTACCGAATCCGCCGGCCAGGTCGCGAACGCGAATGGTGCGAGCATCAGCGCCGAACAACTCAGCGTACCGGCGACGCCAACGACCGGTTGCAGATCGCCGAGCTTGCGCTTGGTCAGGTTGACGGCAATGCCGTAGCAAAACGAGGCAAGCGTGCCGGCGATCGCGGCGAGCATGATGTTGTCGCCCGCGGTGCGTCCGCTGGCAAGAACGACGACGCCGACGAATCCGCTGATCAGTGCCATCGCCCGGCGCGTGCCGATGCGCTCGCCGTAGAAGACGAATGCGATCAGAGCGGTGAACAGCACGGTCATGCTGTTCGCGATCGCGCCGATGCCGGCCGGGGCGCGTTCGGCGCCCCAGGCGAACAGGG
Organism: Rudaea sp.; assembly: GCA_035493385.1. Taxonomy (GTDB): domain Bacteria; phylum Pseudomonadota; class Gammaproteobacteria; order Xanthomonadales; family Rhodanobacteraceae; genus Rudaea. The sequence continues at coordinate 7,788 of DATJIL010000198.1, forward strand.
AAAAGGGAATCGCCGAGTTGAGCACGCCGACGACGGCAAGCCGGCGCCAATGCGCGGCATCGAGCTGCTTGCGCGCGCGCCACAAAAACGGCGAGAGCAGCAGTGCACCGAGCATCACGCGCACCTCGACCAGCGGCAGCGGACCGAAATGCGGCGCGGCGATGCGCATGAACAGGAACGAGCCGCCCCAGATCGCCCCGAGCAGGACGATTTCCAGCGGCGTGCGCCAATCGCGGGTCATGGTTGCAGAATCCTCGTTTGTCCGGGAGCGAGCCCATCCAGCGCCACGTCGCCGATGCGCACGCGGACCAGACGCAAGGTCGGCAATCCGACCGCGGCGGTCATGCGCCGCACCTGGCGGTTGCGGCCCTCGCGGATGGTGAGTTCGATCCAGGCGTCGGGCACGGTCTTGCGGAAACGCACCGGTGGATCGCGCGGCCACAGCCAGGCCGGCGCACGCGGCAGCCGCTTTGCATCCGCAGGCAAGGTCCGGCCATCGTTCAACAGTATGCCTTTGCGCAATTGTCCGATCTGCGCATCGCCCGGATCGCCCTCAACCTGCACGAGATAGGTTTTCGGCGTCTGCTTGCGTGGGTCGGTCAGGCGCTGCGCCAGCGCGCCGTCGTCGGTGAGCAGGAGCAATCCTTCACTGTCGTAATCGAGCCGGCCGGCGGGATAGACATCCGGAATCTTCACGTACTCCGCCAGCGTGCGCCGTTTCGGTTCGTTGCGGTCGGTGAACTGGCACAGCACGTTGAACGGCTTGTTGAGCGCGATCAACACCGGGCAATCCCGCAGATGCGAACGGCCGCGCGTGGCGGCCGTTCGCAATGCAGCATCGTCATGCGCCAGTTCAATTCTTCGCCGGCTTGCCTGCATTGTCCGCCGGAGCGGAAAAGATCTGGTCGCCCTGCGGCTTGACGAAGCGCAGGGTCATGCGGTCGGATTCGCCGATCGCGAGATATTTGTCCTTGTCCTTGTCGCCGAGCGTCAAGGTCGGCGGCAGCGTCCACACGCCTTTGGGATGGTCGTGATCGTCCTTCGGATTCGCGTTGACCTCGCTCTTGCCGTCGAGCTTGAAACCGGCGTCGCTGGCAAGCTTGATCACGTAATCCTCGGGCAGGTAACCGCTGTTCTTGATCTTCGCCAGGTCCGCTCCCGGCGTGGCGCGATGGTCGACAACGCCAAGCACGCCACCGGGTTTGAGCACGTCGAAGAAGGCCTTGAACATGCCGGGCGCATAGTCGCCCATGACCCAGTTGTGCACATTGCGGAAGGTGACGATCATGTCCGCTGAACCCGGCGCGCCGAGGTTCGGCGCCTTCGGGTCGTATTGCACGACCTTGGCCTTGCCGTACTGCGCCGGGTCGGCAGCGAACATTTTCTCCAGCGCCGTCTTGTCCTGCGCGGCCTCGCCGGCGGGCTTTTTCGGAATGGTGATGGCAGCGGTGTAGCTGCCATCGTCCTTCATCAGCGGCGCGAGGACTTGCGCATACCAGCCGCCACCGGGCGTGATTTCGATCAGGTTCATGCCGGGCTTGAGGCCGAAGAATTCCAGCGTCTGCTTCGGATGCCGGTACTGGTCGCGCGCAGTGTTCGCGGCCTCGCGCCAGTTGCCGGCGAGTACGGCGTCGATCTTCGCGTCGAACATCTGCTGCGCGCTTTGTGGCGGCGGCGGATTAGCCGGTTGGTCGGCCACCTTCGGCGGCGGCACGGCGGGCGCCGGAGCCGGCGCCTGCGATTGGCCGCAGGCGGACAGGGCCAGCGCGATGACTGCCAGTACAAATGTGTGCTTATTCATAACAACCTCCTTGGGGTCGGTTGGGCATTCGGGAATCGATGAATGACCGTCGCGAGCGATGACAGGTCGCGTGCCGCCAGCGCGCAGGAACCGGAGTTTACTCGGATGTAAATGAGGATTCCGAGCACTGCCGGAACGCGAGATGTCGAGCGCAGCAGGTCATTCGCGGTTCCATTACATCGCGGCGATTAAAGCATCGCCGAATTCCGAACACTTCAGCAACTTCGCGCCATCCATCATGCGCGCGAAATCGTAGGTCACGGTCTTGGCGGCGATGGTCTTGTCCATCGCATGGATGATTGCGTCGGCCGCTTCGGCCCAGCCCATGTAGCGCAGCATCATCTCGCCCGACAGGATCACCGAACCCGGGTTGACCTTGTCCTGGTTCGCGTACTTCGGCGCGGTGCCGTGCGTGGCCTCGAACACGGCGTGGCCGGTGACGTAGTTGATGTTGCCCCCCGGCGCGATGCCGATGCCGCCGACTTCCGCGGCGAGCGCATCGGAAATGTAATCGCCGTTCAAGTTCAACGTGGCGACGACATCGTACTCTTTTGCGCGGGTCAGGATCTGCTGCAGGAAGGCGTCGGCGATGACGTCCTTCACCACGATCTCGTGGCCGTTGTTCGGATTCTTGAACGTGCACCACGGGCCGCCGTCGAGCTCGACCGCGCCGAATTCGTCCTTCGCAAGCTGGTAGCCCCAGTCGCGGAACGCGCCCTCGGTGAACTTCATGATGTTGCCCTTGTGCACCAGCGTCACCGATTGGCGATCGTTCGCTATGGCGTATTGCATCGCCGCACGCACCAGGCGTTGCGTGCCTTCCGCCGACACCGGCTTGATGCCGAAGCCGGAAGAATCCGGAAAACGCACCTTGGAGAACTGTTTCGGAAAGTTTTCCTGCATCAGCTTCTTGAACTTCACCGCGTCGTCGCTGCCCTGCTGGAATTCGATGCCGGCGTAGATGTCCTCGGTGTTCTCGCGGTAGATCATCATGTCCACGTCTTCGGGCTTTTTCACCGGCGACGGCACACCGGCGAAATAGCGCACCGGGCGCACGCAGCAATACAGGTCAAGCATCTGGCGCAAGGCGACGTTGAGCGAGCGGATGCCGCCGCCGACCGGCGTGGTCAGCGGACCCTTGATCGAGACGAGATAATCGCGGCAGGCCGCGACGGTCGCGTCCGGCAACCAGTTGCCGGTCTGGTTGAACGCCTTCTCGCCGGCAAGGACTTCCATCCACATCAGTTGGCGCTTGCCGCCATAAGCCTTCTTCACCGCCGCGTCGAGCACGCGCACCGAAGCGCGCCAGATGTCCGGGCCGGTGCCGTCGCCTTCGATGAACGGAACGATCGGCCGATCGGGCACTTGCAACTTGCCGTTGGCGATGCGGATTTTCTCGCCGCCGGCCGGCGGCGCGGGGGTGAAGTCGGTCATGGGTTACTCCCGGGAAGGATGTTTGCGTGAGACGGCTATTGTAGCTACGGCGCACGCGATGTGGTTCATCGCATCGCGTGCGCCGCGCCTCAGCCGTGTTTGGATTCGTCCAGCGTTTCCTTCAAGGTCTCGTCTTCGGACTCGAGCTTGTCGCCGAGCAGGCGGCGGATGACGACGTAGAACACGGGGATGAGCAACACGCCGAACACGGTTGCGACCAGCATGCCGCCGACCACGCCGGTGCCGATCGCGTGGCGTGCGTTCGCGCCGGCGCCCGAGGACACGACCAGCGGCATGACGCCGAGGATGAACGCGAAGCTGGTCATCAGGATCGGGCGCAGGCGCAGGCGCGCGGCGTCGACCACGGCCACGCCGAGCGGACGTCCGCGGCGCTGTTCCTGCACCGCGAATTCGACGATCAGGATGGCGTTCTTCACCGCCAGGCCGATGATCGTGATCAATCCCACCTTGAGGAAGACGTCGTTGGAAAGTCCGCGCGCCCAGGTCGCGAGCAGCGCGCCGGTCAGGCCGAGCGGCACCACCAGCATCACCGCGACCGGAATCGACCAGCTCTCGTACAGCGCGGCCAGGCACAGGAACACGATGAGGATCGACAGGCCGAACAACACCGGCGCCTGCTGGCCGGAGAGGATTTCCTGCAGCGATTGGCCGGTCCATTCGAACCCGAAACCATGCGGCAGGTCGTGGTCGATGATGTCTTTCATCATCGCCATTGCCTGGCCGGTACTCTTGCCCGGCGCCTGGCTGCCGACGATGTCGATCGCCTCGTAGCCGTTGTAGCGGGCCAGGCTCGGCGCGGCCAGTCCCCACTTCGCCCGCACGACATTGGACAGCGGAATCATCGGCGCCGCGCCACCGGACGCCGGCGCCTTGCCGGCGACGTAGAAGTGATTCAACGCATCCAGGCTGGCGCGGAACGGCGCGTCGGCCTGCATGATCACGCGCAGCACGCGGCCGCCGTACATGAAATCGTCGACGTAGACTGGCGCCAGCATCAACTGGATGGCGGTATAGACGTCCGTCAGTGAAAGACCCATCGACTGCGCCTGCACGCGGTCGACGGTCATCTTCAACTGCGGCGCGTCTTCGAGCGCATTCGGACGCACGCCGACCAGGGTGTCGGCGTGCTTGGCCGCCTCGCCGAGCAGGATGTTGCGCGCGTTCGTCAACGCCTCATGGCCCTGGCCGGTGCGGTCTTGCAGGAACAGGTCGAATCCGCCGAAGCGACCGAGGCCGCGGATCGTCGGCAGGTTGACGACGAACACCATCGCGTCCTTGACCTTGCCGAACAGCTGGCCCTGCAAGCGCGGGATCAGCTCGGTGATGTTGGCCTTGCGCTCGCCCCACGGCTTGAAGCCGATGAACGCCATGCCGACGTTCTCGCCCTGGCCGACGAAGCTGAAGCCGGACAGCGCGAATACCCGCCCGACTTCCGGATTGGAGCGGATGATGTCGCTGACCTGGTCCATCACCGCGTTGGTGCGTCCGATCGTCGCGCCGGGCGGCAGGGACACGATGGTGAGCGCATAGCCCTGGTCTTCGTCCGGCACGAAGCTCGACGGCAGTTTCCAGAACAGCAGGCCGCAGATCACGACGACGACGGCGAACGCGAGCATCCAGCGCGGCGCGTGGCGCACGGCGCCGCGCACGTGCCCGGTGTAGGTGTGCCGGGTCCAGTCGAAGGTCTTGTTGAACCAGACGAACAGCGGATTGTGGGTATGTTCGTGGGTGGGCTTGATCAGCGTGGCGCACAGCGCCGGGGTAAAGCACAGGGCGAGGAAGGCGGAAAACGCGGTGGACAGCGCGATCGTCAGCGCGAACTGGCGGTAGATCGCGCCGACCGAGCCGGTTTGCAGCGCGCTCGGCATGAACACCGCCATCAGGACCAGTGCGATGGCGACGACGGCGCCGGAAATCTGCGCCATCGCCTTGCGCGTGGCCTCGCGCGGGGGGAGTCCTTCCTCGCGCATGATGCGCTCGACGTTCTCGATCACCACGATCGCGTCGTCGACGACGATGCCGATCGCGAGCACCATGCCGAACAGCGAGAGCTGGTTGATCGTGAAGCCGAGCCCCCACAATGAGAGGAAACCGCCGAGCAGCGCGACCGGAATCACGATCGAGGCGATGAGCGTGGCGCGCAGGTTCTGCAGGAAGATCAGCATCACCAGGAACACCAGCACGAACGCGATCGCGAGCGTGATTACCACTTCTTCGACCGCGACGCGCACGAACGTGGTCGAGTCGTAGGGCACGAACCATTCCACGCCCGGCGGGAAACTCGATTGCAGTTCGGCAAGCTTGTCCTTGACCTCCTGCGCGACGGTCAGCGCGTTGGCGCCGCTGACCAGCTGCACGCCGGCGCCGGCCACCGGCGTACCGTTGTACACCGCGCGCTGGCCGTAGCTGGCCGGGCCGAGGTCGATGCGGGCGACGTCCTTCAGGCGTACCGTGCTGCCGTCCGTGTTCGCGCGCAGGATGATGTTGCCGAACTGCGCCGGCGTGGAGAATCGTCCTTCCGCGGAAACCGTGGCGGTAACGCCGGTGCCGGGCAGGGTCGGTTCGGCGCCGATCGCGCCAGCCGCGACCTGCACGTTTTGCGCGCGCACGGCATTGAGCGCATCCGCCGCGGACAGGCTGTAGCCGTGCAGCTTGTCCGGATCGAGCCAGATACGCATCGCGTATTCGGCGCCGACCTGGAACGTGGTGCTCACGCCGGGCAGGCGCGCGATCTGGTCGAGGATGCCGGACGAAAGCAGATTGTTGAGCTGGTAGGAATCGAGGCTGCCGTCCTTCGACTTGAGCGCGAAGAACATCAGGAAGTCGGGATTGGACTTCGTCACCGTCACGCCTTGCTGCACCACTTCGGATGGCAGGCGTGGCGTGGCCAGCGTCACCTTGTTCTGGGTCTGTACCGCCGCGGTGTCAGCGTTGGTGCCGGGCTCGAACGTGAGCGTGACGCTGGCGCCGCCGTTCGCGCTGGACGTGGAACTGAAATACATCAGGTGATCGATGCCGGTGAGCTGCTGCTCGATCACCTGGGTCACGCTTTTTTCCACCGTGGCCGCATCCGCACCCGGATAGCTGGCATTGACCACCACTTGCGGCGGTGCGATCGACGGATAGGATTCCACGCCGAGGCTCGACAGCGCGATGGCGCCGCCGAGCGCGATCAGGATGGCGATGACCCACGCGAAGATGGGGCGATCGATGAAGAAATTCGACATGGTTTTCGGCTGCGCTCAGTGGGCGGGCTTGGCGGCTGGCGGTGCGGCTTCTGGCTTCCACGGCGTCGCCTTGGCCGGCGCGCCCGGACGCACGTGCTGCACGCCGGAGACGATCACCTGGTCGCCGTCGGCAAGACCCGATGTCACGATGAAATCGCCGCCTTGCTGCGCGTCGGCGACGACGGGCTTCTGCGCGACCTTGCCGTCGCTGCCGACAGTCAGGACATACGGTCCGGACGGATCGCGCTGCAGCGCCGCTTGCGGGATCAGGTACGCGTGCGTGATCTGGCCCAGGGTCAGGCGCAGGTTGACGTACATGCCCGGCAGCAGGCGATGGTCGGGGTTCGGCACGATGCCGCGCAGTTCCACCGCGCCGGTCGCCGAATTCACGATGCTGTCGGAAAAATCCAGCGTGCCGGAGTGCGCGTAGGTGGAGCCATCGGGCAGCACGATGTCGACCTTGGCCTTGTTCTCCGCCTCCAGCGCGACATGGCCGCCGGCCTGGGCGCGGCGCAGCGCGTCGAGTTCGTCGACGGCCTGGCTGAAATACACGTAGATCGGGTCGATCTGCTGGACGCTGGTCAGCAACGTGGCGTCGCCCTGCCCGACCAGCGCGCCCTCGGTCACCTGCTGCTGGCCGGCGCGGCCGGCGATCGGCGACGTCACGCTGGCGTAGCCCAGGTTGATGCGCGCGGTTTCGGCATTCGCCTGCGCCTGCTGCACCGCGGCTGCCGCGGTGCGTTCGGCGGCGAGCGCGTTGTCGAGATCGGTCTTGGACATCAAGCCCTTGTCGGCGATCGAGCGAGCGCGCTCGGCAGCGACGTGGTTGTTCGTGTAGGTCGCCTTGGCCGCGGCGAGGTTGGCGAGCTGCGCGTCGAGCGCGGCCTTGAGCGGTGCCGGATCGATCTGGAACAGCAGCTGGCCTTCCTTGACGTCGGTGCCTTCCGTGTACACGCGTTTTTGCAGCACGCCGGCGACGCGTGCGCGCACGTCGGCATTGCGCGTCGGATAGAGCCGGCCGACCAGGTCGCGCGTCAGCGGCACGGCCTGCGCCTTGGCCACGACCACGCCGACTTCCGGGGGCGGCATCTGCATCTGCTGTTGCTGGGACTTGCCGCAGCCGGCGGCGGCGAGCGCGAAAATCAGGACGGGGGCGGGAGAAATCCGAAATCGCATAAACGAATCCTTCGTCGGGTTGCGCGTCAATTAGCGAACCGGTCGGTCAAGATAATGAGGGATGCCGCGATGTGCAATGGGCCGGAGGTCATTGCCAGTCTGCATGCACGCTATGGCCCTTTCGGCAAGTCCATGTCGGCGCGACGCAGCAGGCGGCCGGCGAGCACGACCGCGTCGATGCGGCGCAGGTTGCGCGCGTCCTTGAGCGGATTCGCGTCGAGCAGCACGAGGTCGGCGCGCTTGCCCTGCTCGACCGTGCCGCGATCCGCATGCAATCCAAGCAGTTTCGCCGCGCCGACCGTGGCTGCGCGCAGCGCTTGCGCCGGGTCCAGGCCGCAGTCGACGAGTCGTTCGAGTTCGTCGTGCAGGGAATAGCCGGGGTAGATCCATGGCATCGGCGTATCGGTGCCGGCAAGGATGTTCGCGCCGGCAGCGTGCAGCGTGCGCACGATGCGACAGCTCACATCCCAGCGCATATCGGCCAGCTTGCGGTCCGATGCCGACGCCGGTTGCAAATACCGGCGCCAACGCACCTGCTCGTCAGCACGCAGCAGGCGCCAGCGCGGATCGGCCGTGTAATCGCCAGTGAAACGCGCGGGATCGAACCAGTCTATGGTCAAGGTCGGCGTCTGCGCCTGTCCGGCCAGCACGATGGCCTTTGCCGCTTTCGTGCAGGCTGCCGGATCGAACGCACGCAGTACCCGCATTTCCTGCGCGTCGCGCATCGCCGTCGCGGCGGCACCATCCAGGACCTGGCGCGCGGCCAGTACGTCGCCTTCGATCGAGGAGCACGCTTCGTAAATCTGCATCAGATGCTCGGCCGTGACCTGGCCGGCTTGCGCCGCAGCGAGCGCGGCCACGGCAGCGGGAACATGGCCGGCGACGGGAATGTGACGCAAGCGGGCCTCGTCGAGCACGGCGCGCCACGACGCAGGCGACAATTCCGAAAAGACCTTGATGAAATCCGCGCCGCTGCGTGCGGCCTCGCGCACCTGTTCGCGGACATCGGATGCGTCATTCACGGCCACGCCGGCGGCGAGCACGTGCGGCGCGACCAGCGCACCGCCCTCCACCGCTTCGCGCCAGCGCGCGACTTGTCGCATGTCGCTCGGCGTGGCCGCCATCTCGCGCACGCCGGTGACGCCATTCGCGACGAACAAGGCAAACATCCAGTCGTTCGGCGGCCGCTGCGTGGCGTTGTTGAACAGGTGGACGTGCATGTCGACCAGGCCGGGGATCAGGAACCGGCCTCGGCCATCGACGCGCACGGTTCCGGGCGGAATCGTCACGGTGCCCGGTTTGCCGATTGCCGCGATGCGGCCGTGCTCGATCAACACCGTGCGCGGCGACACGAGGTTCCCATGCACGACCTCGACGACGGCGACACGCTCGATCGCCAGCGGCGGCGCCTCCGCGATCGCGCGGCCAGCAACGCTCGCGGCGAGCAGCGGCGCGATGATCCATCCGAATCGTCTCAGCAACATGTGTCGGGAACTGCCAGCTCGCGATGGTCGGTACGGCATGCGCATCCAGCCGGACACCACTGCCGCGCCGTTCCGTTTACTCCGCCAGGGACGACTTGGCAAATCGGCGTCGGATTCGGATGGCCTTCAGTGTCGGTGCGCGGCCGCCAGGTATTGAGTACTCTGCATCTCGATAAGGCGACTTATCGTGCGTGCGAACTCTGCGCGCAGGCGTTCGCCATCGTACAGCTCGGTCACCGGCGTGGCCGCGGACAGTACCAGCTTCACGCCGCGGTCGTAGAACTCGTCGACGAGATTCACGAAACGCCGCGCCGCGTCTTCGGTCTGCGGCGTGAATTGCGGCACGTTGGAGACCAGCACCGTGTTGAAGCGCTGCGCGAGGTCGATGTAATCGGCGACCGCGCGGGGACCTTCACACAACGCGGCGAAGTCGAACCAGACCGCGCCATCGCCGCGGCGGCGGATGGGAATGTCGCGGTCGTTGATGCGGATCACGGTGTCGACACGATGCGAACCGGGCGCGATGCGCACGAAACAGGCGGCGAGTTCGTGCTCGGCGTGTTCCCCGGCCGGCATGAAATAGACGCCGGCGCGGGTCAGCGCGCGCAAGCGGTAATCCTGCTGCGAAACCAGTTCGCGCACATCGCAGTACTGCTCGAGCAAGGCGATGGCGGGCAGGAACCGCGCGCGCTGCAGACCGTCGCGATACAGGCCTGCCGGCTCGATGTTCGAGGTCGTCACCAGGGTCACGCCAAGCGCGAACAGGTGTTCAAGCAGGCCGGCAAGGATCATCGCGTCGCCAATGTCGTTGACGAAAAACTCGTCGAGGCACAGCAGTTTCGCTTCTGCGGCGAAGGCGGCGGCTACCTCGCGCAGCGGATCGGCGCGACCTTGCAGTGTTTTCAACTGCGCCTGTACGCGGCCCATGCAACGATGGAAATGCAGGCGCAGCACGAGATGCGGTGGCAGCGATTCCACCAGCAGATCGGCGAGAAACGTCTTGCCGCGTCCGACCGCGCCCCATAGATACAGGCCGCGCACAGCCGCGCGCTCACGCCGCGGCAACCAGCGCCGCCAGCCACCGGACTGCGCGGCGAGCAATCCGGAGCGGATGCGATCCAGGCTCGGCAACAGCGCACGCTGCGCGGGATCGTCGTCCCAGCTTTTGTCCATCACACCGCGCGCGTACAGTGCGCTCGGGGACCGCGCCATGCTCATGCGTTGCGCAGTGGCGGCAGGTTGCCGCGCACGCCATTCTTGACTGCGCCGCGCAAGTCCATCAGGCGACGATGGAAGAAGTGTCCGGTCTCGGGCATGCGCACCAACGTCGGCGGATCCGGTTGTGCCGCCACCCAAGCGTACACGGCCGCCGGATCGACGACCTCGTCGGCCTCGCCCTGGATCACCAGCCACGGGCACAGCGGCGACGCGAGATGCACGAAGTCCCAGCGCGACACCGGCGGCGCCACGGAAATCATCTGGCGCACCGGCAATTGCGGCGCGGCACGCGCGGCAACATACGAGCCGAAGGAAAATCCCGCCAGCCACAACACGTCGTCCGGCCGCGTGCGTTGCACCCAATCCGCCACGGCGATGAGGTCGTCGGTCTCACCGCGACCATCGTCGTAGCTTCCCTGCGACGCGCCGACGCCGCGGAAATTGAACACCACCGTGGCCAGGCCCGATTCGCGCAGACTGCGCTCGAGCATGGTCACCACCTTGTTGTGCAGGGTGCCACCATGCTGGGGATGCGGATGACAGATGATGGCCACGCCCGCGCGCGCTTCGGCGGCGTCCGGCACATCGACGGCGGCTTCGAGCGCGCCGGCGGGGCCGGTCAGTGTCAATGCTGACGCGGTGGCGGGGAAACGACTCGGATCGGTAATGGCAGCGGCGGACATGCGACTCGCATTGTAGCCGCGCGCGACACCGGCACCGGTATCGCGCAATCAGGTTTACTTAACTTGGGTCAGCATCCACTCGACCGTGGCCTTGACCTGCGCATCGGTCAGCGACGGGTTGCCGCCCTTGGCCGGCATCAGGGCGCCTTTGCCGTCCGGGCCGGAATAGCCGTCGATGGCATGCTTGACCAGGGTATCCAGACCCTGCGCCACGCGCGGTCCCCAGGCGGCCTTCTCGTGGATATTCGGCGCGCCGGTCGCGGAATTGGTGTGGCAGGTCGTGCACAGGTTGTCGAAGATGGTCTTGCCGTCCAGCGTGCCGCCGTAAGCGACCTGCGATTCGGCGGCTTTCTTCGCCGCATCCTGCGCGGCGAGCAGCGCGGCGCGACCGGTGTCGCCCGCATACACGGCGCCTGCCGGTGCGATGCGTGCGGCGATTTCCTGCTGCGCTTCGGGGCGCGCCGGGGCCGGATGATCGCCGTAGATGTGCATGGCCAACGCGATCAGGCCGATCATGACCAGCATCAGGAAGCCGATCACCATCGAGAAATGGCGGAGGAAGACGCGGTCGGTGGAGGAAACAGGATTGGTCACGGAATCACCTGAGACTTGAGGCCGCGTGCGGCCAAAACAGTCGCGAAGTATAGCGGGCCGGCGCCAAAACCGGCAAATCCCGGTCAGGATTTGCCGGCCTTTACCTGTTCCGCGATAAACGCCTTGATGTGGTCTTCCAGCACCGGCAGCGGTACCGAACCGGTTTCGAGCACCGCGTCGTGGAATTTGCGGATATCGAATTTCGACCCGAGTTCCTTTTCGGCAAGCTGGCGCAGTTCGAGGATCTTCAATTCGCCGAGCTTGTAGGACAGCGCCTGTCCCGGCCAGGAGATGTAGCGGTCGACTTCGGTTTCCACCTCGTGCTGGCTGAGCGCGGTGTGGTCGGCGAGGTACTGGATCGCCTGCTCGCGCGTCCAGCCCAGGTGATGCACGCCGGTATCGATGACCAGACGCGCGGCGCGCCACATGTCGTAGGACTCGCGTCCGAAGTCGTCATAAGGCGTGAGGTAGATCCCCATCTCCTTGCCGAGCTGCTCGCAGTACAGCGCCCAACCTTCGCCGTAGGCGGAAATGTAGGCCTTGCGGAATTCCGGCAGGCCTTGTTGTTCCTCGACCAGTTCGCCCTGCAGGGCGTGGCCGGGCGCGGATTCGTGCAGGGTCAGCGCGGTCAGGTTGTACAGCGGACGCGACTGCAGGTCGTAGGTGTTCACCCAGTAGGTGTGCGAGCCGCCGCGACCGGCGGTCCAGAACGGTGCGATCGCCGCCGGCACCGGCTCGATGCCGAAGCGTCCGCGCGGGAGCTTGCCGAAATACTGTCCCAGTTTCGCGTCGACGCGCTTGGCGATCCACGAGGCGTGCATGAGCAACTCATCCGGCGTCTTGACGTAAAAGCGCGGATCGCTGCGCAGGAAATGCAGGAATGCCGGCATGTCGCCGCTGAAACCCGTCGCCTTCATCGTTGCATCCATTTCTTTCTGGATGCGGTCGACCTCTTTCAGGCCGATGGCGTGGATCGCGTCGGGGGCGAGGTCGAGCGTGGTGTATTCGCTGATCTGCTGGCGGTAGTAGGCCTTGCCGTCCGGCAGCGCTTCAGCCGCGAGCGTGCTGCGCGCGCCCGGCACGTATTCGTCGCGGAAAAACTTCAGCAGCTTCGCGTAGGACGGAATCACCTTGTCGCGAATCGCATCCGCGCACGCCTTTTGCAATTTCGCCTGTTCGTCGGCGGGAATCGTCGTGGGCAGCGACTTGAACGGCTTGTAGAAATCGCTGTCCTGTGGCGACTTCACATTCATGTACGTGGAAATCGAGACATCGCGGCCGGCGAGCACTTCACGCGGCACGGAAAAGCCGCGCTTGAGTCCCGCGCGCATGTTGACGATGTTCTCGTCGAACCAGCGCGGCACGTCGTTCAGAAGTGCGATGAAGTTCTGCGCATCCTTGACCGTGCGCAGATGCCGGCCCGACATGAAACCCAGATCCGACCAGAACTGCGAATCGGCGTTGAACGGCATCTCGTACTGGCGAAAGTGCACGTCCGCGGCCAGGTTCTCGATCTGCGGCTTGTAGACCTCGTAGTTGATGCGGTCGGCGGGCGCGAGCTTGCCGACGGGAATCGATGCGAGCTTCGCCAGCACGTCGTTCCAGTATTTCAGGCGCGCATCCTGCGCGGCCGCATCCACGCGCGGCAGGCGATCGGGAACGGCCGCGGTCGCACTGTCGTCGTCGCCGCCGGGAAACTGCGCCTGCCGCCATTTCCATTCGGCGCTGTAGATCGCGACGAACTTCGCATCGGCCGATCCCGGCGCGGGCGCGGCGGTTTGCGCGCAGGCGCAATCGGGCGCATCCGCCCAAGCGGGAATCGTCAACGCAAGACCGAGCGCGAGCGACAAGGACACGTAGAATTTCATCACGATCTCCATGCAGGCGCGGCGATCATCGCACCTTCGCCGTTGCCACGCACAGGCCATTCGTCGGGCATGCGACAATGCACGAACGCAAAAACCCGGGCCGCGCCATGACTTCACCGTCGTCGAACAAGCCGATTTCCTTGACCCGTTTCCTGATCGAGGAGCAACGCGACAAGGGGCATATCAATTCCGATTTGCGCCTGCTCATCGAGGTAGTCGCGCGCGCCTGCAAATCGATTTCCATTGCCGTCGGCCGCGGCGCGCTCGGCGGGGTACTCGGTAGCGCCGGTACGGAAAACGTGCAGGGCGAGGTGCAGAAAAAACTCGACGTGCTGTCGAACGAAATCCTGCTCGAAGCGAACGAATGGGGCGGACACCTGGCCGCGCTGGCGTCCGAGGAAATGGACGATCCGCATCCGATCCCGCACCGCTATCCGAAGGGCGAATACCTGCTCGTGTTCGATCCTCTGGACGGCTCCTCGAACATCGACGTGAACATCTCCGTCGGCACCATCTTCTCGGTGCTGCGCTGCCCGGCCGGCGTGAAGGAGGCCGACGAAAAAGCGTTCCTGCAACCGGGCACGCAGCAGGTCGCCGCCGGCTACGCGGTGTACGGATCGAGCACGATGCTGGTGCTCACGCTCGGCGACGGCGTGCACGCATTCACGCTCGACCGCGAGATCGGCAGCTTCATGCTCACGCAACGCAATCTGCGCATTCCCGAGGACACGCGGGAATTCGCGATCAACATGTCGAACCTGCGCCACTGGGAAGCGCCGATGCGGCGCTACATCGAGGAACTGCTGGCCGGCAAGAGCGGTCCGCGCGGTGCGGATTTCAACATGCGTTGGGTCGCAAGTATGGTGGCCGACGTGCACCGCATCGTCTGCCGCGGCGGCATCTTCGTCTATCCATTGGACGCGAAGATCAAGGACAAGGGCGGCAAGCTGCGCCTGATGTACGAGGCCAATCCAATGGCCTTCATCGTCGAGCAGGCCGGCGGCATGGCCACCGATGGTCAGGGCCGGATCATGGAGATCGTGCCGCAGCGGCTGCACCAGCGCGTGCCGGTGTTTCTCGGCTCGAAGAACGAGATCGAGCGCGTGACACAGTATCACCGCGAGGCAATGGGTTAGAACAACTCGCCCTGCGGCGTTATCTTGCGCGGCGCGATAAAGCTGGCGCAATCCAGGGTCAGGTTGCGCCCGCGCGCAAGGCCCAGCCGGCGCGTGGCCACGGCAAAGCGCTGGCGGATCAACTCGGCGAATTCGCCTTCGCCGCGCATGCGCTTGCCGAAGCGCGGATCGTTGTCGCGACCGCCGCGCATCTGCCGCACCAGGCTCAGCACATGCTCGGCGCGCTCGGGAAAATGCAGTTCCAGCCATTCGCGCACGAGCTGCTTCAATTCCCAGGGCAGGCGCAGGATGGTGTAGCCGGCCATTTGCGCGCCGGCTTCGCGCGCACGTTCGAGGATTTGTTCCATCCAACGATCGGTGAGCATCGGAATGACCGGCGCAACCAGCACGCCGCAGGGCACACCGGCCTCGCTCAGCGCCTTGAGCACGGCGATGCGCCGGTGCGGTGCGCTGGCGCGCGGCTCGAGTCTGGACGAGAGCTTGTTGTCGAGCGAGGTCACCGACACGAAAACGTAGACCAGGTTCTGCTGTGCGAGCGGCACCAGCAAATCCAGATCGCGCTCGACCAGCGCATTCTTGGTCACGATGCTGACCGGATGCCGTTGTTCGAGCATGGCTTGCAGGATCTGCCGCGTGATCCGGTAGCGGCGTTCGATTGGCTGATAGGGATCGGTGTTGGCGCCGAGGTTGATTGGGCTTACGCGATAGCCTGGCCTGGTCCATTCGCTGCGCAGCAATTCCGCCGCATTCGTCTTGGCGAATAGCTTCGTCTCGAAATCGAGTCCGGGCGAAAGATTCAGGTAGGCGTGCGAAGGCCGTGCATAGCAGTAGATGCAGCCGTGCTCGCACCCGCGATAGGGATTGATGCTTTGCGCGAAGGGGATATCGGGCGAATCGTTGCGGCTGATGATGCCGCGCGCGCGTTCTTCCGTGACCTGCGTGGCCGGATGCGGCGCGGGTTCGGACTCGCGTTCCCAGCCATCGTCGACGGCCTCGCGTGCGACCGTTTCGAAGCGACCTTCGGGATTCGAGGCCGCGCCGCGGCCCTTGATGCGAACGGGCTGATCCATCCATAACATGCTACGCCGTGCCTGTCTCAGCCGGCGCGACGTGCTACTTCGCCGGCAGCGTGCGCGGCCCGGTTCCGGTCAGTCGTCGCCAGAGGCCTGCGAGGAAGCGGAACAGTTTCGGTAGCAGCCAAACCAGCAGCACGAAAAATGCCGCCAGCAGAACCAGAAACGCCAGCGGGTGCCGGAACACCAGCCACAGGCCGGCGACGAGGATGCCATCCTCGGAAAAACTCAGCGTCCAGTTGCTGAAGGGTTCCGGGGAAGTATTGATCGCTGCGCGCGTTCCCATCTTGGCCAAGTGCGTGCCGCCGGCGATGGCGCCGCCGAGGATCGCCGCGGCCAGCTGCACATCCGGCGCCGAATCGCCCATCGCACCCCAGGCGAGCATGGCGCCGATCGGAATGCGGATGAAGGTGTGGATCGCATCCCAGGCCGAATCAACGGCCGGAACCTTGTCGGCCAGGAACTCGACCACAAGCATGAAGCCGGAGGCACCAAGCACCCAGTTGTGCTCGAGCAGTTGCAGGTGTTCGGGCACGTGCACATAACCCAAGCGTCCTAGCAAGCCAACAATGAAGATGGCCGCGTACAGGCGGATGCCGCTGGCCCAGGCCAGGCCCGCCGCGAGCGCCAGGGATTGCAGGTTTTCCATCGTCCTCTCCAAACGATGCACGCGGCGCGACGATACTACGCGCGTTGCCTGAATGCCGCCCATCGGCTCCACGCCGCGGCTTGACGGCGGTCGCTCGCATCCATTGCCGCGCTGTGGCAGCATCGCACCGGTTGCGTCATGGGGACAAGTCATGCGCTGGATACTTCTCGTGCTTGCGGTGCTGGGATTTGCCTTGGGGTTCTCGACGAAGTCGTCGGGTTTGATGGGATTGGGTTTCGTGCTCGGCTTCGTGTTTGTATTCGCGGCGTTCTTCGCCTTCGCCGCCGCGCGTGTGGAGGCGAACAGCCGTCCGGACTCGACCCTGCTCACCGACAAGGACATCGCCACGCTGCGCGCCAGCATGCGCAAGCGGCCGCCGACAGGCACGCCGCCGGCGAATCCGGCCTGAGCGAACGCCGCCCGTCGCGGGTTTCCCGCGCCATCGAATCGGAATAGAGTGCGGTTTTACCTTCGGTAGACTGCCGCCATGGCCACCCTGCATCCCGTTCCCGCCGGCTTCGCCGCGCATGCACGCATCGGCGCGATGGATTACGAAAAGCTCTACGCCGAATCGGTGCGCGATGCGGACGGATTCTGGCGCCGCATCGGCAAGCGCCTGGACTGGATCGTGCCGTATACCAAGGTGCGCGACGTTTCCTTCGACGCGAAGGACCTGCACATCCGCTGGTACGCCGACGGCAAGCTGAACCTCGCCGCGAATTGCCTGGACCGGCACCTGAAGACGCGCGGCGACAAGACCGCGATCCTGTGGGAAGGCGACGATCCTTCCGAATCGCGCGCGATCACCTACCGGCAGTTGCACGAACAGGTCTGCCGCGCCGCGAACCTGTTGAAGAACCTCGGCATCCGCAAAGGCGACCGCGTTTGCATCTACTTGCCGATGATTCCAGAGGCGGCGGTGGCGATGCTCGCCTGCGCACGCATCGGTGCGGTGCATACCGTCGTGTTCGGTGGCTTCTCGCCGGACTCGCTGGCCGGGCGCATCGCCGATTCGCAATCGAAAGTCGTGATCACCGCGGATGAAGGCCGGCGCGCCGGCAAGCACATTCCGCTCAAGCAGAACGTGGACGAGGCGCTCACCCGCCCGGGCACGACCAGCATCGAGACCGTCCTCGTGGTCGCGCATACAGGCGCGCCGGTGCCGATGCAGGCGCCGCGCGACCGCTCCTGGAACGCGCTCGTCGCGGTGCAAAGCGCCGAATGCACGCCGGAGCCGGTGGGCGCCGAGGACCCCTTGTTCATTTTGTATACCTCGGGTTCGACGGGTAAACCCAAGGGCGTGCTGCACACGACCGGCGGTTACGGCGTGTTCTGCGCCTACACCCACGAATGCGTGTTCGACCTGCGCGAAGACGATGTCTACTGGTGCACCGCCGACGTGGGCTGGGTCACCGGCCACAGCTACATCGTCTACGGACCGCTTGCCAACGGCGCCACCTCGCTGATGTTCGAGGGCGTGCCGAACTACCCGGACTCGAGCCGCTTCTGGCAGGTCATCGACAAGCACCAGGTAACGATCTTCTACACCGCGCCGACCGCGATCCGCGCGCTGATGCGCGAGGGCGAGGCGCCGGTGAAGAAATGCAAGCGTACGTCCTTGCGCCTGTTGGGCTCGGTCGGCGAGCCGATCAACCCGGAAGCCTGGGAATGGTACTGGCGCGTGGTCGGCGATGGGCGTTGCCCCATCGTGGATACCTGGTGGCAGACTGAAACGGGCGGGATCCTGATATCTCCGCTGCCCGGCGCGATCGACCAGAAGCCCGGTTCGGCGACGAAGCCCTTCTTCGGCGTGCAGCCGGCGATCGTCGATGCGACCGGCAATATTCTCGACGGCGAATGCGAAGGCAATCTGGTCCTGCTCAGCGCATGGCCGGGCTTGATGCGCACGGTCTACGGCGACCACCAGCGTTTCATCGACACCTATTTCAAGACCTACCCGGGCATGTATTTCACCGGCGACGGCGCGCGTCGCGACAAGGATGGTTACTACTGGATCACCGGTCGCGTCGACGACGTGATCAATGTCTCCGGCCATCGCCTCGGCACCGCGGAAGTGGAAAGCGCGCTGGTCGCGCACGCCAAGGTCGCCGAGGCGGCCGTCGTCGGATTCCCGCACGACATCAAGGGCCAGGGCATCTACGCCTACGTCACGCTCAAGGCCGGCGTGGATTCGAGCGAAGAACTGCGCAAGGAGCTGGTCGCGCACGTACGCCACGAAATCGGCCCGATCGCCACGCCCGATCACCTGCATTGGGCGCCCGCGCTGCCGAAGACGCGCTCGGGCAAGATCATGCGGCGCATTTTGCGCAAGATCGCCGAAAACGCGCCGGACCAGCTCGGCGACATTTCCACGCTTGCCGACCCATCCGTCGTGCAGCACCTGGTGGATACGCGGTTGCTGAAGTGACCGGTCTCACTGCGGCGGACTTCGCGCCGGCCTCACCGCCGCAGCCGCTGACCGGCAACGAAGTCCATTTGTGGTTTTTTCCACAATGGGAAAGGACGCCGGACGCCGCCCTGTCGGCGCCCGTGCGTTCACTGCTCGCGGCATACCTGGGCCAGTCCGGCGCAAGCGTCCGCATCGAACGCGGCGAGCACGGCAAGCCGAGCGTGGCCGCTGCGGAACTGGAATTCAACCTGTCGCACGCCGGCGGCGCGCTGTTGCTGGGAATCAGCCGCCGGATCGCACTCGGCGTCGATCTGGAATCGACCCGACGCAGGACCCGGCCCGTGGCGGAACTGGCACGGCGTTTCTTCGCGCCGGTGGAGGCCAGCGCACTCGCAGCGCTCCCGCAAAGCCTGCAGCAAGACACCTTCCTGCGCCTGTGGTGCGCCAAGGAAGCCGCGCTCAAGGCGCATGGCCGCGGCATCGGGTTTGGCCTCGAACGCTTCGAATTTGCGCTCGATGCCGCGGGTGGAGTCGCCCCGGCTGCCGGCAATCCCTGGCAGATCGTCGTGCTCGCCCCTTCGCCGGAGCATGTCGGCGCGCTGGCCCACGCCGGGCTGGTCAGCCGGGTTTGCGCGTTCGTCGCCCGGAACTGACCCGGGCATTGCCCATTGCGGGCAATAAGGCTAAGTTTCCCTATTCCGCACGCACGGGCTCCACGCCATGTGGAAATGGCTGCGCAACATCGTCTTGCTCGCGATCATCCTGGCCGGAGCGCTCAAGCTCGCAGCTTGGTATGCGGTCGGCCACGATGCGCAACGCGTGGTCGATGCGCTCGCACCCTACGCCGAAATCAAGTACGCCGGACTTGCCGCCGGGCTGGACGGCAGCGTGACCATCACCGGCATGAGCGTGGCCCCGAAGGGCGGCCACCGCATTTACCGCGCGGACAGCGTGGCATTCGATTCGCCCGGGTTGTTCTGGCTGCTCAAACACGCACTGCTGCACGAAAACGATCTGCCGGCGCAATTCGGCCTTGGCATGACCGGGCTGACCCTGCCGCCCGAACCGTGGCTCGATCCGTTGTGGCTCGATCCCGCAACCTTCACTGTATTTGCGTCGGCCGGTTGCGAATCGCGCCTGGGCAGCAGCGATTATCGGCGCATGGAGCTGGATCCGACGACGCCATCGCGCCAGCGCTTCGAGTACCGCTACGACGCCAACCAGCACACGCTCGCCGCCACGCTGAGCCTGTCCGCCCCGGGATTCGCCACGCTGGCGCTGGAGGCGGATCTGAGCCGCTTCGATCCGGCCAAGCTGATGCAGCCGAAATTCTTGGACACCGCACACTTCGACCTGCTTTCGGCAACTTACACCGATCACGGCTTCATGCAACGCCGTGACGCCTATTGCGCGAAACGCGTGGACCTGGACACGCAGCAATTTTCCGACCGGCACATTGCCGCGGTGCAGGCGCTGTTGCTCAAGGCCCGCATCCAACCCGTGGACGAGGTCATGCAGATGTACCGCAGTCTGGCCGCGCACGGCGGCAGCCTGCGCCTGCTGAGTCTTCCGAACGCCGTGTTTTCGGTGAGCGCCTGGGACACGACCTCGCGCGAGGACCTGCTGCGCCAGCTCAATGTCACGGCGCGCTATCAGGACAAGCCGCCAATCATGTTCCGGCTCGCCTTCCTGCCGGCTCCCGAATCGGCTCCGCCGTTGCCGGAAGAATCCGCCACGGCCGCGCTGCCGGTTCCGCCTGCCGCACCCGGCAATCCCGCGACCCCGCCGCCGCCGAATCTAGCGCCCGCGCCGACAAATCCGCCACCTTCTCCGGTGGCCACTGCGGCCGTGGCACCGCCACCCGCGCCGGCAGCCAAGGAATCCGCAGCCGGGACAAAACCCGTTGCCGCCCCGTCGGTCGCTGCGATCGCGGCGCCGGCCGCCAGCCCGGTTCCGGAAAAATCCACCGCTCCCATCGCCAACCCGAAGCCGGAAGATTTCCTGGATCGCGCCGAAGCGAAGTTGCTGCCGCCGAAACCCGTGGCACCGGTCGACACGACAGCCTCCGCGGGGGCACCCACCACGTCCACGCAAGCCTTGATCTGGAAGCCCGGCATCGTCGAAGAATTGCCCGAAGCCACGCCGCTGCAAAAAGACTACAGCGTCGTCGAATTTTCCAGCCTGCCGCAGTTGGCCGGTCGCCACATCCGCCTGATCACGGTCGGAGGCAAGCAGATCGAAGGCTTCGTCGCCTCCGCGGACGAGCATCGCCTGCAACTGCGCATCGAACGCGGCGGCGGCCACGCGCTGATTGCGATCAACCGCGACGGCATCTCCCAGGTACAGCTGCTGCACTGGTAGCGGCTGCAA
Source organism: Rudaea sp. (assembly GCA_035493385.1). Taxonomy (GTDB): domain Bacteria; phylum Pseudomonadota; class Gammaproteobacteria; order Xanthomonadales; family Rhodanobacteraceae; genus Rudaea. The sequence goes on from DATJIL010000198.1 coordinate 28,932, forward strand.
CGATTCGCCCGCCAACTACGTCTAGGCTGCAGTGAACGAGAGGTCGGCCACGGGATTCGCCAAGGACATCGACGCGATGACCTTGGCGCGCGCGCAGCGCGGCGACATGGCGGCGTTCGAGGAAATTTACCGATGCTACGGGCGCGCCTGCTTCCAACTGGCGCTGCGCCTGAGCGGACAGCGCCAGTTGGCAGAGGACCTGGTGCACGAGGCATTCCTGAAAATGATGGATACAATCTCCAGTTATCGCGGCGAAGCGCCGTTCGGCGCCTGGTTCAAGCGCCTGACCGCGAACCTGAGCATCGACTGGCTGCGCCGCCAGCGCCATTTGGCCGATACCGGCATGGAGGCGATGTTCGAGCAAATCGCGGCGATCGGACCTGACCCGGCCGGTCTCGTCGATGCCGACTCCCTGCTCGCGCAGCTGCCGCCGCGCGCACGCGCGATCGTCGTGTTGCATGAACTGGAAGGCTACACGCACGCCGAGCTTGCGGCGCTGTTCGGACAGAGCGAAAGCTATTCCAAATCCATCCTGGCACGTGCGCTCAAGCGACTGCACGTGCTCGCCGCCTCCGCGGCATCCCGAACACAGGTGGCGTTATGAACGAGCACGAATTGAACTTGCGCGATCTCGCCGCGCGCTTGCCTGCATCCGCGACCACGCACATGCCGCCCGCGGATTTGTGGCCGCGCATCGCGGCGACGCACCTGGCTCGGCACCGGCAGCGGCGTGGGCGACGCTTGGCGATCGCCGGCGGCGCACTCGCGCTGGTCGCCGCACTGGCATTCACGGCCAGCACCTGGCGGCATGCCGCCACGCCGGCAATCGATTGGCAGGCACGCGCACAAGCGCTGGAATTGCAGCTGGATGCCCTGCCGACGCCGGCTGCCAGCGAACCGCTGGCACGACTGGCCGAAACCGAACTCGCACGCCTGGACGGCAATCTGCAAGCCGCCTACGACCGTGGTGCGCCACCGCGCGACCTCGACCCGTTGTGGCAGCGCCGCAGCGAATTGCTCGATGCCCTGCTCTCGGTGCGCCGGCAAGGCCATTCTTCCCGGATTTGAGACACCTCATGAACCCACGCATCGCACTCGCTTCCATCCTGCTGCTGTGTTCGGCGGCGGCCAGCGCCGCATCGCCGTCCGCGGCGCTCGGACTGCTCGTGGACTCGACCAGCGCACAGGCCGCCCACGATGGTCTGCGCGTGCTCGGCACCACGCCCGGCAGTGTCGCCGACCAGCTCGGCCTGCGCCCGGGCGACGTGCTCGTCGACGTCAACGGCGTCTCGCTCGCGAACCTCGGTGCCGACCCCGGCGGCCGTGCGCTTGCCGCGGCGACACTCAATTCCTCCCTCGCCGGTCTGGCGCCCGCTGCACCCCTGCGCCTGCGCGTGCTGCGCAACGGCGTGATGCTGGCCATGAATTCGCCGCAGCGTACCGCCGCCGCGGTGGATTCCGTGGTGCCGGCCGAAGCGGTTGCGGATGCGTCGGCCTCGGGCAGCTGCGGGCGCATCAGCACGTTCGACGTCGCGCCACGCAACCAGCATTTGTATGGCGCCACGATCCTGCTCCTCGACGGCGTGACGCCCGGGCCGAGCGGGACGCCGTCGTTCCGCGTCAGCGCCGGAACGCACAAATTGCTGGTCGCCGAAAAAATTCCAACCCGGGAAATGGGCGTCGGGCCCTACGCTTCGCTGCGCTCGCGTCGCGACAACAGCAAGGAACTCACGGTGACGGTGAAACCGAACACCACCGCGCTGCTGGCTGCGCGGCTAAACACGGAAAAAGCCGCGGATTTCGCCCACGGCGCGTATTGGGACCCGGTGATCTGGCGCGAAATAGCGGAAAACTGCCGCTGAGCGCAGAACTTTTTCCACGTCGCCGAGTCGAATGCCACACACTCCCGCAGGACGTCGCCACATGGACGTGGCCATTGCGCGCGTCCGCATCGGCTATGCTTGGCGCGATGACACCGGCGTGGCGATGATCCGATCAAGATTCGACTTCTCCTCTTCCTGCTGACGCTGATCCCGACCGCGCCCGGTGCGCAGCCGGTGGGAGCCGATGCGTATCTGGCGAGCCTGCGACAAGGCGTGGACAGCGGTCTGTACCGGCAGCTTGCGGTCGGCTGGATCGATGGCACGCTGACCGGACCGGATCAGCAGCAGACCTGGTTCCTCGGCAACGGGCAAAAGCCCGACGCGGATACCACGTTCGAGATCGGCGCCGCCAGCGAGATTTTCACCGGTTTGCTGCTCGCGCAGGCGGCGATCGACGGCAAGGTGCAACTGGATGCGCCACTGCGCGACCTGCTGCCGAAGGATTTTCCGTTCGCCGATCCGGCGCTCGGCGCGATCAGCTTGCGCCAGCTCGCGACGCGCCGCTCGGGCCTTCCGCCCGCACCGCCCAATTTGTTTCCGGCGGATGTTCGCGACACCTATGCCGGTTTCGACCAGACGGCGTTGTTGACCTTGCTGGCCAATTACAAACTCGCGCCCGGCGCCGCACCCGACTATTCCATCCTCGACGTTGGCCTGCTCGGCGATTTGCTCGGACGCGCCTACGGCCAGCGCTTCAGCGTCGTGCTGGTGTCGCGCATTCTCGATCCGCTCGGCATGTCGCACACGGGCTTCGGCGATGGCACTCAACTGCTGCCTGGCTACGGTCACGGCCAAAGCGTGCCGCACTGGCATTTCGGCGCACTCGCCGGTGCGGCCGGCCTGCGCTCCTCGCTGAGCGACCTGCTGCGCTTCGTGCAAGCCAACCTGATGCCGCAGCAATCGCCCCTGCGCGCGGCTTTGCTGCTGTCGCGCCAGCCGCAGGGCGACTCGGAACAAAGCGTCGGCCTGGGCTGGAACACTGTGCAAGTATCCGACGGCGATCAGACCTGGCCCCTGATCTGGCGCGCGAGCCGCACGGCGGGGTTTTCGGTTTTCCTCGGCTTGCGCACCGACCGGCAACAAGCGCTGGTACTGCTCGGCAATACGGATGCGGACCTGGCTCCGATCGGCATCGCCTGGCTCGATGGACGTATGCCACCGGCGTCGCTGCCGCCGTCGCCGGCACCGCCAACGCCTGCGGAATTGACCGCCTATCCCGGGTTGTATCGCATCGCCGCCGGCAACGATTTCGTCGTCCGTGCCGGCGCGGATGGCTTGATTGCGCAGTTTCCCGGACAATTTCCAGTCGACCTGCGCGCAGTCGGCCACGATGTTTTCGCCGCGGCGGAGGAGGCCCTCGTGCTTTCGTTCCAGCGCGAAGGCAATGCCGTCGCAGCCATCCTGCTCGGGCATGGCGGCACGAATGTGCTTGCGCAACGCCTGAGCGGACGCGCGCCGACACTCGCGCGCAAGGCGCTCGCCGTCGACGGAAAAAAACTTCTCGAATACAGCGGCGATTACCACCTCGATACCGACACCCTGCTGCGCATTGCCGCGCACGACGGCACGCTGAGCGTACAGCCGACCGGGCGCGCACCGCTTGCGCTGATCGCGTTCGCGCCGGATCGCTTTGCCGATGCGCACGGCGCCTGCGAAATCCATTTCCTGCGCAACGACAAGCACGAGGTCACGTCGCTGAAGATCGTGCTCGCCGGCGCCGAGCGCAGCGCCGAACGCATCGATTGGCGCACGCCGTCGCTGCGCTAGCGCGGCATGGCGCGCTTGCGTATCCTGCTGCCATGACCGCGCTCAGCGTCAACGTCAACAAGATCGCCGTGCTGCGCAACTCGCGCGGCGGCGACCTGCCCGACGTGAGCCAGGCGGCGCGCGCCTGCATCGCCGCCGGCTGCCGGGGCATCACCGTGCATCCGCGTCCGGATCGGCGCCACATCCGCGCGGACGACGTACGCGCGCTCGCCGCGCTATGCACAGGCGGCATCGAATTCAACATCGAAGGCAACGGATTCGCGCCGCCGCGCGAGGGTTATCCCGGCCTGCTCGCCCTGGTGCGCGAAACACGTCCGGCGCAATGCACGCTGGTTCCCGACGGCGACGCGCAGCTTACCTCAGACCACGGCTTCGACTTGTGCGTGGACGCCATGCGCCTGCGCCCGCTCATCACGGAACTGAAATCCTGCGGCGCCCGCGTGAGCCTGTTCATGGACGCCGGCTGTCCCGACATCGCGCGCGCCGCGGAATTCGGCGCGGATCGCGTGGAACTATATACAGGCCCGTATGCGGCCGCGTTCGGCGCGGGCAACTACGCGCGTGAACTGGATGCCTGCGTCGCCTCTGCCGAAGCGGCGCGCGCCGCCGGCCTGGGCGTGAACGCGGGCCACGACCTGGACCAGGCCAATCTTCCCACGCTCAAGGCCGCGATCCCGTATCTGGCCGAAGTTTCGATCGGCCATGCACTGATCGGTGAGGCGTTGTACGCCGGACTCGCTCCCACGATTCGCGCGTATCTGAAGATTCTCGCCGCCTGAGCGCGCCGTGAAAACGCAAACGCCGCGTTTCCGCGGCGTCTGGCAGCGCGTTGCGGTTCGTTTACTGATCGCTGGCCGGCGACACGAAACCGATCTTGATCATGCCAGCGTTCTTGGCATCAGCCATCACCGAGGCAACGAGTTGGTACTTCGTCGTGCGGTCGGGCTTGATGTCAAGCTCGGGCTGCGGATCCTTCTGTGCGGTCACGCGCAACTGCGCGCGCAGCGCGTCTTCGCTGATCGGCTCGTCGTTCCAGAACAGCTGGCCGTTCGCCTGCACCTGGAGTTTGATCGGTTCGGGCGGCGGCGGTGGCGGCACGGCCGGCGGCGGTGACGGCTGCGGCAGGTCGATCTGGATCTTGTGCGAGAGCAGCGGCATCGTGATCATGAAGATGATGAGCAGCACGAGCATGACGTCGACCAGCGGCGTCACGTTGATGTCCGCCATCGGTCCGCTGCCGCCGCCTGTGGTGAATGCCATGTTGCGTTACCTCGATGCAAAAGCGCGCGCCGCCCGCGGGCGGCGGCGTGTCATTGCGACTTGGCGCTGTGCGCCTGGGTGATGAAGCCGAGCTTGACCATGCCCGCAGACTTGGCATCGCCCATCACGGTTGAGATGAGCGAGTACTCGGTATCCTTGTCGGCGCGGATCTGCAGCTCCGGTTGCGGCTGGCGCTGCGCAGCGACGCGCAGTTTCGCGACCATGCTGGCCTCGGTTACCGGCTCGTCGTCCCAGAACAGATCGCCGGTGTCCTTCACTGCAAGCGTGATCGGATGGCTCGCGCCCTCGTCGGGCGGATTATCCAGGCTCGCGACCGGCAGTTCGACCTTGATCCTGTGCGAGGCCAGCGGCGCGGTGATCATGAAGATGATCAAGAGCACCAACATCACGTCGACGAGCGGCGTGACGTTGATTTCCGCCATTACGCCGCCTTCGCTGCCGCCTGCGCTGAACGCCATGACTTACTTCCTCGGCGTGGCCGGGGCGGACTTGCCCATCACCGGCGCGGCGCCGGCTTCCACGCGCGCGCCGGTCGCGAAGAAGTCGTGCAGGTCGTGCGCGAATTCGTCGAATTGGGCGTTGGTCACGCGATTGGCGCGGGTCAAGGCGTTGTAGGCGAGCACGGCCGGAATGGCGACGCCCAGACCGATGGCGGTCATGATCAGCGCTTCGCCGACCGGACCGGCCACGGTTTCGATGCCGGCGTTGCCCGACGCACCGATGTTGATCAGGGCGTGATAGATGCCCCACACCGTGCCGAGCAGACCGACGAATGGCGCGGTCGAGCCGGTCGTGGCGAGCCAGGTAAGGCCGCCTTCCAGGCGCGCGCTCTCGCGGGTGACGCCCTGGCGCAAGGCGCGGTCGATAAACTCGGAACGGTTCAGCGCTTCAACCAGGCGGCTGCCTTCGTGGCGCTGATGGTGCGCGGCGGCAGAAGCGCATTCCAGCGCGATCTTGGAGAACGGTTCCCACTTGGGCTGTTCTTCCATCGTGCGCACGGCTTCCTGGGCGGATGTCGTATCCCAGAACACGTGACGCACGCGGTCGGCGCGCGAACGAATCGCAAACACGCGCCAGCCGTTGATCACGATAAACAGCCAGGAGCCGATCGACATCACGATCAACACGATCAGCGTGATCCAGCTGAGCCAGTCGAAGTGATGGACCAGATCCGCAAAGCCCATGTGGGTCAATGCGGCAGCATCGCCGTGGCCGGCAATCGGCGCGCCCGCGGGGGCTGCCGTTACCGCCGCGGCCGCATCGGCCGGCGGAGCTGCGGATTGAGTGGAACCTGCATCTTGTAACATGACGTTACCCTTGAAGTGAGAGGCCTATGGTGTCACCAGTTGCGGTCGGGCGCTACCCGCCGCCAATCAAAGCTCGTTCAAATTGAAATCGATCGGTACCAATGCATACCCTTCGTACGGTTTGCCGTTGCGCGTGCCGGGATTGAATATCCAGGTCTTCGCGGCGGCAATCGCGGCCTGGTCCAGCTCGCGGTAACCGCTGGATTTTTCCACCGTGACTTCCTTCGGCGAACCGTCGAGTCCGATCAGCACCTTGAGTACCACCTTGCCGCTGTGATGCTCGCGGATCGCGATCGGCGGATAACGCGGCGGCCGCATCTTGCGATAACTGATGTTCTCGCTCGGCGCGATGTCCTGCGGCGGCGGCGGCGGCGCGGGTGGCGCCGGCGGCGTCGGGATCGACATCGGTGTCGGCGGCGCTTCCACCGGCGCGGGCGGCGGCGGCGGTGCGAGCGGCGGCGGCTTGATGTGCTCGACGATCTTCGGCGGCGGCTTCTTCGGCGGTTCCGGCGGCGGTGGCGGTGGCGGTGGTGGCGGCGGCGGCGGTGGGATGAACTCCACCGTCACGACGTTGTCCTTGGTCTTGTCCTTGGCCTGCGGCGGCGTTACCGGCGCGAGCAGCATCATGAACGCGAAAGCGTGCAGCGCGAACGTGGCGGCCAGACCGATGGTGCGGCGCCAGTTGAATCGCTCTGTCTCTTGATACGGGTGGAACGCCATCGTGTAAGCCAGTTTGTGTCGGTCGTTCCCCGCATTCGGTCGCCGAAGCTGCCGTGATGCGGGCGTTATCGTTGCGCGGGAGCCGGTTAAATTACACCAGCCTCCCGTAATTGTATAGATACTCTAAACGAAAATCGCGTCGTGCGTCGCGTCTTGCAATCGGCGCAGCTTTCTATTTCGCTTTTCCTAGTTTCGCCAATTGGGCCTTCGCTTCATCGCGTGTTTCGGCTTCCTGTGCGGCCTTGGTGAACGCGGCCTTGGCTGCCGCCCTGTCCTTGTTGCCGAGATTGAGTTTGCCGAGCAACAGGTAGGCCTTGCCCGGGTGCGTCACGCCGCGCGCGATGCCCTTTTGCAGCACGTCGCGCGCCTGCACCCACTCCGTTTGCGAACCAAGGATTTCGGCACGCATGTAATCCAGATCGCCGTTGGCGGCCAACGGCGACGCCTTGCCATAAGCAGCCAAGGCCTGATCTTCCTTCTGCGCGACCATGTACGAGTCGCCGAGCAATTTGTAATTCTCCGCGCTCGCCTTGACCACGCCCTTGTCGAAACCCTGCTGCAGAAGCTGCGCGCCCTTCAGCGCGATCTCGGGTTTCGCGTCGTTCTGCGCGATGCTGGCATAGAACCTGACCGCGGAGACGTAATCCTCTTCGGCCGTGATCAGGCCCTGTTTCTGCTCGCGGTCCAGCAGGGCTACGGCTTTGTCGGACTGGTTCGCCTGGATGTAGATGACGAGCGCGTTGTGGATCAGCGATTTGTTGTTCGGATCCTTGGCCAACTGGTCGTCGAGGAAGCCGGAAGCCTGTCCAGACTGGCCGCTTTCGGCGTAACTGGCCATCAGGATGCTGTTCCAAGAATCCTTCGGCTTGTCGGTCATGGCGATCGCCTTCTTCATGGCGGCGATGGCTTCCGGATATTTCTGCAGGCGATAGTCCGCGTTGCCTTCGAGCGCGTAGGCGTCGGCGGTATCGCGCTTGCCCTGCTCGCGCCAGATCTTCAACTCGTCCAATGCGGCCTGGTACTGGCCATCGACGAGATACGCCTGGACCATGTTGTACATCGAATCGAAATAGGTGTCGTTGGGAACCGAGTCCAGATCCAGCAATTGCTTGTATGCGGCGATCGCGCCCTTGTAATCCTGATTGTTGAACTTGAGGTTCGCCAGCACCTGCAAGGCGACGCCCTTGGCGTACTTGCTGCGGCTGGAGTCGATGACCTTCTGCGCTTCGGCTTGCGCCTTCGCCTCGTCTCCGCCATTGACCGCGTCGATCGCCGACTGCAGCGCTTTCTGGTCCGACTGGCTGGACAAATCCGATTTCGGCGAGTGCCGGGTTGCATTCGGATAGTGGGTTTCATCCTTGTTGTCCTTGGCCACAGCGGCAACGCTGGCCGCGCCCACCGCGAACGCCAGCAGAACGCTCAATGCGGCGCGGATGAATTGCTTCGGATTGTTGTTCACCACCCTTCTCCTTACGATCGCTGACACACGCAGTTTAACGCGCGCCGGGGAAAACCGAGGTTAACCGCTGCGCGCATTCCGCTCAAGGTTTCGTCGCCGTTTATACGCCCAGACCGTCAAACATCGAGATTCGCCACGCGCAATGCGTTCTGTTCGATGAAATCGCGGCGTGGCTCGACCACGTCGCCCATCAGCGTGGAGAAGATCTGATCCGCGGCCACGGCGTCCTCGATGCTGACCTGCAGCAGGCGCCGCGTGTCCGGATTGACCGTGGTTTCCCACAGCTGTTCCGGGTTCATTTCGCCCAGGCCCTTGAAGCGCTGGATCGTGCGTCCCTTCTTGGCCTGCTCGAGTAGCCAGGACGACCCTTGCTCGAAGTTCGTCGCCGGCGCACTGGCGTTGTCGCGGCGCACGCTCGCGCCTGCGCGAATCAGGCCGTCGAGCTGTTTGGCGACATGCCGGATCGGGCGGAATTCGGAACCGGCGAAAAACGCCGCGGGCAAAACCTGGGTTGTGCGCAGTCCGTGGTGCGTGCGCTCGACGACGAGCGCGGCCGGATGCTCGGCTGTCGCCGCGCGCACGCTCAGGGCGTACGCCGGCTTGCCCAGCCCTTGTGCATTGACCTTCGCGGTCAGCCGCGCGATCCAGGTCTTGGCCGATTCGGGTTGCGTCCACACGTCAGCCGGGATATCGGCGTCAAGCATCGCGGCGAGGACGGCCGCGTCGCAACGCTGGCCGAGGCGGACGATCTGTTCCTGCGCCGCGTGGTAATCGAGCAACAGGCGCTCCAGCGCCGTGCCGGAAATCGGCGGTGCGCCGCCACCGGGGTCGAGCTGCGCGCCATCGACCGCATTGGAAACGAGATAGGCATTGAGCGCGGCGTCGTCCTTCAGGTACAGCTCCTGCTTGCCCTGCTTGAGCTTGTACAGCGGTGGCAGGCCGATGTAGACGTAGCCGTGTTCGATGGGCTCGGGCATCTGCCGGTAGAAGAACGTGAGCAGCAGGGTGCGGATGTGCGAGCCGTCGACGTCGGCGTCGGTCATGATGATGATGCGGTGGTAGCGCAGCTTGGCAAGGTTGAACTCCTCCTTGCCGATGCCGCAGCCGAGCGCGGTGATCAGCGTGCCGACCTCGGCTGAGGACAACATTTTATCAAAACGCGCTTTTTCCACATTTAAAATTTTACCCTTGAGCGGCAGCACGGCCTGGTATTTGCGGTTGCGTCCCTGCTTCGCGCTGCCGCCCGCCGAATCGCCCTCGACGATGAACAGTTCCGACAGCGCCGGATCCTTTTCCTGGCAGTCGGCGAGCTTGCCGGGCAGACCCGCGATGTCGAGCGCGCCCTTGCGCCGGGTCATCTCGCGCGCCTTGCGCGCCGCCTCGCGCGCACGCGCGGCGTCGACCACCTTGGCCGCAATCGCACGCGCCTCGGTCGGGTTTTCCTGCAGGAATTCGGCGAACTTGGCGTTGATGACGGACTCGACCGTACCCTTCACTTCCGAGGACACGAGCTTGTCCTTGGTCTGTGACGAGAACTTCGGATCGTGCATCTTCACCGACAACACCGCGATCAAGCCCTCGCGCATGTCGTCGCCACTCAAGGCCACCTTGGCCGACTTTTGCAAACCGCTGCTTTCGATGTAGTTACCCAACGTACGCGTCAGCGCAGCGCGAAAGCCGGCCAAGTGGGAGCCGCCGTCCTTCTGCGGAATGTTGTTGGTGAAGCAGAACATCGTTTCCTGATACGCGTCGGTCCACTGCATCGCCACTTCGACCGAAGTACCATCCACGCTCGCGCCCAGCGTGATCACGCTCGGATGCAGCGGTGTCTTGAGTTGCGCCAGATGCTCCACGAAGGATCGGATACCACCCTCGTATTCGAAGACATCCGCTTTGCCCACACGCTCGTCGATCAGCTCGATCTTCACGCCGGAATTCAAAAAACTCAATTCCCTCAAGCGCTTGGCAAGGACGTCGTAATGGAACTCGATATTGGAAAACACTTCCAGACTGGGCAGGAAGCGCACCGTCGTGCCGCGCAGGCTGGAGGCTTCCAATCGACGCAACGGATACAGCGGCTCGCCGAGGTGGTATTCCTGCTCATGGCGGTAGCCGTCGCGGTCGATGGTCAGCCACAAGTGGTCGGACAAGGCATTCACCACGGACACGCCGACGCCATGCAGGCCGCCGGAAACCTTGTAGGAATTATCGTCGAACTTGCCGCCGGCATGCAGCACGGTCATGACGACTTCCGCGGTCGAGCGCCCTTCCTCGTGCATGTCGACCGGAATGCCGCGGCCGTTGTCTGAAACGCTGACCGAACCATCGCCATGCACGGTCACCACGACGTGGTCGCAGTAGCCGGCCAGGGCCTCGTCGATCGCGTTGTCCACGACCTCGAAAACCATGTGGTGCAGGCCGGTGCCGTCGTCCGTGTCGCCGATGTACATGCCCGGGCGTTTGCGCACCGCTTCCAGGCCCTTGAGCACCTTGATCTTGCTGGCGTCGTACTGATCGGCGGAATTCGGGTTCGGGTTTTGTTCGGACATGGACAATTCGTGTTTTTGCGTGGGCAATCCCGCATTATAGCAAGCTGCGCAGGCCGCCATGTTCCACGTGGAACACCGTCGTGGCGCCGGACACATAGCGCAGGGCATCAGGCATCTCGACGCCCGAGATCAGGGCCTGTTCGCAGCCCTGGCGCAGCCATTCCAGAACCCGCATCTGATGATCTCGATCAAGCTCGGAGCCCAGGTCGTCCAGGGCGATCACGGGCCATTGACCGCAGACGTCGGCGTGCAGACGCGCCTGTGCCAATACGCACGCCAGCGCACACAGTTTTTCCTGGCCACGGGACAGGTGCTCGCGTTTTGGCGCCTGCGCGAACCGGATGGACCAGTTCGCACGATGCGGACCGCGGCTGGTATGGCCGCGCGCGCGATCATGGGCGCGCCGTTGCGCCAACAGTTCCTGCAAGCCGATGGTCTCGGCCCAGCCGCGCTGCCATTCGACAGTGCCTTCGCCCAGTTCCGGCAGGAACTGGCCCAGCGCCGCCACCAGACACGGGGCGAATCGGGCGAAATAGTCTTCCCGCATTCGATCCACGGGTTCGGCCGCTCGCGCCAGTTCGGCGTCCCAGACATCCAGTTCGTTGTCGCCGACCCCTTGCTTCAGGGCCGCGTTGCGCTGGTGGATGATGCGCCGGTAGCGTTTGGCGGCGTCCATGAAGCGATGTTCCACGTGGAACACGCCCCAATCCAGGAACCGCCGCCGCTCGTGTCCGGTACCCGAAATCAGTTCATGGCTGCCCGGTTCGAAGCAGACAACCGCCACTTCGCGAATGGCCATACTTGCCTGCGGCACATCGGCCCGATCCGTGCGCGCGCGCCACTGGGCGTTTTCACGGACGAGGGAGATACGCTTCTCGCCGCTCACGCTCGCCACCGTCGCGGCGACGGCCATTCGTGGCTGTCCACTGCGAATCAGGTCATCGACGGAACCGGCCCGAAAACTCTGTGCGTGGGACAGCAGATAAGCGGCTTCGAGAACGCTGCTCTTGCCAGCGCCGTTGGGACCGACAAAGACGTTGAAACCCGGTTTCAACTCGACATCGAGCGCGGCGATGTTGCGCAGGTTTTCGATATGCAGCCGGTCCAACCGCACGGGTAGCGCTGCGTCCTGACGCTAGCGAGAGGTCACAGACGCAGCGGCATGATCACATGCCGGGATTGTTCGCTGCCAGGGATGCGCAGCAGGCAGCTTGAATTGGCGTCGCGCAGGCACAGCAGGACTTCTTCGCCCTGCAGGGCGTTGAGCGCGTCCAGCAGATAATTCACGTTGAAGCCGACGCTCAGTTCGTTCACGCCCGTGCGCGCCTCGAGCTCCTCGACCGCTTCTTCCTGCTCGGGATTATGCGCGACGATGCGCAGCTTGTTCTGGCTGACGTCGAGCTTTACGCCGCGATATTTCTCGTTCGAGAGGATCGCCGCGCGCTGCAGCGCGCCGCGCAGCGCTTCGCGACCGATATGCACCTCTTTGTCGGCGCCAATTGGAATGACGGCCTCGTAATCCGGGAAGCGGCCATCGATGAGTTTGGACGTGAACACCACGTCGTTGTGGCGCACGCGCAAATGGTTGCGGCCGAACTGCAATTCCACGTCGCCTTCGCCGGCCTCGAACATGCCTTGCAGTTCCACCACGCCCTTGCGCGGAATGATGATCTGGCGCTGCGCGGACTTGCCGCCGTCGAGTTCGGTTTCGGCCAGAGCCAGCCGGTGTCCGTCCGTCGCGACGCAGCGCAGCGACTTGTCGCGCAGGTCCAGCAGCATGCCGTTGAGGTAATAGCGCACGTCCTGGTTCGCCATCGCGAACGCGGTGCGGTCCATCAGTTCCTTGAGGGTGTTCTTCGGCAAGGTGATCTTCTCGATCACCTCGATGTTTTCGATAACCGGGAATTCGGTCGCGGCCAGCGTTGCCAGAGTAAATCGACTGCGCCCGGAACTGACCGTCACGCGGTCGTTGGCCAGCTTGAACTGGATATTGCTGCCGTCCGGCAGGGCGCGGCAGATATCGAAGAGCTTGCGCGCCGGAATCGTCACTTCACCGGCATCCGCATCGACCGCATCGACGCTCGCCGACATTTCCACCTCAAGGTCGGTGCCCGTGAAACTCACTTTCCCCGAACCCGAGACGACCAGCAGATTCGACAGGACTGGAAGCGTCTGTCGGCGTTCCACCACGCCGATGACTTGTTGCAGGGGCTTGAGCAAGACTTCGCGCTGGATACTGAAGTGCATGGTGGCTGCTTCCGTGATTTCGTTTGATATATGGAAAGAGCTGTTGTTGGGGCTGTGGATTCGTGGACTACTTTATTTATAATTATTTATCAATAACTTGCAATAAGAAATCCCAACGTAGACCTGTGGGTGATTTCCCTCGCTTTTGTGGATAACTAACCCCGGCGCATTGTTGCACAACTTATCCACAAACGCTGCACCGCCAGGCTCAGCCCGTCAGTTCGCGCAGCAGTTTTTCCCAATCCTGGCGCAGTTTGCCATCCTTCTGCGAAAGGTCCCTGATGGTGCGGCAGGCATGCAGCACGGTCGTGTGATCGCGGCCGCCAAACGCCTTGCCGATTTCCGGCAGGCTGTGCTCAGTGAGTTCCTTGGCCAGTGCCATTGCCAATTGCCGCGGCCGCGCCAACGAACGGCTGCGGCTCGTCGACAACAGGTTCGGCAGGCTGATCTGGTAGTAGTCTGCGACGGTTTTCTGGATGTTCGACAGCGTGATCGCCTGGGCATGCACGGTGAGCAGGTCGCGCAGTGCTTCCTGTGCGAATGCCTCGGTGATCGGCACGCCCTGGAAGTTCGCACGCGCCGCCAGCGTGTTGAGCGCCCCTTCCAGGTCGCGCACGTTCGAACGCATGCGCTTGGCGACCAGGAAGGCGACGGACTCGGGGACTTCGAGTCCGCGCGCCGAGGACTTGGCCAGCAGGATCGCCGCGCGAGTCTCGAAATCCGGCGGCTCGATCGCGACCGACAAACCCCAACCTAGGCGCGATTTCAGGCGCGGCTCGAGGTTTTCCACTTCCTTCGGGTACTTGTCGCAGGTCAGGATGATCTGCTGCTTGCCCTCGAACAGGGCGTTGAAGGTGTGGAAGAACTCTTCCTGCGTGCGGTCCTTGCCGGCGAAGAACTGGATGTCGTCGATGAGCAGCGCGTCCACGTCGCGGAAGCGGCGCTTGAAGTCGTCCATGCCCTTTTGTTGCAGCGCGCGCACCATGCCGCTGACGAATTGTTCCGAGCGCAGGTACAACACGCGCGTGGCCGGATTGTTGGCACGGATAAGATTGCCGGCCGCGTGCATCAGGTGCGTCTTACCAAGGCCGGTGCCGCCATAGAGCAGCAACGGGTTGTAGGCGCGGCCCGGATTCATCGCCACCTGCATCGCCGAAGCCTTGCCGAGCTGGTTGGACTTGCCTTCGACGAAGGTGTCGAAGGTGTAGTGCGGATCGAGGTTGTGCTCGAAATCCTCGCTGTCGATGGACAAGGAGCGGGCAGCGGATTTTTCCGGGCGCCGATTCGCGAGGGTACCGACCTCCAGGCGCAACGCCACCGGCGCGCCATGTACGTGCGCGAGCACGCGCTCGATCAGGCCCTGGAACTTCGAACGCACGAAATCCAGCGTGTAGGCGTTCGGCGCGAGCAGGCGCAAGCCCTCGCCGTCCTCGCTGGCCTGCAAGGGCATCAGATACGTGTGCAGATCCTCGACGCTCAGTTCGCCTTCCAGGCGTTCCAGGCAGCGCCGCCACAATTTGCTCATGATGGAATCGGTTACCGGTGCATCCGCCGCAGCGGGCGGACCATGGAGTCTAACCTCCGGCACCGACCACGCCAAGCACGAATGCATTGACGGGAGTACACTTTTACCAATAGAATCCCGCTCCTTTTTCCTTTTCAAGACCTGTGTCATGGCCACCAAGCGCACTTTCCAACCCGGCAATCTCAAGCACGCGCGCACGCACGGTTTTCGTGCGCGCATGAAGACGCGCGGCGGCCGTGCAGTCCTCAACGCGCGCCGCGCGAAGGGCCGCAAGAAACTCATCCCGTAAGGATCGGCGTGGCGCTGCGCCATCCGCGAAGCGCCCGCCTGTTGCGTCCCGCGGATTTCGCGCGCCTGCGTGAATCCGGCCGTCGTCTGGGCTCGCAGCAGCTGAGCATCCAATACTGCGATCGCGACGAGCCCGGCGCCCGCCTGGGGATGGCGATATCGCGGCGCGTGTCCAAGCTCGCGGTCGCGCGCAACCGTATCCGCCGCCAGATCCGCGAAAGTTTCCGCCTGCATCGTGCCGACCTGCCGGCCTGCGACATCGTCGTGATCGCACGACCATCGGCGGTGCAACAGTCCAATGCGCAACTGCGCGCCGAACTCGAATCCCTGTGGTCGCGGCTCGCCGAGCAGGCCACTGCCATTGAACGATAGGCCCGCGCCCGGCACAATGCGCGCCTCCTGAGAGTCCGCTCTTGAGCATTGGCGTTCGCAGCGCCACCTGTCTTTTGTCACGCGCGCCTGCGCCGCCAACCGGTTTGCCTTCATGCCCACCACCCGTTCGTTGTTGTTCATGGCCCTCGCGTTCGTCGCGTTGCTGATGTGGCAGGCCTGGGAGCAGGATTACGGCCCGAAGCCGGCGCCGGCGCCGCCGACCCCGACTTCAGCAGCCGCACCGAATGCGACCGTGCCCAGTGCGGACGTCCCCGCGGCCACCGCGACGCCGGGTGCGGCTGCTGCTACGCCAGCCGTGCCGGAAACCGCGGCCACGACCAGCGCGTCCGCGCCGACGATCTCGGTGACGACGGACGTGCTGCACCTGACCATCGACACCCGCGGCGGCTCCATCGTGCATGCGGACCTGCTCGCCTATCCGGCGGATGCGGAGAAAAAGCACGAACCGGTGCGCCTGCTCGACGATGCCGGGACAACCTACTATGTCGCGCAATCCGGACTCGTGAGTGCTGCCGGTTCCGCCACCGCGCCGGATCACCAGGCCCTGTTCCACGCCGACAAGACCGAATACACGCTGTCAGTGGGCGCGGATGCGTTGGAAGTGCCGTTGACCTGGTCCGATGCCGCGGGTCTGAAAGTGACAAAAGTATACAGTTTCCAGCGCGGCAGCTATCTGATCGGCGCGCGCGAGGACATTGCCAACGCCGGTACTGCGGCATGGTCCGGCAACGCCTATCGCCAGCTGCAACGCGCGGCGCCGCCGGCCGCCACCGGTTTCAACAACCCCGAACGCTACGCCTACGTCGGCGCGGCCTGGTACAGCCCCGAGCACAAGTTCAACAAGCTCGCGTTCGACAAGTTCGCCAAGGAACCGCTGACCGGCAGTTTCGCCGGCGGCTGGACGGCGATGCTGCAGCATTACTTCTTCAGCGCCTGGATTCCCGACAAGAGCGAAATCGACACGTATTCGAGCGCGGTCGTGGATGTCGCGAACGGCGCGCCGCGCTATCTCGTGCGCGCGCTGTCGCCGTCGATCACCGTAGCGCCGGGACAATCGCGCAGCGTCGATGCGCATTTGTATATCGGCCCGACCCTGCTCGGCGAGCTTGACGCGATTTCCGATGCCGGTATCGCCAAGGGCCTGGCCCTGACCGCCGACTACGGCATGCTCACGCCGATTGCGCAGCCCCTGCACTGGATCCTGCTGCAACTGCATGCATTGGTGCGCAATTGGGGCCTGGCCATCATCCTGCTCGTGTTGCTGATCAAGCTCGTCATGTTCAAGGCCAGCGAAGCGCAATATCGTTCCGCGGCGAAGATGAAAAAGCTCGCGCCGCGCCTGCAGGCGTTGAAGGAACGCTATGGCGACGACAAGCAGAAGCTCAGCGCCGCGACCATGGAGCTGTACCAGAAGGAGAAGATCAACCCGCTCGGCGGCTGCCTGCCGACGCTGATCCAGATTCCGGTGTTCTTCGCGCTGTACTACGTGTTGCTGGAAAGCGTGGAGTTGCGCCACGCGCCGTTCTTCGGCTGGATCCAGAACCTGTCGGCACCCGATCCGTATTACATCCTGCCGATCATCAACATGGCGGTCATGGCGGGAACCATGTTGTTCACGCCGCCGAGTCCGGGCATGGACGCAACGCAGCAGAAGATGATGAAATTCATGCCGATCGCGTTCAGCCTGCTTTTCTTCGTGTTCCCGTCCGGCCTGGTGCTGTATTACGCGGTCAATGGCGGATTGGGATTGCTGCAGCAGTGGGTGATCAATCACCGGATGCTGGGGGCGGAGGCCCGCACGGCGCGATAATGCGCCGATGGTCGACACCGATACGATTGCCGCGATCGCGACGCCACCCGGCGCGGGCGGCGTCGGCATCGTGCGCGTGTCCGGACCGCAGGCGCGCGCGATTGCCCTGGGACTGACCGGCAGAAATCCGCAACCGCGCAAAGTTTACTTTGGCGCATTCCGCGACAAGGGCCATGCAATCCTCGATCGCGGCTTGTCCATCTTCTTCACTGCGCCGAAATCCTTTACCGGCGAAGATGTGCTCGAGCTCCAGGCGCATGGCAGTCCGGTCGTCCTGAACCTGATTCTGCGGCGCGCCTGCGAACTCGGCGCGCGACCGGCGCGCGCCGGCGAGTTTTCCGAACGCGCTTTCCTAAATGGCAAGCTCGATCTGGTCCAGGCCGAAGCGGTCGCCGATCTCATCGCGGCAGGATCCGAGGCCGCCGCCCGCGCCGCCTTGCGCAGCCTTGAAGGCGATTTCTCCAGATCCGTGCATGCACTGTTCGAGGCGCTGGTGAACCTGCGCGCCTGGCTCGAGGCGGCGCTCGACTTCCCCGAGGAGGAAATCGACTTCCTGAGCGCGCCGCAACTGGCCGATGGCCTGCAACGGCTGGATGCGCAACTCGCCAACCTGCTCACCGCCACGCGCCGCGGCGTGGTCCTGCGCGACGGCTTGCACGTCGTCATCGTCGGCCGGCCGAACGCCGGCAAGTCCAGCCTGCTCAACGCGCTGGCGCAAAGCGAACGCGCCATCGTCACCGACATCGCCGGCACCACGCGCGACGTGCTGCGCGAGACGGTCAACCTCGACGGCATCATGCTGACGCTTGCCGACACGGCTGGCCTGCGCGACTCCGTCGACGTGGTCGAAGCCGAAGGCATGCGCCGCGCCCGCGTCGAACTCGGCCGTGCGGATGTCGCGATCCTCGTCACCGAATCCGCGCACGTCGAATCGGATTTGGCCTTGCTCGACGTCTGCGCAACCGGGGCGACGCGTATCGTCGTCCACAACAAGATCGATCTATCCGCAGAAGCCGCGCACGCGCAAACGCAGCAGAGTGGAGAAATCCACATCAGGTTATCCGCACGCTCCGGCGCGGGCCTGGATTTGCTGCGCGAGGAATTGAAGCGCCTTGCCGGTCGAGGCGACGGCACGCAAGGCGCGTTCAGCGCGCGCGCGCGCCACGTGCAAGCGCTGGAAATCGTCACCGCGCATCTGCAAGCGGCGAAAGAACATCTCGAACACCGCACCGGCGAACTCGCCGCCGAGGAGTTGCGTCAGGCCCAGCGGGCGCTTGGCGAAATCACCGGCGAGTTCAGCAGCGACGACCTGCTGGGGAAGATTTTTACCACGTTCTGCATCGGCAAGTGAGGAGCTTCCCGAGATGATCGACCTTTATTACTGGCCCACCCCCAACGGCCACAA